>NZ_SMKU01000373.1 GCF_004349215.1 Actinomadura rubrisoli | reverse complement strand
ACGGGGGACGGCGCGGGGCCGGTGCCGGGTGACGCCTCGCCCTTGGCGCGGCCTCGGAACCTCATGGGCGCGACCGCCTCCCTGTCTCGATGGTGTTCAACGTCGTCCGGCGCAGGCGGGCGACGGTGTCGGGGAGAACGGTGAGGAACCGGTCGACATCCGCCGAATCAACGCCACGCGGCAGCGATACCCGCACGTTCCCATGGGTAACCACTCCCATCGCCTCTAGGACATGACTTGGACGCAGCGTATCCGCCGTGCACGAGCTTCCCGAGGAAACGGCGAAACCCAGCCGGTCCAGCTCGGTCAGGAGCGCCTCGCCCTCGACGTAGAGGCAGGAGAAGGTCACCAGGTGCGGGAGGCGCCGGACCGGGTCGCCGACCACCTCGACGTCGGGGACGGTCAGCGGGATCCGGTCGCGGATCCGGTCGACGAGCGCGGAGAGGCGCGGTGCCTCGTCCGCCATGTCCGCGCGGTACGCCTCCAGCGCGGCGGCCGCGGCCACGACGCCGGGGACGTTCTCGAAGCCGGGGACGCGGCGGCCCTCGCGCTCGTCGTCCGGCAGCGGGGAGCGCCACCGGGTGCCCTTGCGGATCGCGAGGACGCCGACTCCGGCGGGGCCGCCCCACTTGTGGGCGCTGCCCGCGAGGAACGACCAGCCGTCCGGGACGTCCGCGCGTCCGAGGGACTGGGCCGCGTCCACCAGCAGCGGCACGCGGGCCTCGCGGCACAGCGCGGCGACCTCGGCGACCGGCTGGACGGTGCCGACCTCGTGGTTGGCCGACTGGAGGCACGCGAGCGCCGTATCGGGACGCAGCGCCGCGGCGAACTCGGCGGGGTCGACCCGGCCGTTCCGGTCGACGCCGACGGCGGTGACCTCGCCGCCGTCGCGCTCGTGGAGTTCGGCGGCGTGGAGCACGCTGGAGTGCTCCACGGCGCTCACCACCAGATGGCGCCCGGCCCGCCGGCGCGCCTGGAGCCCCCCGAGGACCGCCAGGTGCACCGCCTGGGTGCCGGACGAGGTGAACGACACCTCGTCCGGACGCGCACCCAGGACGCCGGCCACGCGCGCGCGGGCCCGGTCCATCAGCATGCGGGTGCTCCGGGACGTCCCGTAGAGCCTGGCGGGATCGGCCCAGCCCGCGTCCAGCGCTCCCAGCAACGCCGTCCGGGCCGCCGGATGGAGCGGCTCGGTGGAAGCGGCGTCGAAGTAAGAGCCCGGCGCGCTGGAGTTAGCCACGCCAGAACACTAACCGGGCACCCGATCCGGGCTTCCCGCGACCCTCGCGCTAGGGTGTCCACCACACGTGCAACAACTGATCTCACCGCCCGGCAGGCCGGGCTTTCATCCGTGGGGAAGGCATTCCGTGAGTCCGACCCGCTCTAGGGAGCGGCGTACGCCTGTGCGCACTCGCCGCGCATTGAGAAGCGCCGCCGCGCTGGGGCTGCCGGCGATGACCGCCACCGCGTGCAGCGGCGAGGTGTCCCGCCTGGGCATGCCCGAGCCGATCAGTGATCAGGCCGAGCGCATGCTGAACCTCTGGCAGGGCTCCTGGATCGCGGCGTTCGCGGTCGGCGCCGTCGTCTGGGGTCTGATCATCTGGGCGGTGCTGTTCCACCGCAAGCGCTCCGACGATCTGCCTCCGCAGGTCCGCTACAACATGCCGATCGAGATCCTCTACACGGCGGTCCCGTTCGTCATCATCGCGGTGCTGTTCTACTTCACCGCGCGGGACGAGAACTACGTCGAGAAGACCACCGACAACCCGGCGGTCACGATCGACGTGACGGCGTTCCAGTGGAGCTGGCAGTTCGACTACAAGGAGAAGGCCGGGGGCCAGGAGAAGACCGTCGCCTCCGTGGTCGGCCAGCCGGTGGCGCCGAACGCCTCCTCGGGTCCGAAGCCCGTCATGACGATCCCGACCGGGCAGACCGTGCGGGTGCGGCTTCACTCCAACGATGTCATCCACTCGTTCTGGGTCCCGGCGCTGCTGTACAAGAAGGACGTCATGCCGGGCTACACCAACGAGTTCGAGTTCACGGCGAAGAAACTCGGCACCTATGAGGGCCGTTGCGCCGAGCTCTGCGGCGTCGACCACAGCCGGATGCTGTTCCAGCTCAAGGTCGTGACGCCCGAGCAGTACGCCAAGTTCATCGCCGATTCCAAGGCCCAGGCCGCGGGGGGTGCCCAGTGACCACGATCAGTCACGCACCGAGCGCGCCGGTCGCCGCGTCGCGGACGAGCAAGGGGCGCATCCTCGCCTCGTGGATGTCGTCCACCGACCACAAGGTGATCGGCTACCTCTACCTGATCACATCGTTCTTCATGTTCCTCATCGGCGGCGTGCTCGCGCTGCTGATGCGGACGGAGCTGTACAAGCCGGGTCTGCAGTTCCTCAGCAACGAGCAGTTCAACCAGCTGTTCACCATGCACGGCACGATCATGCTGCTGATGTTCGCGACGCCGCTGTTCGCGGGCTTCGCCAACGTCATCATGCCGCTGCAGATCGGGGCGCCGGACGTGGCGTTCCCGCGGATGAACATGCTGGCGTACTGGCTGTTCCTGTTCGGCAGCCTCATCGTCATCGCGGGCTTCCTGACGCCGGGCGGCGCGGCCAGCTTCGGCTGGTTCGCCTACGCCCCGCTGTCGGACGCGGTGCGCTCGCCGGGCATCGGCGGCGACATGTGGGTGATGGGCCTGGCGATGTCGGGCTTCGGCACCATCATGGGCGCCGTCAACTTCATCACCACGATCCTGTGCATGCGCGCCCCCGGCATGACGATGTTCCGGATGCCGATCTTCACCTGGAACATCCTGCTGACCTCCATCCTGGTCCTGCTGGCGTTCCCGGTGCTCGCCGCGGCGCTGCTGGCCCTGGAGGCCGACCGCAAGCTCGGCGCGCACGTGTTCGACGCCTCGCACGGTGGCGCGCTGCTGTGGCAGCACCTGTTCTGGTTCTTCGGGCATCCGGAGGTCTACATCATCGCGTTGCCCTTCTTCGGCATCGTGACCGAGATCCTCCCGGTGTTCAGCCGCAAGCCCGTGTTCGGCTACATCAGCCTGGTCTTCGCGACCATCACCATCGCGGGCCTGTCGATCACCGTGTGGGCGCACCACATGTTCGTGACCGGCCAGGTGCTTCTGCCGTTCTTCTCGTTCATGACGTTCCTCATCGCCGTGCCCACGGGGGTGAAGTTCTTCAACTGGGTGGGGACGATCTGGCGAGGACAACTGACGTTCGAGTCGCCGATGCTGTGGTCGCTGGGCTTCCTGGTGACGTTCCTGTTCGGCGGCCTGACCGGTGTCATCCTGGCGTCGCCGCCGATGGACTTCCAGCTCTCCGACTCCTACTTCGTGGTGGCGCACTTCCACTACGTCGTGTTCGGCACCGTGGTGTTCGCGATGTTCGCGGGCTTCTACTTCTGGTGGCCGAAGTGGACCGGCAAGATGCTGAACGACACCCTCGGCAAGATCCACTTCTGGCTGCTGTTCATCGGCTTCCACGGCACGTTCCTCATCCAGCACTGGCTGGGGGCGGCGGGCATGCCCCGCCGGTACGCCGACTACGCCGGCGAGTTCCAGGGGATGAACGAGGTCTCCACCATCTTCTCGTTCATCCTCGGCATCTCCCTGCTGCCGTTCTTCTACAACGTCTACATCACGGCGAAGAAGGGCAAGCGGGTGGACGTCGACGACCCGTGGGGCTACGGCGCCTCGCTGGAGTGGGCGACGTCGTGCCCGCCGCCGCGGCACAACTTCAACTCGATTCCGAAGATCCGTTCGGAGCGGCCCGCCTTCGACCTGCACCACCCGCACGTGGGTGCGAAGGGCGAGCTGGCCGGGACGAAGGGGGAGTAGCGGATGCGCGTCCAGGCGTTCCTGTTCTACGGGTGTGCGGTGTTCTTCCTCGTCACCGACGTCGTCTACTGGCTGTGGTCCGGCGACTGGACGGGCACCACGGCCCTCGCCCTGTCGATCGGCCTCGCCGGGCTCATCGGGTTCTACATCCACTTCACCGTCCGGCGCCTTGAGCGGGCCAACAACGGCCCGCTGTACGAGGACGACCCGGAGGGCGACATCGCCGACGCCGCGGGCGAGCTGGGCTTCTTCAGCCCGCACAGCTGGTGGCCGCTGTTCCTGGCGATGTCGGCCGCGTGCGTGGCGCTCGGCGTGGTGTTCGGGTGGTGGCTGGTGATGCTCGGCGCGGCCGCGACCGTCATGACGACCATCGGTCTGGTCTTCGAGTACTACCGGGGTCATTTCGCCCACTGAGCAGTAAAAGAACCCCAAGAGGGGCCGGTACCCACATTTTTCTGGGTACCGGCCTTTTCATCTGGGCGTCGTTCCTAGCGACCGGGCTGGGCAAGACGAATCAAATCGCCCAGTCGGACGACCGGGGGGTCCACAGTGCGGGATGGTGGCTCAGGACCAGGAGACCGGGGAAGGCGGGCGACCGCGGTGCTCGTCGGCGCGACCGTGGCGGTGGGGGCCGCCGGGTGCTCCGGGGACACACTGACGGCGGGAAGGGACGTGGTGAACCTCTCCGTGTCCCCGAACGACGGGGGAGGCAGGCTCAGGCCCGACACCCCGATCGCCGTCCAGGCGCGGAGCGGGACGATCGAGAACGTGACGGTGGCGACCAGGGGAACGCCGGTGGAGGGCGACCTCAGCGCGGACAGGACGCAGTGGCGGTCGCGCTGGTCGCTCGATCCGGGACAGCGGTACACGGTGAGCGCCACGGCGATCGGCAAGGACGGGAAGAGCCGGACGGTCCGCAACAGCTTCTCCGTCGCCGAGGTGAAGAAGAAGCTCGACATGACGCTGGAGGCGCCGTACGACAAGGAGACCGTCGGCGTCGGCATCCCGATCATCATGCGGTTCGGCAAGAAGGTGACCGACAGGGCCGCCGTCGAACGGGCCCTTGAGGTGCGTTCGGACAAGCCGGTCGAGGGTGCCTGGCACTGGTTCGAGGGCGAAGACGGCCCCGAGGCGGTGTTCCGCACGAAGACCTACTGGCCCGCGCACACCAAGGTGAGGTTCCAGGCCCACCTGAGCGGTGTCAGCACCGGCAAGGACACCTACGGCGGGAAGAACTACGCCGTCGACTTCAAGGTCGGTGACGAGCACATCTCCACGGCGGGCGAGGACACCCACAAGATGGTGGTGAAGGTGAACGGGAGGAAGGCCCGCACCATCCCGACGAGCATGGGCAGGGGCGGGGCCCGCAAGTACACCACCACCAACGGCGACCACCTCACCATGGACAAGTCGAACCCGGAGATCATGGATTCGTCCACGACCGGCTGCGGGCCCGGCTGCCCCGGGTACTACCGGCTGTCGGTCAACAACGCCGTCCGCATCTCCGACAGCGGCGAGTTCGTGCACAGCGCGCCCTGGTCGACCGGCGACCAGGGTCACGACAACGTCAGCCACGGCTGCGTGAACATCAGCCCGTCCGACGCCAAGTGGTTCTACAACCTGTCCTACCGGGGCGACCCGCTGGAGGTGACGGGTTCGAGCCGCGAGCTGGAGGCGGACAACGGCTGGGGCTACTGGCAGATGAACTGGAACGACTGGGTGAAGGGCAGCGCCCTCAAGCGGTCGGTGACGACGGCGCCGCACGCGGACGCGTCGACGCTGTCCGCGCAGTCCGGCAACGGCGCCATGCCGACCGCGCCGCGCGCCGTCGGCGGCCCGTAGCGCTCCGTCCCGCTGGACGGGTCGGCCCTAGGATCCGGGCCCGTTCAGCGGGGGCGGCGCTTGGGCGCGGTGCATACGCGCCCAGTCGCGGGCCATCGCGATCCGGTCGGGCCCGGCCGGGTGCGTCAGCCACAGCAGGTATTCGAGGGCGTCGGGGCTCAGGTCGGAGATGTTGCGCACCGACAGCTCGTGCTGCATCGACACGAACGTCGACGGGTCGCGGGTGAGGTTCAGCGCGTGCGCGTCGGCCCGCGCCTCGATGCGCCGGCTGACGAGGTTCTGGACGGGGGTGCCGACCTGGGTGGCCACCGTCACCAGGGCCAGGACGAGGGCCAGGGACCGCGGGTCCGCGGCGCCGGTGCCCTTCGGGTCCGGCACCGGTCCGGGAGCGGGCTCCTGGGACGTCTCCGGATCGACCCCGGCGCGCCGCAGGAGCCGCGGTGACGTCATCAGCAGGTGCAGCAGGCAGATCGCCCCGGCGATGCCCAGCGCGCCCACGAGCGTCCCCCACAGGACGTCGTTGCGCTTGGCGTGCCCCAGTTCGTGTCCGACGATCGACTCGACGCGGGCGGGCGGCGACTTCAGCAGCGTGTCGTACAGGACGATGCGGCGGGTGGAGCCGAAGCCCGACACGTACGCGTTCAGCGAGGTGGTCCGGCGGGACGCGTCGGCGACCAGCACGTCCTCCACCGGCACGCCGTCCCGCTCGGCCATGGCGAGCAGATCGGTGCGCAACCGGCCCTGCGGCAGCGAGTGGAACTTGTTGAAGACCGGCTCGACCACCACCGGATAGAGGAACGACACGGCCACCACCAGCACGAACCCGCCGGCGGCCGCCCCCGCCCACCAGTAGCGCGGGAAGCGGCGCACCACCCCGTACAGCAGCAGCAGGGCGATCGTGTAGATCACCCAGGTGACGGCCAGGGACTTGAGCTGGTCCACGAGCCACTCCGGCCACGCCTGGGTCGAGATCCCGTAGCGGCGCAGCACCGACTCGTTCCAGATGTCGAACGGCAGCCCGGCCAGCCGCAGCAGCGTCGTCAGCGCGACCGCCGCGACCGCGACGCGCAGCGGCCACCGCCGGACCCGCGCCGTGGCCCACCCGATGAAGCGCGACCCGAGCGGCGTGAACCCCAGGGCGAGCACCAGCAGCACGCCCACGACGAGACCGGCGTAGGCGGGCGGGTTGACGGCCGAGTCGAACGCGCGGGAACGGGCGATCTCCGAGGGAGAGTAGTCAAGGCCCGGATCGGGCTCCACATGCCCGCCCGGCACGTGACCGGGCAGCGGGTTCCACGGAGTGGTGACGGCCAGCACGATCCCGACGGTGACGAACAGCACGGCCGCGGTGACGGCGGCGGCCAGCCGGGGCACCCGCATCCGCGCGGCGCCCTCCCGCCCTCCACTCCTGAGCCCGGACGACGCGACCTCCTGCCCGCTCATGATTTATTGGAGCTCCTTCTTCAGGTAGTCGCGCCACATGCCGGTGAAGCGGTCCCGGGTGAGGCCCAGCACGTCCCTCAGCGCGGTGGCCTCGGGGACGCGGCCGGCGACCCGGTACAGCCGCACGAGCGTCGCCTCACCGTACCGGTCGGCGACCATCCTGCAGGCGAGCCAGGACTCCTGGTAGGACTGCGAGAGACGCTCCGCGGCCCCGGAGAAGGCGTCGGCGGACGGCAGCGCGGCCGGCAGGCGGCCCGCGGCCACCTCGCGCCGCAGCTCCCGGGCCGCCGACGCGACGCCGACCTTCGCGCGGTGGTAGCCGACGTAGTCCGCGAAGCCCTCGATCAGCCACAGGGGCGTGGTGCGGTCGCGGGCGCCGCCGGTGGCGACGTGCGTGAGCTCGTGCGTCAGGACGACGTCGCGGCCGAGCTCGTTGAGGCGCCCGAAGGTCGCGGGGGAGATGATCACCCGGTCCTCGCCGCGGCCGCCGCCCGCCGCGGCCGTCACGGTGGCGAGGGCGGCGATCTCGCGGAGGTCCTGGCCCTGCCCGGCGAGCGCCGCGGCCAGCCGCGGCTCGGCGGGGACGAGCGCGACGGCCCGCTGCGGCCAGCCCCGCCCCACGACGCCGGTCACGACGGGGACGGCGGCGTCGAGCCGGCGGGCGATCCGGGGCAGGTCGCCGGCGTCGCCGATGACCAGGCTGGACCGGCCCCGGACCACGGTCAGCGGCCCGCCGTCCCAGATCTCGGCCTCGTCCGCGAACCCGTGGGACGAGCCGTCGCCCACGATCACCCAGATGCCGGAGCGGGGCGCGAGCATCAGGTAGCGGGTGCGGGCCACGGCGCCGCGGTCGAACCCCCGCAGCTTGTAGCGGATCTCCACGCGCACGACGGTGGCGCCCGTCTTGCCGTCCGTGAGCTGGGTGCCGGCGACGCGCTCGCGCCAGCCGTCCAGCGGGAGCCTGCGCAGGTTGTCGTACAGGCGGGACTGGGCGGCCTGGAAAGCGGGGGGCGCGGAGCCCACGGTGGCGAGGAACGCGGTGCGGTCGCCCTTGCCGACGGCACGGGCCCTGTTGGCCAGGACCGGGCCGGCCATGTCCGGGCGGAAGGACCCGGCGACCTTGGTCGCCTCCGTGGAGGGCGTTCCGGACTCGTCCGAGCGCGCGCGGAGGAAGCCCGTGGTCCCGGCGAGCAGCAGGGCGGTGCCTCCCGCGCCCAGGGCGAGTGCCCTGCGCCGCGAGAGGGCACCGCCCTGCCGAACGCGGTCCTCCATGCGCGCGATCCTATGCAGCCCTCTGGAAAGGGCGCGTCATCGCGCCGCGTAGTCGGGGTAGCCGTAGCCGACGACCTTGTCGGTCGAACGGCTCTTGACCATGACCGCGTCGCCGGTGTTGCCCTCGACGGTCTGGATCCTCCCGTCGCCGAGCTTCTTGATCACCATGCCGACGTGGTTGATGCCGCCGACCGCGCCGCCGCCGTCCCAGTCGTAGAACACGATCGCGCCGGGACGGGGCTCGTCGCCCCAGCGGCCGGTGTCCTGGAACCAGCGGGCGTGGGCGACCGTCCAGGCGTCCTTGCCCATCCCGTCGCTGAAGCCGAGCCGGTCGCCGATCCAGGAGATGAACATGTCGCACCAGGAGGCGTCGCCGTACTGCCCGATGGAGCCGCCGTCGCGCGCGACGGTCTCCCCGGCGCGCGAGGTGCTCATGTACCACTCCTGGAACTTGGTCTCGCCGCCGCCGTCCTCCTCGATCCCCACCTGGGACCTGGCCAGCCTGATGGCCTCCTCGGCGGTGGGCCTCGACGGGCGGGCGG
>NZ_SMKU01000372.1 GCF_004349215.1 Actinomadura rubrisoli | reverse complement strand
GGGCAGGGGAAGGTACCACCCGGGGGGTGCTGATCATGGGGCAGTGGTTCACGAGAGAGATCGCTGAAACCGGCCGGCTCAGGTTGTTCTGCTTCTTCGTGGCGTTCATCGCGGCGTTCGTGTTCATCCGGTTCAGCGTGCGGATGATCCGACGGCAGGCGCGCTGGTGGCCGGGGAACGTCACGCCCGGGGGCCGGCATGTCCATCACGTGGTGTTCGGCCTGGTGTTCATGTGCGTGGGCGGCGTCGGCGGCCTGGCCGTCGCCGACGGGTCGTCCGGCTGGGCGGGGGCCGCGGCCGCTCTCTTCGGGGCGGGCACGGCCTTGGTCCTGGACGAGTTCGCCCTGGTCCTGCACTTGGAGGACGTCTACTGGAGCGAGCAGGGCAGGCTTTCGGTCGAGGTCGTCTTCATCACGGTCGCGCTGTGCGGGTTGCTGCTGCTGGGACTGCGGCCGCTGGGCGTGGACGATTCCCCCGGCGGCGGGCTGTGGCACATCGCGCTCGTGCTCCTGTTCGATCTGTGCGCTTCCGTGGTGGCCCTCCTCAAGGGAAAGATCTGGATGGGCCTGATCGGGCTGTTCATCGGGGTGCTGGCGCTGATCGGGGCCGTCCGCCTCGCCCGCCCGGACTCGCTTTGGGCCCGCCGCCGCTACCCTGCCGGGTCGCGCAAGGAGCGCCGCGCCCAGGCCCGTGAGCGCAGGTACCGGCGTCCCATCGAGCGGCTCGGCACCGCGCTGGGCGACCTGGTCGCGGGCCGTCCGTCCGCGAAGGACTGAAGTGCCGCCCGTCGCCGGGTCCTCAGGGACGGTAGGTGCCGAAGTACCACTCGTTGCCCTCCGGGTCGAGGGCCGCGTATTCGCGCGAGCCGTAGTCCTGGTCGGCCGGCTCGCGGAAGATCTCGGCGCCCGCGGCCTTGGCGCGGGCGTAGTGGGCGTCCGGGTCGTCCACGGCCACGTAGAGCGCCGAGGTCCCGGGCTTGCCCTTGTTGAACATGAAGATGCCGGTGTCGTAGCTCATCTCGGTGTGGACGAAGTTGCCCTGCTCGTCCTTGAAGACCTCGTGCGGGGTGAAGCCGAAGGCCCGCTCCAGCCACTCGATGGCCTTGCCGGGGTCGCTGTAGCTGATCAGCGGGTAGAAGGTCCGCCGGATCTCGCTCGTCATATCGTCCTCCATGGGTCGTCGTAGGTGATCTGCCCAGTCTGTCGGCGCAGGTCACACGGGTCTTGGACGAATGTGACCTCAGCGGGCGAGCCTCCGCCGCATGACTGTTACTCTCCGGTAAACCTTCCTGTCAGAAAGGAAACCGCCGTGCAGCCTGAGCGGATCGACCCCGCGCTCGTGGACTTCGCCGTCCTGGCCGGGTGGATGGACGGCCAGGGCCTGCCCGGCGGGCCGTTCGAGGACGTCGCGCCCCTGACCGGCGGGACGCAGAACATGCTGATCCGCTTCCGGCGCGGCGGCCGGGGCTACGTGCTCCGGCGCGGCCCGGCGCACCTGCGCGCGCGCACCAACGAGGTGCTGCGGCGCGAGGCGCGCGTGCTGGCCGCCCTGGACGGCACCGGCGTGCCCGCGCCGCGCATGATCGCCGCCTGCCCGGACGAGACGGTCATGGGCGGCGCCGTCTTCTACCTGATGACCCCGGTCGAGGGCTTCAACGCCTCGGTGACCCTGCCCGATCCGCACGCCGCCGACCGCTCCGTCCGGTACGCGATGGGGCTGAACGCGGCGCGGGCCCTGTCGGCGCTCGGGGCGGTCGACCACCAGGCGGCCGGGCTGGGCGACTTCGGCAGGCCGGGCGGGTTCCTGGAACGGCAGGTGGGCCGCTGGAGGTCGGAGCTGGAGTCCTACAGCGCGCTGGACGGCTACCCGGGGCCGCGGATCCCGGGGCTGGACGAGGTCGCCCGGTGGCTGGACGCCCACCGGCCCGCGACGTGGCGGCCGGGGATCATGCACGGCGACTACCACCTGGCCAACCTGATGTACTCCTATGACGGCCCCGAGGTCGCGGCGATCGTCGACTGGGAGATGTGCACGATCGGCGACCCGCTGCTCGACCTCGGCTGGCTGCTGGCGACCTGGCCGGTCGACGGCGACGAGAGCGCGTCGCTGGCCGGCCCGCTCGGCGCGGCGGGCGGCCTGCCGGCGGCGGACGAGCTGGTCGCCGCCTACGCCGAGCGCGCGGACGCCGTCGCCGGGCGGGACCTGTCGTCCATCACCTGGTACGCGGTGCTCGCGTGCTTCAAGCTCGGCATCGTCCTGGAGGGCACCCACGCGCGCGCGTGCGCCGGGAAGGCGTCCGCGGAGACGGGCGACCTGCTGCACTCGATCACCCTGGGGCTCTTCCGGCGCGCGCAGGAGCTCATCGCGACCTGATCTTTATCTACCCCTTGTAGTACTACACATCGTCGTACTACGTCGCTCCTCCTGGGCGAGATCGCCCTGTACTCGTTCCTCGTCCTGCTCGCGTCCGGCGTGTTCCTGACGTTCTTCTTCAAACCGAGCATGGCCGAGATCGTCTACGACGGCTCGTACGTGCCGCTGCGGCAGGTGCACCACTGGGCGGCGCTCCTACCTCGGCTTCTTCCTGCTGGGCGGGGAGTTCCCCGGCACCGACCTCGTGCCGCGGCTGTACATCGTGCACGTCCTGCTGGTTCCCGGGCTGATGCTGGCGCTCGTCCCCGCGCACGCGATCGTCCTGCCGTGGGTGCAGAAGCACACCGACTTCCGGCACGGGCGCAGCACGGAGAGGGCCGTCGAGGGCAAGCCGTTCTTCCCCGTCTTCATGGCCAAGACCGCGGCGTACCTGCTGTTCACCGCGGGGGTGACCGTGCTGCTGGCCGCGTTCGTCCAGATCAACCCGGTCTGGCTGTACGGGCCGTACTCCCCCACCGCCATCAGCGCCGGCTCCCAGCCGGACTGGTACCTGGCGTTCGGGGACGGCGCGCTGCGGCTGATGCCCGGCTGGGACGTCGCCGTCGCCGGGCACACCCTCGCGCTCGGCGTCGTCGTGCCGCTGCTGGCGATCACGGTGTTCTTCACGCTGCTGGCGCTGTACCCGTTCCTGGAGCGCCGCGCCACCGGCGACCAGGCCCTCCACCACGTCCTGGACCGGCCGCGCGACACCGCCACCCGGACCGGGCTCGGCGCCGCGGGCATCGCCTTCTACGGCGTGCTGTGGGCCGCGGCGGGCAACGACGTCATCGCCGACCGGTTCCACCTGTCGCTGTTCGCGACGACCTGGTTCTTCCGCGCCGCCGTCCTGGCCGGGCCGGTGCTGGCGTTCGCCGTCACCCGCAGGATCTGCCTGGGGCTCCAGCGGCGCGACCGCGCGATCCTCGGCCACGGCGTGGAGACCGGCGTCATCGTGCGGTCCCCGTCCGGCGGCTACAGCGAGCGGACGCGCCCGCTGCCCCCGGAGGCGGCCGAGCGGCTGCGCCCGCCGGTGCCGGGCGCGTCCCCGTCCGGCGGTCCCCTCGCGCGGCTCTTCGCCGACGGCGAGCTGGAACCGGCGCAGGACCGGGACCGCAGGCCCGTCTCGCCCGGATGATCACCGGTCTGGGAGGATCGGACCGCACGGGGAGGTGCGATGGAGATCCGCAGGGGCGGCACGGACGACGTGCCGGTGATCATGGCCATGATGGACGGCGCCGTGGAGTGGCTCGCCAGGAACGGGCGCTCGGGCCAGTGGGGCGGCGAGCCCTGGTCGGCCAGCCCGCAGCGGGTGGAGCGGATCGGCGGCATCGCGCGCTCCGACGAGATCTGGGTGGCCGAGGTGGACGGCCGCCCGGCCGGGATCCTGGCCGTCTCGCCGGAGCCGCCGCACTACGTCGACGCGATCGACGAGCCCGAGCTCTACATCACGCTGCTGGTGACCGACCGTGCGTTCGCCGGCCTCGGCGTCGGCGCCGCCCTGATCGCCAAGGCCCGGGACGAGGCGCGGGCGAAGGGCGCCGCCCTGCTGCGCGTCGACTGCTACGGCGGCGGGGACGGCCGCCTGGTCGACTACTACCGCCGCAACGGCTTCGAAGCGGTCGCCGAGTTCGCGGTCGGCGAGTGGCCCGGCCGGCTCCTCTCCCAGCGCCTCCACGGGTGACTCGCTGGCTCGGGCGGGGCCGAACCCCATGTCGGATTCCTGCCAGCGGAACGTTCCATTCACGGGGCATGCTCGTCCTATGGACGAACACCACCGGCCCTTCCGCTTCGGCGTCGTGGGCGAGTCGGTCCGCACCGCCGCGGACCTGGTAGCGACTGCGCGCCGCGCGGAGGACCTCGGCTACGCGACGCTGACGCTGCGGGACCACTTCACCCCGGACGACTTCGGCGACCAGCTGTCGCCGATGGTCGCCCTGACCGCCGCCGCCTGCGCCACCACCACGCTGCGCGTCGGGACGCTCGTCCTGGCCAACGACTACCGGCACCCGGCGATGCTCGCCAAGGAGGCCGCCACGCTCGACCACGTGTCCGGCGGCCGGTTCGAGCTGGGCATCGGCGCGGGCTGGCTCCGCGAGGAGTACGACCGCGCCGGGATGCCGTTCGACCCCGCCGGCACGCGGGTGGGACGCCTGGAGGAGTCGCTGGAGGTCCTGCGAAGCCTGCTCTCCGGCGACAAGACCGACTTCGCGGGCGAGCACTACCGGATCGACGGCCTGGCGGTCTTCCCCCGCCCGAAGCGCCGCCCGCCGATCCTCGTGGGCGCGGGAAGCAAGCGCATGCTGGGCATCGCCGGACGGCACGCCGACACCGCCGGCATCCTCCCCCGCGCCCTCCCGGCGGGCACGATCTCCGACGAGATCACCGAGCGCCTGCCCGGCACCATCGCCCGCAAGGCGGACTGGGTCCGGGAGGCCGCCGCCGGACGCGATGTCGAGCTCAGCATGCTGGTGTCCCCGACGATCGGCCCGGACCCCCGCCGCGCCGCCGCCCGCGTGGCCGTCCTGCGCGGCTGGGGCGCCTCGTCCACCGACCTCGTCCTCGACATGCCGTCGCAGTTCGTCGGCCCGCCCGAGCACATCGCCGAGCAGATGATCGCCCGCCGCGACCGCTACGGCTTCACCTACTACCTCGTCTCCGACGCGCACATGGACGCCTTCGCCCCGGTGATCCCGCTCCTCACCGGGTCCTGACCCGGCGACGGAGCGGGATCACAGGGCGGGATCACAGGGCGGGATCGGCGAAGCCGGCGTTCATGGCGAGGCTGAGCTCCGGCTCGGTGAGGCGGTCGCCGTCGAGGGTGTCGACGACGCGGCCGTGCTGGAAGACCAGGACGCGGTGGCACAGCTCGACCAGCTCGGCGAGGTCGGTGGAGGCGATCAGCACGACCCGGCCGGCGGAGGCCAGGTCCCGGACGATCCCGTGCAGCTCGCCCCGGGCGCCGACGTCCACGCCGCGGGTCGGGTCGTCCAGGGCCAGGACGGACGGGGCCGCGTCCAGCCACTTGGCCAGCACGGCCTTCTGCTGGTTGCCGCCCGACAGCTCGCCCGCGCGGGCGCGGACGTCGCCGCGGATCCGCAGTCGCTCCAGGTGCCCGTGCGCGCGCTCGATGAGGCGGGCGCGGCGGGGCATGGAGCCGCCGCGCCCCTGGCCGAGCCAGCTGAC
The DNA here is from genome assembly GCF_004349215.1 of Actinomadura rubrisoli. Taxonomy (GTDB): domain Bacteria; phylum Actinomycetota; class Actinomycetes; order Streptosporangiales; family Streptosporangiaceae; genus Spirillospora; species Spirillospora rubrisoli. The sequence goes on along the minus strand of NZ_SMKU01000372.1, from coordinate 3,380 downwards.
GGAGGTGATGTTCTCCCACAGCGGCTTGTCCAGCATTAGGCCCCGGCCCTTGCGGTCGCCGGAGATGTAGGCGACGCCCTCGGTGACCGCGTGCCGGGCGGAGCGGGGCGACCGGCCGTTCGGCAGCCGCACCTCGCCGGCGGACGGGCGGGCCCGGCCGCAGACGGCGTCGAGGACGGCCAGGTGCCCCGAGCCCTGCAGCCCGGCCAGGCCGACGATCTCCCCGCCGGCCGCCGCGAGCGACACCGACCGCAGGCGGCCGGGCACCGTGACGCCGGTGAGGGAGACCGCCGTCCCGCTGGGGCGGTGCGGGACGGCGGCCGGGGGCGCCGCGTCCCGGGCGGGCTGCCCGAGCATCGCGGTGACCAGGAAGTCCAGCCCGACGTCGGCTGCCGGGGCGCCCGGCAGCACGACCTTGCCGTCGCGCAGGACGGTGACGCGGGTGGCGACCCGCATGACCTCTTCGAGGAAGTGGGAGATGTAGAGGACGGCCAGCCCCCGCCCGGCGAGCCGCCGGGTGACCGCGGCGAGCCGGGCGGCGGCGTCGCGGGGCAGCGCCGAGGTCGGCTCGTCCAGGATCAGCACGCGGGGGTCCTGGAGGAGCGCCCGGCAGATCTCCAGGAGCTGCCGGTCGGCCAGGGGCAGCTCGCCGGTCCTGACGTGCGGCGGCGGGTCCAGGCCCAGCTCGTCCAGGACGGGCTGGGCGAGCCGCCGCATCTCCCGGGCGCTGACCAGGCCGCCGCGGCGCGGCGCCCCGTACGGGAAGAGGTTCTCCAGCACGGTCAGGTCGTCGTAGGTCATCAGCTCCTGCGAGACGATCGCCACGCCCTGGGAGGCGGCCTGCCGCGCGTCGGAGAACCGGACCCGCGCGCCGTCCAGCTCGATCGTGCCGCCCTCCGGCCGCACCACCCCCGAGATGATCTTGACGAGGGTGGACTTGCCGGCGCCGTTCTCGCCGACGACGGCGTGCACCTCCCCCGCCCGCAGGTCGATGCCGACGCCGTCCAGCGCGGTGACGCCGCCGTAGTGCTTGACCAGGCCGGAGGCGACCAGCATGTCAGCGGGCCTCCCTGAGCGGCCGGATGCTCGCGCCCGTGTTCGCCAGGAGCCTGTCGAGCTGCGGCTTGTACCAGGTGTAGGCGTTCCGGACGTTCTGCTGCCGCTTGAGGATCTCGTCGATGTTGGTCTTGTCGATCACGAGGCCCGGCGTCTTGAACCAGCCGGACGGCAGCTTGCCGTCGTTCTCCCGCACCGCCTTGATCAGGATCGCGGTGGAGACGTAGCCCTTGAGGTAGTGCTCGGGGTCGATCCCGACGAAGTTCGTGCCCCGCTTCACCGCGTCCAGGGTCTTGGGGTCGACGTCGAAGCCCGCGGTGAGGTACCTGCCCTTCTTCTGCTCCTTGAGCCGGGCGAGGTTGTAGCTGTCGGCGTCGCCGACGCCGAGGAACGCCAGGGCGTTCGGGTTGGCGTTCACCTGCGACTGCCACGCGCCGTAGTTCTGCGCCGGGTCGCTGTAGGTCTGGAACGGGCCGAGCACGCGGATCCCGGGCGCCTGCTTGGCCAGGCCGTCCTTGATGCCCTTGGCCCGGCTGTCCAGGACGGGCGCCCCCGGGTTGGGCACGCCGATGACCACGGTGCCCTTGGCGTTCGCGCCGAGGCGCTTGACCGTCTCCTGGGCCAGCAGCGTGCCGAGCTCGTAGTTGTCGTTGCCGACGTAGAAGTCGACCCTGCTACCGTCCGTCGGGGCCGTGTCGAGCGCGACGATCGGGATCCCCTTGCGGACGGCCTGCGCCGCGGGCCGGGTGAAGATCGGTGGGTCGAGGTTCTCCAGCACGATCCCGTCGGGGTGGGTGACGGTGAGGTTCTGGAACAGCTGCTGCTCGGCGGGTCCGTCGGTGTTGGGCGGCCCCACGACCTTGAAGTCGATCTTCCCGGCCTGCTTGGCCGCCTCGGTCGCGCCCTCGTACATCTCGCGGGCGAAGTTGAGGCTGTAGTTGGCGACGGCGATGCCCATCTTCAGCCGCTTGCCCTCGCCCGAGCCGCCGTCGTCGCCGCACGAGGCGGTGGCGAGGGCGGCGCCGAGCGCGAGGGCGACGGCCGCGGCGAGGGGCCCGCGGGGACGCGGGATCATGGGGTCCTCCCTGATGAGCGCCCGCCCCGGGCGGGGCGGGGGTCGCGCCCGGCGCGCGGTTCGCGCTCGGGCCGCAGGTCACGGAACCGGCGCAGCAGCGGCGCGGCGCCCACGGCGACGAGGATCACGCCACCGGTCGCGAAGGTCGTCCAGTTGATGGGGACGTCGAAGAACACCAGCGCCGCGGTGACGACGCCCAGGATGAGGGTGCCGGCCGCGGCGCCGAGGACCGAGCCGCTGCCGCCCTTCAGCGGGGTGCCGCCGATGATGGCGGCGGCGATCGCGGTGAGCTCGTAGCCCTGGCCGATGGTGGGGTCGCCGGCGATGAAGAACGCCAGGGCCAGGACCGCCGCCAGTCCCGCCATCAGGCCCGACAGCGCCAGCGCGGCGATGCGGGTGCGGGTGACGGGCAGGCCGCCGAACTCGGCGGCCTCGGGGTTGGAGCCGATGGCCCGCACCCGGGCGCCGAACCGCGTCCGGGTGAACAGCACGGTCAGCACGACCACCGACGCGGCGAACACCCACACCGCGTTCGGGACGCCGAGCGTCTCCTCGCCGCCCAGCACGCGGAAGAACGCGTCGTCCTGCGGCAGGTCGGTGATCTGCTTGCCCTCGGCCAGCGCCAGCCCCACGCCGCGCAGCAGCATGGACGTGGCGAGCGTGACGATGAACGAGGGCAGCCGCAGATAGGTCGTCACGACGCCGTTGATCGCGCCGACCAGCGCCGACAGGGCCAGCACGAGCAGCGCCGCGACCCAGGTGTTCACCCCGTCCCGGATGAGCAGCGCGCCGACGACGATGCCCATCGCGTACATCCCGCCGACCGAGAGGTCCACCTCCCGCATGGCGAGCGCGAACACCATCCCGCACGCCATCAGCCCGACGTAGACCGCGTTGTGCGTGGTGGTGAGCAGGTTCGTCGTGCGGACGAAGTCGGGCTCGAACAGCCCGACGCCGGCGACCAGCAGGACCAGCACCCCGACGACGCCGGCCTCGTCGGGGATCGGGCGGCGGAACCGGCGCCGCGGCGCGGCGGACCCCGGGGTCTCGTTCGCTGAGGCCGGCGCGGCGGACGGCTGTGGTGCGGACATGCGGCGAGCATGTGACCGGCGGGAGGCGACGACAAGGGTCGCGTTTCAGTGAGTGAAAAACGCACCTTGTCCGCACCGGGGGCGCGGCCCCACGCTGACCTCCATGAACGGAACGCAGCGGGTCGCGCTCGTCACCGGTGCCGCGGGCGGGCTCGGGC
>NZ_SMKU01000371.1 GCF_004349215.1 Actinomadura rubrisoli | reverse complement strand
GGTGTGCACCTCCGTCACCAGCGGCGGCGACGGCAGGGACTCCAACCCGTCCGACCAGCCCTACCTCAAGATCAACCCGCACCTGCGCTTCTACAACAACCAGCGCGGCTACGTCATGACGCGCATCGGCAAGGAGGAGATGCGGGCCGACTTCAAGACGCTTTCGACGGTGCGCACGCAGGGCGCCGCGTCCTCCACCAAGGCCACGTTCGTGATCGAGGACCGGGTGCCCGGCCTCAAGCAGACCTACCTGCGGCCCTACGCCGCGCCGAAGGGCGCGATGCCGTCGGACGAGGCCCTGATCGAGCAGACGATCCGCAACGAGACCCAGCCCTGACCCCGTCCTGACCCCCGCCGCGACGGCCCCAGCCGCGTGACGACCCCCGCCGCGCGACGGCGCTCGGCATACGACGGCCGGGTCGCGTCCCCCTCTGCGGGGGTGCGGCCCGGCCGCCCGCGATCCGGTGCCGGACGCGGCTCGGCACCGGATCGGCTCGCCACCGGCCCCGCGCGGACGGGCGGGGCCGGACGCGGGGTCAGCGGTCGGCGCGGGGGCTCTTCGCCGAACCGCTGAAGATGTCGTCCAGGTCGTAGGCGATGGGGACCTCCAGTTGCTCGTAGGTGCACGACGCGGGCGTCCGGTCGGGCCGCCAGTTCCGGAACCGGGCGGTATGCCGGAACCGGTCGCCCTCCATCGCCTCGTACGCCACCTCGACGACCAGGTCGGGCCGCAGCGCCACCCAGGACAGGTCCTTCTTGCCGGTCCAGCGGGAGATCGCCCCGGGCATGCGGTCGACGGTCGCCTCCGTCTGCCGCGCCCACTCCGCCCACGGGTGGCCGTCGTAGCTGTCCATCCGGTACGGCTGGAGCTCGTCCACCAGCTCGGCGCGGCGCTCCATGCTGAACGACGCCGCGACGCCCACATGCTGGAGATGGCCCTCGGAGTTGTAGAGCCCGAGCAGCAGCGACCCGACGATCGGGCCCGACTTGTGCCACCGGAAGCCCGCCACGACGCAGTCGGCGGTGCGCTCGTGCTTGACCTTGAACAGCACCCGCTTGTCGGGCTGGTAGACGGTGTCGCGCGGCTTGGCGATGACGCCGTCCAGCCCGGCGCCCTCGAACTCCTCGAACCAGCGCAGCGCCACGTCGTAGGAGTCGGACGCGGGCGTCACGTGGACCGGCGCCCGCACCCCCGCCAGGGTGTCGACGAGCCGCTGCCGCCGCTCGCCGAGCGGCACCTCCATCAGCGACTCGTCGCCGATCGCCAGCAGGTCGAACGCCACGAACGAGGCGGGCGTCTGCTCCGACAGCAAGGTGATCCGCGACGCCGCCGGGTGGATGCGCTGCTGGAGCATGTCGAAGTCGAGGCGGGTGCCCTTGCGGACCACGATCTCGCCGTCGACCACGCACCGCTCGGGCAGCTCGCGCTTCACCGCCTCGACCAGCTCGGGAAAGTAGCGGGTGAGCGGCTTCTCGCCGCGGCTGGACAGCTCCACCTCGTCGCCGTCGCGGAACACGACGCAGCGGAAGCCGTCCCACTTGGGCTCGTAGAGCACATCGCCCTTGGGCATGGTCTTGACCGCCTTGGCCAGCATCGGCGACAGCGGCAGACTGATCGGCAGGTCCATCCCCCCATTTTGCGCCCCGCCTCCGACAAAGGGACATGCCGGGGGACCGGAAACGGACATCGAGAAAACCGGAGTAACCTGAGTGAGCATGCCGTCCATGCGCCGCTTGCTGCCCGAGCCCGCCGGTGGCGGTGCCCCCGGCGTGGACCCGTACGACGCCTACGCCGACGCGCCCGGCCTGCGGATCGGCATGGTCATGAGCGCGGACGGCTCCGCCACCGACGCCGACGGCTGGACGGACGGCCTGGGCGGCGACGCCGACTTCCGGGTGTTCCGGACACTGCGCGCGCTGGCGGACGCGATCCTCGTCGGCGCCGGGACCGTCCGGACGGGCCGGCTGGGCCCCGCCCGCCTCCGCGCCGACCTGCGCGCGCGCCGGGGCCGCCCGCCCGCGCCCATCGTCGTGGTGAGCCGGTCCCTTGAGCTCGACTGGACGCTGCCGCTGTTCACCGAGGCCGAGACCCCGACGATCGTCGTCACGTCAGAGCGCGCGCGGGGGAGGGCACCGTCCGGCGTCGAGGTGGTCGCCGCGGGCGAGGACGACGTCGACCTGCCCGCCGCGATCCGGGCGCTGCGCGAGGACCTCGGCCACGAGCACCTGCTGTGCGAGGGCGGCCCCGTCCTCGCCGCCGCCCTGGTCCGCGCGTCCCTGGCCGACGAGCTGTGCCTCAACATCGCCCCGGCCCTGCTCGGCGGCCGGGGGCGCACCCGCCTGCTCGGGGACCTCGACGCCGAGGTGCCCTTGGAACCCGCCGCCCTCTACCTGGACGAGGGCGTCCTGTTCGTCCGCTACCGGCTGCGGCGGGTGTAGCGCAGGAAGAGGAAGTCGCCGTCCCGCAGGGCGTGGGCGAGCGTCATCTCGGCCGGGACGGGCACCGGCGGGCCGTTCAGGATCCGCGTCGGATGCCCCGCCAGCAGCAGCGGGCTCAGCGTGAGGCACAGCTCGTCCAGCAGGCCGTCCGCCACGAGCTGCGCCAGCAGCATCGGGCCGCCCTCGCACAGCAGCCGCCGGTGGCCGCGCGCCCGCAGCTCCCGGAGGGCGGCGGGGAAGTCGAGCGTGTCCTGCCCGGCGACGATGACGTCCGCGCGCTCCCGGGCCGCCCGCAGCCGCACGGGGTCGGCGGTCGCGGTGGCCAGCACGATCGTCCGGGACGCGGCCTCGGTGAACACCGGCGCGTCGAAGTCCAGGTCGAGGGTGCGCGAGGCGATCGCCAGCGGCGGGACGGGCGGGCGGCCGTCCCGCGTCCCCGCCACGAGCTCCTCCGGGCGGACGGGCCCGTAGCCCTCCGCCCGCACCGTCCCGGCGCCGACGATGACCACGTCCGCGAGCCCGCGCAGCAGCGCGAACAGGTGCCGGTCGGAGGCGTTGCCGAGCCCTCCGCTGCGCTCGTCGAGCTGGGCCGCCCCGTCCAGGCTGGCGACCATGTTCGCGCGGAGCCAGGCGCCGTCCGGGGGATAGGCGTAGCGCTCGGCGAGGTCGGCCGGACCGGCGGTGGGCGTCAGGTTCCGCATAGGGACCACAAGCTACTGCACGTGCCCGCCGGGGTCCGTCCAGGCGTGCCTGACCGCCTTGATAACAGCCTGTACAGCAATCTGTACGAATCAGTCATGGTCGCGGGCCCGAGGCGCGACACTGGCCTCAGGGGACGAGGACTGCGCGGAAGGGAGCGGGGGTGGGGTTCGCTGCGCTGGTCGCGTGGGTTCTCGCCGCGATCGCGGGAGGCTATCTGCTGATCATCTGGATGACGAACGGCGGGCCGGCGACGAAGGTGACGCGGTTCCCGCTCCTGATCGTCGTGGGGCATCCCCTGACCGCCCTGCTCGGGCTGGCCGTCTGGATCGCCTACCTCGCCACCGGCTCCGCCGGGTGCGCCTGGAGCGCGTTCGCCGCCCTGCTGGTGGTCATCCTCCAGGGGTTCATGCTGCTGACCCGCTGGCTCGTCGGACGGGGCGGACGGCACGCGCGCGGCGCCGAGCAGGCGTTCCCGGCCGCCGCGGTGGCCGTGCACGGCCTGGTCGCCGTCACCACGTTCGTGCTGGTCTTGCTGACCGCCATCGAGATCGGCCGCTGACCGTTCAGGGGGTGCGCCGCAGGACGGCCAGGGAGCGGTCGCGGACGCGGATCCCGTCGCGCGCCTTCACGCGCGGCCGCTCGCCGGCCGCGTCCGGCTCGGCGGTGTCGAGCACGAACTCCCAGCGCTCCCCGTAGTCGCCGCCGGGCAGCGTGAACTCCACCGCCTCCGAGCCCGCGTTGATCAGCAGCAGGAACGAGTCGTCGCGGACGCGGCGGCCGCGCGGGTCGGGCTCGGTGATGGCGTCGCCGTTGAGGAACACCCCGAGCGACTTGGCGAACCCCACGTTCCAGTCGTGGTCGGTCATGCTGTCGCCGGCCGGGGTGAGCCACGCGATGTCGGCGGCCGCGCCGGTGCCCGTCCCGGTGAAGAACCGCCGCCGCCGGAACACCGGGTGGTCGTGCCGCAGCCGCGACAGCAGCCGGACGAACTCGACGTCGCCGGAGTCCTCCCAGTGCACCCAGGCGATCTCGTTGTCCTGGCAGTAGGCGTTGTTGTTGCCGCGCTGGGTGCGGCCTAGTTCGTCGCCGTGCGAGAGCATCGGCACGCCCTGCGACAGGAACAGCGTCGCCAGGAAGTTGCGGCGCTGCCGGGCCCGCAGCTCCAGGACGGCCGCGTCGCGGGTCGCGCCCTCGTAGCCGCAGTTCCACGACCGGTTGTCGTCGGTCCCGTCCCGGTTGGCCTCGCCGTTGGCGTCGTTGTGCTTGGAGTTGTACGACACCAGGTCGTTCAGCGTGAACCCGTCGTGGCACGTCACGAAGTTGATGGACGCGAACGGCCGCCGCGCGCTGTGCTCGTACAGGTCGGACGAGCCGGTCAGCCGGGACGCGAACTCCGGCATCGTCGCGTACGAGCCGCGCCAGAAGTCGCGGACCGTGTCGCGGTACTTGCCGTTCCACTCCGTCCACAGCGGGGGGAAGTTGCCGACCTGGTAGCCGCCCTCGCCCACGTCCCACGGCTCGGCGATCAGCTTCACCTGCGAGACCACCGGGTCCTGCTGGACGAGGTCGAAGAACGCGGCCAGCCGGTCGACGTCGTGCAGCTCCCGCGCCAGCGCCGAGGCGAGGTCGAACCGGAACCCGTCGACGTGCATCTCCAGGATCCAGTAGCGCAGCGAGTCCATGATGAGCTGCAGCGAGTGCGGGTTGCGGACGTTCAGGGAGTTGCCGCAGCCGGTGTAGTCGATCTGGTAGCGCTTGTCGTCGTCGCGCAGCCGGTAGTAGGACGCGTTGTCGATGCCCCGGAACGACAGCGTCGGCCCCAGGTGGTCGCCCTCGGCGGTGTGGTTGTAGACCACGTCCAGGATGACCTCGATGCCCGCCGCGTGCAGGGCCCGCACCATCGCCTTGAACTCCAGCACCTGCTCCCCGTACTGCCCGGAGGAGCTGTAGGAGTTGTGCGGCGCGAAGAAGCCGATCGTGTTGTAGCCCCAGTAGTTGTCGAGGCCCCGCGCGACCAGCGCGTGCTCGGGCACCGACTGGTGCACCGGCATCAGCTCCACGGCCGTCACGCCGAGGTCGAGCAGGTGGTCGATCATCACCGGGTGCCCGAGCCCCGCGTAGGTGCCGCGCTGCTCCTCCGGGATGCCGGGGTGCAGCCTCGTCAGCCCCTTGACGTGCGCCTCGTAGATGACGCTCTCGTGGTAGGGCACGCGCGGCGGACGGTCGTCGCCCCAGTCGAAGAACGGGTTGACCACCACGTTCTTCGGCATGAAGGGGGCGCTGTCGTCCTCGTTCGGCGCGTCGGGGTCGGCGAACCGGTAGGAGAACAGCGACTCGTGCCAGCGCACCTCGCCCTCCACGGCCTTGCCGTAGGGGTCCAGCAGCAGCTTCGCCGGGTTGCAGCGGTGCCCCTCGCGCGGGCTGAACGGCCCGTGCACGCGGTACCCGTACCGCTGGCCCGGCCCGACGCCCGGCAGGTAGCCGTGCCAGACGAACCCGTCCACCTCGGGCAGCTCGCGCCGGACCTCGTGCCCGTCGGCGTCGAACAGGCACAGCTCGACCCGCCGGGCGACCTCCGAGAACAGCGCGAAATTCGTGCCGGTGCCGTCCCAGGTGGCGCCCAGCGGGTACGGATCCCCGGGCCAGACCTCCCGCATGTGCTCCTCACCCCTCGGCCGAGTCGTCCCGCCTGCCGGCGGCGCGACACCCTCGCTCGCCGCCTGCCCGCTCCTGTGCTCTACCCGCTCCCCCCTCGTCTGGCACGGGCTGATATCAGGGTGTCACATCGTGCTCTGCCTTGATGTCGACCAGGAGCGTGTGGAGTGCGCTCGCATGCATCCCCTGCGTCGTCCGGGCGATCTCGGTGTGGACGGCGGCCTTCTCGTCCAGCGCGTCGAGCAGGGCGACGATCTCCTCCTGCTCTGCCTTGGGCGGCACCATGACCGGAAGTTCCCGGAGCCGCCGGACATTGATCGTGGGCAGCACCGAGGATGTGGCGGATCGCAGGACCCATTCGACGGCCCGAGGATGCGCGAGGTAGTGCAGAAGGTAGCTCGGCAGGATGCCGCCGCCGGGACGAAGGAGCAGGCAGCCACGCCCGAGAAGCCAGCCGGCCTGCGCCTCCTCCACAAGAGCCGTGCGGCTGACCACTCCGGTGCGCACGCTCACGATGTCGCCGGGCCTCACCCGGTATTGGGAAGCCGACTTGGCGAACGCGGCCGGGGCGTGACCCAGGTCGTCGGATCGGATCCGGCGATCCCTGATCTGCCTGGCGGTGATCACGGGAACGCCCGTCGTGTCGTCCGTGGACGGGACGCCTGCCGGCCCGATCTGGACCTTGCACAGTTCCTCAAGTCGTGCCCGCCGCCAACCACCGGGCGGCGAGCCGCTCGGGCGGCGAGCCGCTCGGGCGGCGAGCAGTTCTTCCACTTGCGCGGTCACGTCGGCGTCGATACGTCGGCTGCGCTCCGTCAGATCGGTGAGGCGCACGGCCGAGCGTGCCAGCTGCTCGACGGCGGCTCGGTGATCCAGCCGTGCCTTGTCCGGAGCGAGCAGTTCAAGCGGGTTCAGGGAGTAGTCGGCGGCACGGAGTTCTTCCACCGTGAACCAACGCGCCGGCACGGTCGCATCCTCGGTCGGTCCGCCTGCTCTCGACCTCCGGTACGTATCGGCGATTTGATCAAGGGACTGCTCGCCGACATGGTGAGCATCGATGAGCAGCACGTTATCGCCGGGCGACCGGTCCTTCCGGAGCACCCACACGGTGACTGCGATCCCTGTATTGCGGAACAGACCGGGAGGAAGTGCCATCACACACTCCACCAGCCCGTCCTCGATCATTCCCGCGCGGATCCTCCGCTCGGCGACGCGGGTCGAGAAGGTGCTGTTGGGCGGCATCACCACGACGGCGCGCCCGCTGTCGCGAAGCAGAGAGGCGATGTGCTGGAGCCAGGCGAAGTTCGCGTTGCTCGCGGGTGGCACCCCGTAGGTCCAGCGAGGGTCGTCCTCGCTGACCCGGTCGGTCCAGTGTTTCGTGCCGAACGGGGGGTTGGTGATGATCAGGTCGAAGGTGTCCCCGGTGCTGGAAGCGCCGCGAAGCTTCTCGGCGGCGTCCGTGGTCACGTGGGGCGGGATGCCGTGTAGTGCCAGATTGATGCCTGCTAGGAGCCCCGGCCTCGGTGACAGGGCCCGTCCGCTCACGGACGGGGAAGGATCGTCGCGCAGCAGCGCCGCCGCCCCTGCCAGCATGCCCCCCGTTCCGCAGCAGGGATCATGCAGCCTGTCCCCGGCGTTCGGCGCGGCGGTGGCGGCTACAAGGCCGACCACTGAGCGGGGGGTGTAGAACTCGCCGCCCCTGTACCCTTCCGAGATCGCGATCTGTTCCAGCATCTCCTCGTAGACGCGCACGGCGAAGTCGGCGGGTGGCCGGGCCTTGTCCGTGACGCGCGGGTCGTCCCAGGCGTCGAGGAGTTCGATCACCGGCAGCTCCGGAACGGCCGGCCCGTCGGGGCTCGGCAGGCGTGGGAAGCCGGACAGCAGAGCCGCCAGTTCGGGCCGCTCGGACGCGTGCCGGTCCAGCGCCGTCCGAAGATGCGTGGAGAGCGGGACCTCGGCATGAGCACGAGCGAGTGCCACGAACCGGGACCAGTTCGGTTGATCCGAAGCCCGCAGGTAGATCATGATCAGGAACAGGTCGGCGTAAGCGGAGGGATCGCCGATGCCCCGCAGCCGGTGCAGGCGATCCAGCAGGAGCCCGGCAAAGCGGTGAGCCCGCCGGTTCCAGTCCTCGTTCTCCCCATCGGGCCGATCGCCTTCGGCGCCGGCCTCTCGGACATCCGGGTCGCCGAAGGGAAGGCGCGGCGATCTGCCGGCGGCCTCATTCTCGAAGGTTCGGCGGAACCGGTCTCCGAACGTGATGCCGGGGTCTTCCCCCGGGCGCCGCGCTCTTGACGAGATCCGACGGAGATCGAGCCACCGGGCCACCTCCCCGGCGTCGAACAGTTGCTCCGCGGAGTCTTGCGCGCCAGGGAAGTCCGCATGCCTGCGGCGCCAGTTCGTCACCGCGGGGCGCTGAACACCCGCGCGCCGGGCGATCTCCGACATGGACACAAGCGTCCCTGGAGCGATCAAGCGGTCGTCACCTCCTAGAAGCTGCAGGCGTGGTCGCCCGCGCAGACCTCGTGCCTGCGGGCGAGGACGGACGGAACACGGTCGAGCGAGCGCGCCTCGACGGCGAGTTCGGGGCGGATGTACTCCATCAACCGGTAGACCGTCAGGTGGTCGGTGCGCAGGTCGCGGTGGTGAACGGGTTCATAGTGCATGACCCTGTTGCGGAGGAGCACCATGGACAGGAACTCTTTGTAGAGGATGTCACGGCGTCCGGAATAGCCGGTGAAGGCGCGGTGCAGAGTCGGCACCCAGAAGGCTCGGTCGTTCGTACGGCTCAGAAGGCCGACCCAGAAGCCGAAGGTCAGTTCAGCGACCACATCGTCGGGGACGAGGGGGCGCCGGCGCCCGCGCCGGAGATTCTTGCGCGCGTTCGTCTGCGCCCGCTCCACCTTGAATCGTCCGTCCGGCGTGAGCGGTGCCGACTCCCACCAGTCGGCACGGTCGTATGCGGTCTGCAGGCGTTCGTTCAGCGCGTTTCGTAGCGCCACCTCCAGGCAGTGAAGCGGGCCGTAGAGTGCCGCGGACACCTCGACGTTCCACCAGTAGAGCCGCAACGCTCTCTCCATGTCTCCGCTGGCAGCGAGGCGATACGGGGTGAAGCGCGCCTGCGAAAGTGCCTGGTGGAGCCAAACGGGGGGGTGGCTGCTCACGACTTCCCCTTCGCGCAGGGTGGGGGCG
>NZ_SMKU01000370.1 GCF_004349215.1 Actinomadura rubrisoli | reverse complement strand
GGGGTGGGCGGTGCCTTTCAGTAGGACGCGGGCCACCAAGGGCGGGCCCTTACTGGGGTGCTCGAAGACGATGTCTACGGGGCCGAGGGGGAATCAGAGGCTGGTCGCGGCCTCCACGGGGCGGCGGTGTTCCAGGGCGGCGCGCAACTGGGCGCGGCCGCGGTGGATGCGGGATCTGACCGTGCCGAGCTTGACGCCCAGGGACGCGGCGATCTCCTCGTAGGTGAGGCCCTCGATGTCGCAGAGGACGACGGCGGCGCGGTACTCGGGGGCGAGCCCGTCCAGCGCCTTTTGGATGTCGGCGTCCAGGTGCCGCTCGTCGTAGGCTTGGGCCGGGCTCGGCTCGCGGCCCTGTAGCCGCTCGGCCGCGTCGTCGCCGAGCGCGTCGAAGCGGATGCGCTGCTTGCGGCGGGCGCGGTCCAGGAACAGGTTGGTGGTGATCCGGTGCAGCCAGCCCTCGAATGTGCCGGGGCTGTAAGAGGACAGCGAGCGGAAGACCCGGATGAAGACGTCCTGGGTCAGGTCCTCGGCGTCGTGCCGGTTGCCGGTAAGGCGGTACGCCAGCCGGAACACCCGTGTCGAGTGCTCGCTGACGATCTCCTCCCATGTCGGAGGCGTCCACGCCATCGCGCCTGCGCTCACCGCTACCCCCGGGTCTGATGCGAAATCGTTACGGCTCAGCATGCCGGTACCCAGATAAGAACCGTGTAAGGACCGTGCGCGTGGCCGGATCCGGCACTCAGGCGGATGGCCGCGAACCTGCCCTTTCACCTGGGCATCATCTCCAGGCCACCCGGTGGCACTACCGTCCCGTTGTGACCGATCGCTCATTTCTCCGTCCGGCCGTGCTCGCCGCCGGTGCCGTCCTCTGCCTGGTTCCCGGCACGGCGTTCGCCGCCCATCCCAAGAACGACAGCGCCGTGCTGCCGCGCATTCCCCTCGCCCAGTTCCAGAACAGGCTGCTGCCCGGCAGCATCGCGGACGACCGGGGCGTGGCCCTCGGCGGTGTGGGGAGCGACCTCTTCCACGACAAAGGTGACCGTCCGGACGAGTTCTGGGCGATCACCGACCGGGGCCCGAATGGGACCGTCAAGGTGGGCGGCGAGGAGCATGTGACGTTCCCCGTCGCGACGTTCGACCCGGTCATCGTCAAGCTCCGCGTGCGCAAGAACGCCGTCAAGGTCACGCGGGCCCTGCCGATCACGAACCGCGCGGGCCGTCCCGTGACGGGTCTGCCGAACGTGGAGGGGCGCGAGGAGGCGCCCTACGAGTTCGACGGGAAGACGCGGTTGGCGTTCAACCCCGACGGCATCGACTCCGAGGGGCTCGTCCGCACGAGGGCCGGCGAGTTCTGGGTGGCCGAGGAGTACGGGCCGTCCCTGCTGCGGCTGGACAGGCGCGGGCGGGTGATCGAGCGCCACGTCCCGCAGGGCTGGACGGGCCAGGGCACGAGCTACCCGGTGAAGGCCACGCTTCCCGCGATCCTCAACAAGAGGACCTACAACCGCGGCTTCGAGGGGCTGACGATCTCACCGGACGGCAAGTCGCTGTACGTGGCGATGCAGAGCCCGCTGTCCAACCCCGACAAGAAGACCTACAAGGCGTCCAGGAACGGGCGGATTCTGCGGTTCGACCTGCGGAGCGGGAAGGTCGCGGGCGAGTACGTCTACCGGTTCGAGGACGTGTGCTCGTTCGATCCGGCCTCCTGCGGCGACCAGAACGAGATGAAGATCTCCGGGCTGGCCGCGCTCGACGGCCACCGCGTGCTGGTGGACGAGCGGACCGACAAGGTCGCCCGCGTCTACACCGTCGACCTGCGCAAGGCCACCGACATCCTCGGCTCGCGCTGGGACGACGAGCGGACCGCGCCGTCGCTGGAGAAGTCCGCCGAGGTGCCCGCCGGGGTGGCGGCGCTGCCCAAGGCGCTGACCGTGGACCTGGCGAAGGTGCCGGGCATCCCCGGGAAGATCGAGGGCATCGCGCTCGCCGGCCGCCGCACGCTCGCGGTGATCAACGACAACGACTTCGGGCTGGGCACGTTCGGCCCGGACGGACGGCTGATCGACAGCGGCGTCCGCACGTCGATCACCTACGTCCCGCTTCCCGGGTGACCGGCCGTGTGACCGATCTCATTGGACTGAATGACAACAGCGATTGAGTGATCATGCCGCTACGGGGATGATCGGAGGACGCGTACCCCCGAGACACGAGGACGTGGCATGTCGCGAAGCTACAACCTGGCCGACCTGCTCGAAATCCTGGCCGCCGCGGGCCCGGACCGTCCCGCCCTCGTGGCCGGGGACGAGCGGCGCACCTACCGCGAGCTCGACGAGCGGGCGAGCAGGGTCGGCCACCACCTCGCGGCGGCGGGCGTGCGGCCGGGCGAGCACGTCGCGATCCTCGCCCACAACCGGGCCGAGTGGATCGAGGCGATGTTCGGCATCTTCAAGATCCGGGCCGTCCCGATCCCGGTGAACTACCGGTACGTCGCGGCTGAGCTGCGCCACGTCCTCGCGGACTCCGACGCGGTGGCGCTCATCGGCGAGCGCTCGCTGCTGGCCGAGGTGGAGGAGATCCGCGGCGGCCTGCCGAAGCTGCGGCACGTCGTCGTCCTGGAGGACGGCCCCGCGGGCGCGATCCCCGGCGCCGTGGAGTACGAGAAGGCGCTCGCCGACGCAGGCGGCGACGGCTTCCCCGAGCGGTCGAGCGACGACCGGTACGTCATGTACACCGGCGGGACCACCGGCTATCCCAAGGGCGTCGAGTGGCGCTGCGAGGACGTCTTCTTCGCCGCCCTCGGCGGCGGGAACGCGCTGGGCGACCCGATCACCAGCCCGGACGCGATCGCCGCCAACGCCGACCAGCCCGCGACGGCCGTCCTCGACTGCGCGCCCGTCATGCACGGCGCCGGGCAGTGGGTCGCGTTCATGGGCCTGTTCAGCGGCGCGAAGGTCGTCCTGTACACCGACCACGCGTTCGACGCCGACCGGGCCCTCCGGCTCCTCGCCGCCGAGCAGGCGAACGTGCTGATGCTGGTCGGCGACGTCATGGCCCGTCCCGTCGCCAAAGCGCTGGCCACCGGGGCCTACGACACGTCGTCGCTGATGGCCATCGCGTCCGGTGGCGCGCCGCTGACCGAGGGCGCCAAGGAGGCGCTGCTGGAGCACCTGCCGAACGTGCTGTTCCTCGACAACTACGGAGCCTCCGAGACCGGCGCGTGCGGGCCGTCCGTCGGTGGCAAGGAGGGCACCGCCCGGTTCCTGATGAAGCCGGGCATCACCGTCCTGGACGACGACCTGAACGTCGTGCGGCCCGGCGAGATCGGCAAGCTGGCGCGCAGCGGCCACATCCCGCTCGGCTACTACAACGACCCGGTCAAGACCGCCTCGACGTTCTTCACCGACGCGGGCGGCACCCGCTGGTCGATCCCGGGCGACTACGCGAGCCTGGAGGAGGACGGCACGATCGTCCTGCTCGGCCGCGGCTCCCTCGTGATCAACACGGGCGGGGAGAAGGTGTACCCGGAGGAGGTCGAGGTCGCGCTGAAGGACCACCCCGACGTGGACGACGTCGTCGTGGTGGGCCTGCCGGACGAGCGGTTCGGCCAGCGCGTCGCGGCGGTCGTCGCGGCCCGTCCCGGCGCGGAGGTCACGCTGGAGGCGCTGGCCGAGCACTGCCGCGGACGCCTCGCCGGATACAAGCTCCCGCGCCAGATCCGGCTCGTCGACGAGGTGCGGCGCACGGCCGTCGGGAAATCCGACTACACATGGGCCAAGAGCGTGTTCGCGGAGGCCGACGTGTAACACCTCAACGAAACACCTGCTCAGCGCGGGTGCAAGCGTGTCGCGGTCAAAAAATGATTGATCCCGAAGGGGCGTGCCTTGAGCGCGTCCGGGCGCATAACTTCCCCATGAATGGGGATCGGTTGATACCGCTCGCACGACGGTATCGCCTGCTCTCTGTGGTCGGCAGAGGGGGCATGGGCACCGTCTGGCGGGCGTACGACCAGATGCTGGATCGCGATGTGGCGGTCAAGGAGGTCCACCTTCCCGAGCGCATCACCGAGGCGGAGCGCAAGGTCATGTGCCGGCGCCTGCTCGGCGAGGCCCGCGCCACCGCCGCGCTGCGGCACCCCGGCGTGGTCGCCGTCCACGACCTGATCGTCGAGGACGGGCGGCCCTGGATCGTCATGGAGTTCGTGGACTCGCGCTCGTTGCACCGGGTCGTGGCCGAGGGCGGTCCGCTCGGGGTGCGGCGCGCCGCCGAGATCGGCTCGGCCGTCCTGTCGGTGCTGCGCGCCGCGCACGCGGCCGGGATCCTGCACCGCGACGTCAAGCCGAGCAACGTGCTGATCTGCGAGGACGGCCGCGTCCTGCTGACCGACTTCGGGCTCGCCGTCCACGTGGACCAGGGCCGCGAGAGCGCCGAGACCCTGGTCGCGGGCATCGAGGGCTCACCCGCTTACCTGCCTCCCGAGCGCGTCAACGGTCTGCCGGGGCTGGAGGCGTCCGACCTGTGGTCGCTCGGCGCGACGCTCTACACCGCCGTCGAGGGCTTCTCCCCGTTCCTGCGCTGCCACGCGCTCGCCTCGATGGTGGCGGTGCTGCTCGGCGAGTACGCCCGTCCCGTGCGCGCCGGAGCGCTGACCCCCGTCATCGAGGGCCTGCTGCGCCAGCGCCCCGAGGACCGCCTCTCGGCGGAGGCGACCGCGCTGCTGCTGCGCGACGCGGCCGGCCCGGCGGCGGATTCGGTCATGGAGGCGGGCGCGACGGCGGTGGCGCGGATCCCGTACCGCTCGCGCGCCGCGGTGCGGACCGGCGGCGGGCACCGGACGAGCCGGGCGGACTGGACGAGCCGGGCGGACCGGGCGAGCCGGGCGGACCGGGCGAGCCGGGGCCTGGCGGGCGGCCGGTTCCCGGGGCTGGTGCCGGGCGGACGGGTGCGGCCCGGGGCCGTCCTCAGCGTGGCCGTGCTCGCGGCGCTCGCGGCGGGCATGGGCACCTGGGCGGCGCGGTGGACGTCCATCGGCAAGAGCGACGCCGTGGCGCTGCGTCCCGCGTCCGGCGTCATGGTCAAGACGGCCAAGTACCGGGAGGCGGGCGCCTACTCGGTGCGCGTCCCGGCGGGCTGGCAGGCCGAGCGGCGCGACTCCGTCATGGAGTGGGAGGACCGGGGCTCCGGGCGGGGCCTGCGCATCTCCCCGGCGCCGGGCGACCCGCTGGCCGGCCTGCACGCGGCCGAGCGGAGGGCGAAGGCGGAGCGGCTCTACCCCGGATACCACCGGCTGCGGCTGGAGGCGGTGCCCGAGCTGGTGGACGGCGCCGCGGAATGGGAGTTCACCTGGAAGGGAGACCTCGGCGGGGAGCACGTGCTGTGCGGCCGTGCGGCCGGATACGAGTTCTACTTCTACACGCCCGAATCCCAGTGGACGCCGGGCCAGCGCCTGTACGACAGGATCCTCACGTCGTTCCGGCCGGAGAAGAAGAACTGAGCGACCTTCTGGCAAGGGCGGGAGCACCCCGCGCGGCACGGCTCAGATGGTCTGCTTGATGCGCATGAGGAACTCGGCGTTGGAGGAGGTGCCCTTCATCTTCTCCAGGAGTTGCTCAAGGGCCTGCTGCTTCTCCATGCCCTGGAGGGCGCGGCGCAGGCGCCAGCTGAGGGCGAGTTCCTCGGGGCTCATCAGCAGCTCGTCGCGGCGGGTGCTGGACGCCTCGATGTCGACGGCGGGGAAGACGCGGCGGTCGGCGAGGCCGCGGTCGAGCTTCAGCTCCATGTTGCCGGTGCCCTTGAACTCCTCGAAGAACAGGTCGTCCATGCGGGAACCGGTCTCGACCAGGGCGGTGGCGAGGATCGTGAGCGAGCCGCCGTTCTCGATGTTGCGGGCGGCTCCGAAGAACTTCTTGGGCGGGTAGATGGCGGTCGTCGCGACGCCGCCCGCGAGGATGCGGCTGCTGGACGGGGCCGCCAGGTTGTAGGCGCGGCCGAGCCGGGTGATCGAGTCGAGCAGCATGACGACGTCGTGGCCCTGCTCGACGAGCCGCTTGGCGCGCTCCACCGCCAGCTCGGCGAGGGCGGTGTGGTCCTGCGCGGGCCGGTCGAAGGTCGAGTGGATGACCTCGCCCTGCACGGACCGCTGGATGTCGGTGACCTCCTCGGGGCGCTCGTCGATGAGCACGACCATGAGGTGCACTTCGGGGTTGTTCAGGCCGATCGCGTTGGCGACGGCCTGGAGCACCATCGTCTTGCCGACCTTGGGCGGCGACACGATCAGCCCGCGCTGGCCCTTGCCGATCGGCGCGATCAGGTCGATGACGCGGGTCGAGAGCGCTCCGGTGTCCAGTCGCAGCCGCTCCTCGGGGTACAGCGGCGTGAGCTTGCCGAACTCGGGCCGGTGCGCGGCCTCCTGGGGGGTCACGCCGTTGACGGTCTCGACGCCGGCGAGGGTGATGAACTTCTCCCGGCCGGACTTCGGCGACGTGGCGGTCCCGGCGACGGCGTCGCCCGGACGGAGGTTGTACGCCTGGACCTGCGCGAGCGAGACGTGCACGTCGTCCGGTCCGGAGAGGTAGCCGGAGGTGCGGACGAAGGCGTGCTTGTCCTGGACGGCGAGGATGCCGTGGAACGGGACGGCGGGCTCGTCGGCGACGGGCCTCGCCGCCTGGCGCCGTCCCTGCTGGCCGCTCTTGCGGGCGGTCTGCGAGGACGCGGCCGACCTGGCGGTGCGGGGCTTGTGCTCGGTGATGGCGGGCTGTTCGGTGGTGGTGGAATGTTCGGTGATGGTGGAAGTGGACATGGGGGTCCCTTCTCAGGTCCGCGCGGAACGCTCCGCGTGGCCCGGGGTCGATGTTGACGTACGGCGGCGGGATCCGCGGCGCGTACGCGAGAGGAATGCGAGATTTGCAGCTCGGTTCACCGGGCTGACGTCGGCTCCCTTGTGCGGCGGCCCGCACGCCGAACCGCGCGTGACGAGCCGGTGATCACCGGGCGCTCAGATGGCCCGGGCGGGGAAGGGGCACCTTCGCCGCGTATCACGGAAAACCGAAGATGCTGCTCCGACAGTACAGCACCGCGGGGCCGCTTCGCATTCCCGGAGGTCAGCCCGGCTGAACCGACACCACGCGGAACCGGGCGCGGTCGATCGTCGCATCCTCCAGGCAGCCGCGCATCCGGCGCAGCGCGTGCTCGCCCAGCGCGGGCCGGACGACCAGCGCGTACCGTCCCCCGCCGAGCGGGACGGCGCCGCCGCCCTCGACGTAGGGGCGGGTGGAGCCGCGGCAGTACTCCCACAGCCGGGTGACGAGCGGGTCGGCGGTGGCCGCGCCGGTGGAGCCCCGGGTGTCGGCCTCGATCACGAGCGTGCTCGCGGGCGCGGCCACCGGCCGGTCGGCGCGGTCTTGGGTCCGCTCGGCCAGCTCGTCGACCACCAGCGCGGTGACGAGGGCCGCCGCGAGCACCAGCGTGGCGGCCCGCAGCCACGCCTTCGGGTTCGGACGCGGCGGGACGAGGTCGGGCGCCCCGGCCAGGACGCCCCCGGACGGCGGTGTGAGGGCCACCGGGAGCCGCGCCCCGCCCTGGACACCGCTGCGGCCCAGGGCGGTGGCGAGCCGTTCGACCAGCGCGGCCAGCCCCGACACCACGATCCCCGCCCCGAGCAGGACGGGGATGAAGACGCGGTAGGCGTCGGTGTCGGGCTCCAGCCAGCGGAACCGGGGCGCCTCTTCGCCAGGCGGGTCCGCCGCGTAGGGGCCGCGCCGGGGCGGCACGGCGGTCAGTTGGACCGATCCAATCGAAGGGCGCGCCGTCCCCTCGGTCCGTGACGTCCCCTTGGTCCGCGCCGTGCCCTCGGTCCGTGCCGCGCCCTCGATCCGTTCCGTCAGCCGCCGCTCCATCGCCGCGAGCCGCCGCGCGCCCTCCATCGCGAGCAACACGATCATGGCGATGAGCAGCAGCTCCCCGGCCATCAGCGCTCGCTGCCACTCCCAGCGCGCCAGGTAGACGACCACGTAGGCCCCGGTCCAGAAGACCATCAGCCCGAGGCCGAGGTAGGGGAGCCTCCTCATGCGACGGACTCCTCACCGGCTCGGGGGGCGGCGGGGAGGGGCTCGACGCGCCCGGTATCGCCGTCCACGAGGACCGCGGTGCCCGGCGGGAGGCGGTCGAGGGCGCCGCGCAGGCCGACGACCGTCGGCACGCCCAGCTCGCGGGCCAGGATCGCCAGGTGCGACAGCGGGCTTCCGGTCTCGGCGACGAGCCCGGCGAGGGACGGCAGGTGGGCGGCCAGCGCCGGGGCGAGCGTCCGGACGACCAGCACCGAGCCGGGCGGCGGGGCGTCCGGGCCGGAGTGGACCGGTCCGGCGCCCCGGCCGCCGCCCGCGGGACGCGCGCCGTCCCCGGGCGGCGCCGCCTCCGCCACGATCCGGTCGCCGGC
This sequence comes from Actinomadura rubrisoli, assembly GCF_004349215.1. GTDB lineage: Bacteria > Actinomycetota > Actinomycetes > Streptosporangiales > Streptosporangiaceae > Spirillospora > Spirillospora rubrisoli. Next base: position 646 of record NZ_SMKU01000370.1, on the reverse strand, counting down.
CAGCCGGAAGACGGCGGGCAGCGGCGCGGTGCGCGGCGGGGACGGACGGCGTTCCAGTTCGGCGGGAAGGGCGCCGCCCTGGAGCGCCGCCGCCAGCTCGTCGAAACGCAGGGCCCGGACGAGCTCCGGCCGGTCCAGCGCGCCGCGCCAGGCCAAGCGCTTGCCCGCCGTCCAGGCGAGCCGGGCGCCGAGTTCCTGGACCCACCGGATGCGGAGCCGCAGCAGCTCCCGCGCCGCCAGCTCGCCCGCGCCGCCGCCCTCAACATCACCCGGCGACGCCGGACCGGACGACGCCGCGCCGGACGAGGACGCCGCGCCGGACGGTGGCGTCGAGCCGGTCGCGGCGAGGGGCAGGTGGGGCGCCGCGCCGGATGACGGCGTTGAGCCGGTCGCGGCGAGGGGCAGTTGGGAGGCCGGGCCGGACGAGGACGCCGGGCCGGTCGCGGCGACGGGCAGGTGGGACACCGGGCCGGATGACGGCGCCGGGCCGGTCGCAGCGACGGGCAGGTGAGGCGCCGGGCCGGATGACGGCGTTGAGCCGGTCGCGGCGAGGGGCAGTTGGGAGGCCGGGCCGGACGAGGACGCCGGGCCGGTCGCGGCGACGGGCAGGTGGGACACCGGGCCGGATGACGGCGCCGGGCCGGTC
>NZ_SMKU01000036.1 GCF_004349215.1 Actinomadura rubrisoli | reverse complement strand
CCCGCTGCGCGTCCGGCTGACGGGCGCGCTCGACGCCGGTGCGGTGGAGGCGGCGGTGCGGGACGTGGTGGCGCGCCACGAGACCCTGCGGACGGTGATCGTCGAGGACGAGGGCGGCGTCCCGTTCCAGCGGGTCTTGCCTGTTGACGAGGCCGTGGTCGATGTCCCGGCGGTGGACGTCGGCCCGGACGGCGTGGACGCCGCGGTGGCCGGGGCCGTCCGGTACGCGTTCGACCTGGCGACGGAGATCCCGCTGCGAGCGTGGGTGTTCGGCTGCGGGCCCGATGAGCACGTGCTGGTGCTGCTGATCCACCACATCGCGATGGACGGCGAATCGATGGCGCCATTGGTGCGGGACCTTTCCGCGGCGTACTCGGCCCGCGTCGCGGGGCGCGCCCCGCAATGGCCGGAGTTGCCGGTGCAGTATGTGGACTACACGCTCTGGCAGCGCGAACTCCTCGGGGACGAGAACGACCCCGAAAGCGTCGCGGCGCAGCAGTTCGGGTATTGGCGCAACGAACTGGCGGGCGTGCCGCAGCCGCTGCCGTTGCCGACCGACCGTCCCCGCCCGCCGGTCGCCACCCGCCGCGGCGACATGCTCGAATTCCACCTTGAGCCCGCGCTGCACACCGCGATGGAGAAGCTGGCCCGCGAGCGCGGCGTGACCGTGGCGATGGTGCTCCAGTCGGCGCTGGCGGTGCTGCTGCACCACCTGGGCGGGGGCGAGGACGTCACGATCGGGTGCTCCATCGCGGGACGCACCGACGAGGCCATGGCCGACATGGTGGGATTCTTCGTCAACACGTGGGTGCTGCGGGCGGACCTGTCGGGCGACCCCACGTTCGATGGCCTGCTGGAACGGGTGCGCGATAAGGCACTGGCGGCCTACAACAACCAGGACGCCCCCTTCGAGCGGCTGGTCGAGCTGCTGAACCCCGAGCGCTCCACCGCCTACCACCCCCTGTTCCAGGTCGCGTTCACCTGGCAGAGCCATGCGCGGCTCGACGTGGACATGCCCGGGACGCGGGCGACGCTGGAGACCGTCCGGACCGGGACCGCGAAGTTCGACCTGGAGTTCAGCTTCGCCCAGCATCCGGACGGCCACGGACTGCGGTGCCAGCTCGAATACGCCACGGACCTGTTCGACCGGGAGACGGCCGAGGCCGTCGCGGCCCGGTTCACCCGCGTCCTGCGGCAGGTGGTGGCGGACCCCAGGCTGCCCGTCCACGAGGTGGACGTCCTGGACGCGGCCGAGCGCGACTGGCTGCTGGCGGGCGTGAACGGCACCGCCGCCGACCCGGTCGAGACCGTCACGGTCCCCCGGCTGTTCGAGCGCCAGGCCGCCGGGCGGCCGGACGAGATCGCGGTGGTCTCCGGCGCCGGAACGCTGACCTACCGCGAGCTCGACGCCCGCGCCGACCGCCTCGCGCGAACCCTGATCGCCCACGGCGTGGGCCCCGAGACGGTCGTCGCGGTGGCGCTGCCGCGGTCGCCCCACCTGGCGGTCGCCCTGCTGGCCGTCCTCAAGGCGGGCGGCGCGTACCTCCCGGTCGACCCCGACTACCCTGCGGGCCGCATCGAGTTCATGGTGGACGACTCGGCAGCCCACCTGATGCTCACCGACACCGCCACGCGGGAACGGCTCCCCGAACTCGCGATACCGGTGCTGCGCGCCGACACGTCCGACACGTCCGACACGTCCGACACAGGAACGTCCGGCACCGGCGCCGCCACCACGCCGGGCGGGACCGGCCCGCTCCCCGCGCTCTCGGCGGCCAACACCGCCTACATCATCTACACCTCCGGGTCGACCGGCCGCCCCAAGGGCGTGGCGATCACCCACGCCGACCTCACGGGACTGGCCCTGGATCGGCGCTGGCGCGGTGGCGCGCATGAACGGATCCTGCTGCACTCGGCGCCGACGTTCGACGCGTCCGTCTGGGAGTTCTGGGTCCCGTTGCTACGCGGCGGGCGGCTCGTGATGGCCGGGCCGGGGGTCCTCGACCCGGGGACGCTGGCCGCGTACGTGGCCGAGCACGGGCTGACCTCGGTGTTCCTGACCACCGCGCTGTTCAACCTCCTGGTCCAGGAGGACGTCACCTGCCTGGCAGGGCTGCGGGAGGTCTGGATCGGCGGCGAGCGCGCCTCGGCGGCGGCGTTCCAGCGGGCGCGCGAGGCGTGCCCGGACACCGTGTTCGTGAACGCCTACGGGCCGACGGAGACGACGGTGTTCGCCACCTGCACCCCGGAGGACGCGACCGCAGGAGCCGCCGGGGCCACCGGGGACGGAGGGGACGTCCCCATCGGGCGTCCCATGGACAACATGCGCACCTACGTCCTGGACGAAAGGCTCTCGCCGGTGCCTCCCGGGGTGCCCGGCGAGTTGTACCTGGCCGGGACGGGCCTGGCCCGGGCGTACGTCGGCCGGGCCGGCCTGACCGCCGAGCGGTTCGTGGCGTGCCCGTTCGGCCCTCCGGGCGAGCGGATGTACCGCACCGGCGACGTCGTGGCGTGGACGCGGGACGGCGAGCTGCGCTACCGGGGACGGGCCGACGCGCAGGTGAAGGTGCGCGGCTACCGGATCGAGCCCGGCGAGGTCGAGGCGGCCCTGCTGGCGCACCCGCGGGTGGCGCAGGCCGCGGTGGCCGTCCGCGAGGCCGGGACGGGCGAGACCGCGCGGCTGGTCGGCTATGTGGTGCCCGTGGGCGCCGACGAGGCGGGCTTCGGCGACGTGACGGACGTCCGCGACTTCGACTTCGACCTCAGCGCCGGGGTGTCGGAGGGCGAGCTGCGCGGGTTCCTGTCCGGGCGGCTGCCGGAGTTCATGGTGCCGTCGGCGTTCGTCGTGCTGGGCGGGCTGCCGCTGACCCCGAACGGCAAGGTGGACCAGCGGGCGCTGCCGGACCCGGAGTTCGCCGCAGAGGCGTACCGGGCGCCGCGCAACGCCGTGGAAGAGACGCTCGCCGGGGTGTTCGCGGAGGTCCTCGAACGGGATCGCGTGGGAATCGACGACGACTTTTTCGCCGCCGGCGGGGACAGCATCCGGTCGATCCAGGTGGTGTCGCGGGCGCGCGCACGCGGGGTCGGCATCAGCGCGCGCGACGTCTTCGAGCACCGGACGGTCGCCAGGCTGGCCGAGATGCTGGAGGCCCGTGCCGGTACCGGGGACCCGGCCGGAGAGGCCCGGCACGGCGGAGGCGGGCGGAGTCCCTCCGATGCGCCGCTGGTGCCGGTGGACCCCGCCGAGCTGGAGGTGTGGCGGGAGCGCTACCCGGGCCTGGCCGATGTGTGGCCGCTGGCTCCGTTGCAGGCGGGACTGCTGTTCCATGCGATGCTGGCCGACTCCGCGTTCGACGCGTACCACATGCAGCTGGTGGTCCATCTGTCCGGCCGGGTGGACCCGGACCGGCTGCGCGCGGCGGGGCGGGCCCTGCTCGACCGCTACGCCAACCTGCGCACGGCGTTCGTCAATGACGAGTCCGGAGACCTGGTCCAGCTCGTGGTCGACGGCGTCCCGCTGCCGTGGCGGCACGTCGACCTCGCCGGGCTGGACGAGGCGGAGCGCGAGGAGGCGCTGGAGCGGTTCCTGGCCGACGACCGCGACACCCACTTCGACCCCGCCGCGCCGCCGATGCTGCGGATGGCGCTGGTCACGCTGGACGCCGAACACTCCGAACTGGTCGTCACCGCCCATCACGTGCTGCTCGACGGATGGTCCCTGCCGCTGCTGCTACAGGACCTCCTGCGGCTCTACGGATCCGGCGGCGACGCGTCCGCGCTGCCGGGTGCCCCGGAGTTCCGGGACTACCTGGCGTGGCTGGCCGGGCAGGACCACGAGGAGTCGGCCAGGGTGTGGGCGGCGGAACTCGACGGGGTCGACGAGCCCACCCTGATGGCCGGAGGCAGGGCGCAGGAGATCGGCAAGGCGCCCGCCGTCGTCGACGTCCCGGTGTCGGTGGACGACGCCCGCGAGCTGGCGCGGCGTGCCACCGAGCTGGGCGTCACGCTCAACACCGTCGTCCAGGTGGCCTGGGGCGTGCTGCTGGGACGGCTCACCGGACGGCAGGACGTGGTGTTCGGCGCGGCGGTGTCCGGCCGTCCGCCCTCGGTGCCGGGCGTCGACTCCATGGTCGGGCTGTTCATCAACACGGTGCCGGTGCGGTTGCGGTGCTCCCCGTCGACCCCTCTCGCCGAGCTGATGACCGGCTTGCAGACCCGGCAGGCCGCGCTGATGGACCACCATCACCACCGGCTGGCCGAGATCCAGCGGGCGGCCGGGCTGAGCGCCCTGTTCGACACCGTCATCGGATACGAGTCCTATCCCATCGACCGCGCGGGCCTCAGGGACGCGGGCACCGGCAGCGGGGTCGGCGTTACCGGGATCAAGACGGCGGGCGGCACCCACTACCCGCTGGCCGTGCTGGCCTTCGAGGACCCGCACCTGCGGGTCGCCATGCAGTACCAGGAGGACCTGTTCGCCCGGGACGACCTCCAGACGGTCGCGGCCCGGTTCGCCCGCGTCCTGCGGCAGGTGGTGGCGGACCCGCAACTGCCCGCGGGCGCGGTGGACGTCCTGGACCCGGCCGAGCGAGACCGGCTGGTGGCGGGCGTGAACGACGCGGCCGCCGCCCCGGTGGACGAGGGCACGATCCCCGGGCTGTTCGAGCGCCAGGTCGCCGAGCGGCCGGACGAGACCGCGCTGGTGTTCGGCGCGGAGTCCCTCACCTACCGCGAGCTCGACGCCCGCGCCGAGCGCCTCGCCCGGGCGCTGGCCGAGCGCGGCGTGGGCCCGGAGACGGTCGCGGCGGTGGCGCTGCCGCGCTCGCCCCAGCTGATCGTCGCGGTGCTCGCGGTGCTCAAGGCGGGCGGCGCCTACCTGCCGGTGGACCCCGCCCTCCCCGCCGACCGGATCGCGTTCATGGTCGCCGACTCGGCGGCGCACCTGATGATCACCGACACGGCGACCCGGGAGCGGCTGCCCGACCTCACGGTTCCCGTCCTGAACACCGACACCGACACCGACACCACCGGCTCTATGGCACCGGGCGGGACCGATCGGCTCCGCGCCCTGTCGGCGGCCAACACCGCCTATGTCATCTACACCTCCGGATCGACCGGCCGTCCCAAGGGCGTCGCGGTCACCCATGCCGGGCTGAGCAGCCTGCTGGCGGCGCAGACCGAGCGGCTGAACGTCACGCCGGAGAGCCGCGTGCTGCAATTCGCCTCGCCCAGCTTCGACGCGTCCGTCTGGGAGATGTGCATGGGCCTGCTGTCCGGGGCCGCGCTCGTCCTCGCGGACAAGGACGCCCTGGCGCCCGGCGCGCCGCTGGAGCGGACGGTCGCCGCCCAGCGGGTGACGCACGTGACGCTTCCTCCGCCGGTGCTGGCGGCGATGGCGCCCGGCGCGCTGGAGACGGTCGAGTCGCTGGTCGTGGCGGGCGAGGCGTCCTCGCCGGACCTGGTGGCGGCGTGGGCGCCGGGCCGGCGGATGATCAACGCCTACGGCCCCACCGAGACCACGGTGTGCGCCACGATGAGCCCGCCGCTGGAGGGGGACGGCCGGGTGCCGCCGATCGGCGGGCCCATCGCCAACACCCGGGTCTACGTGCTGGACGGCGGGCTCCGGCCCGTGCCGCGCGGCGTGGTCGGCGAGCTGTACGTGGCCGGGCCCGCGCTGGCGCGGGGATATGTGGGACGGGCGGGCCTGACCGCGGAACGGTTCGTGGCGTGCCCGTTCGGCGGGCCGGGCGAGCGGATGTACCGCACCGGCGACCTCGTCCGCTGGGACGCCGCCGACCGGCTGGAGTACGCCGGCCGCGCGGACGCGCAGATCAAGATCCGCGGCTTCCGGGTCGAGCCGGGCGAGATCGAGGCGGCGCTGGCGGCGCACCCCGCCGTCGACCGGGCCGTGGTCGTCGCGAACGCCGGGGTCGTCGCGAACGCCGGGGTCGTCGCGAACGCCGGGGTCGTCGCGAACGGAGACCCGGCCGGTGACCGGCGGCTGGTCGCGTACGTGGTGCCGAGCGAGGCCGGGGCCCGGATGGGCGGCGCGGCCGGCAAGGTCGCCGCGTGGGAGCAGGTCCACGAGCGCGTGTACGCGTCCTCGGACGCGCCGTGGGGCGAGGACTTCGGCGGCTGGGACTCCGCCTACACCGGCGGGCCGATCCCGCTGCCGGAGATGGCGGCCTGGCGGGACGCTGCGGTGGAGCGGATCATGGCGTGGTCCCCCCGCCGGGTCCTGGAGATCGGCGTCGGCACCGGGCTGCTGATGTCGAAGATCGTGCCCTCCCTGGAGGAGGACGGGGCGGAGTACTGGGCCACCGATCTTTCGGCCACGGTGGTCGACCGCCTGCGCGCCCAGGTCGAGCGGGCCGGGCACGCCGAGCGGGTGCGGCTGCGGTGCCAGGCCGCCGACGACGCGTCCGGGCTGCCACGCGGGCACTTCGACACGGTGGTGCTGAACTCCGTCGTGCAGTACTTCCCCGACGCCGCCTACCTGGACCGGGTGCTGCGGCAGGCCATGGACCTGCTCGCCCCGGGCGGCCGGATCGTGGTCGGGGACGTGCGGAACGCGGGCTCGTTCCGGCTGCTGCGGGCCGGGGTGCAGCGGGCGCGGCACCCGGACGCGGCGCAGTCGGTGGTGCGGGCCGCCGTCGCCAAGGCGATGCGGGCGGAGAAGGAACTGCTGCTCGATCCGGAATGGTTCACCCGCTGGGCCGACAGGAACGGCGCCGGCGCGGCGGACATCCGCCTCAAGGACGGGCGGGCGCACAACGAGCTGACCCGGCACCGCTACGAGGTCGTCCTGCACAAGGCCCCGGTGGACGCCCTGCCGCTCGGCGACATCCCGGCCTGGGTGTGGGGCGAGCAGCTCGGGGACCTCGCCGGGATGGCCGAGCTGCTCCGCGCGCACGGCGGCGCGCCGGTGCGGATCGCACGGATCCCGAACGCCAGGCTGACCGGCGAGGTGGAGGCGGCCGCCGCGGCGGCGCTGATCGACGCGCCGGCGACCGCCCACCGGGAGGCCGACCCGCAGGAGGTGCGCGACTGGGCGGCCCGGCACGGCTGGGAGGCGCTGGTGACCTGGTCGACCAACGCCGTGGAGTGCTTCGACGTCATCGTATTCCCCGAGGGCCGGGCGGCCGGCCGGGTGCTGTCGGGCGGGTTCGTGCCGTCCGGGCGCGTCGGCCGGACGCTGGCCAACGAGCCGGCCGGGGCGCGGGAGGGCGAGACGCTGGCGGCCGTCCTGCGCGGTCACGTGGCCGGGCGGCTGCCCGAGTACATGGTGCCGTCTGCCGTGATGGCCATCCCCGAGGTGCCGCTGAACTCCAGCGGGAAGCTGGACCGGCGGGCGCTGCCCGCGCCCGACTACACCGGCGGCTTCGTCGGCCGGGCGCCCCGGACGGCGCGGGAAGAGGTCCTGTGCGGGCTGTTCGCCGAGGTGCTGGGGCTGGAGCGGGTCGGCGCCGACGACAACTTCTTCGACCTCGGCGGGCACTCGCTGCTGGCGACCCGGCTCGTCCGCCGGATCCGCGCCGAGCTGAACGTCGAGATCCCGATCAAGGCGGTGTTCGAGTCGCCGTCCGTCGCCGAGCTGGTCGAGCACCTGTCGACGGGCCTGTGGGTGCGGCCGAGGCTGCGGCGCGCGCAGGAGCGGCCGGACCGGCTGCCCCTGTCGTTCGCGCAGCGGCGGCTGTGGTTCATCCACCGCTTCGAGGGCCCGTCTGCGACCTACAACTCCCCGCTGCGCGTCCGGCTGACGGGCGCGCTCGACGCCGGTGCGGTGGAGGCGGCGGTGCGGGACGTGGTGGCGCGCCACGAGACCCTGCGGACGGTGATCGTCGAGGACGAGGGCGGCGTCCCGTTCCAGCGGGTCTTGCCTGTTGACGAGGCCGTGGTCCAAGTCCCCGCGGTCGACGTCGGCCCAGACGGCGTGGACGCCGCGGTGGCCGAGGCCGTCCGCTATCGCTTCGACCTCGCGACGGAGATCCCGCTGCGGGCGTGGGTGTTCGGCTGCGGACCGGACGAGCACGTGCTGGTGCTGCTCATCCACCACATCGCCATGGACGGCGAATCGATGGCGCCCCTGGTGCGAGACCTTTCGACGGCCTATTCGGCCCGGGTCGCCGGTAGCGCGCCGCAGTGGCCGGAGCTGCCCGTCCAGTACGTGGACTACACGCTCTGGCAGCGTGACCTGCTCGGGGACGAGAACGACCCCGGCAGCGTCGCGGCGCAGCAGTTCGGGTACTGGCGCAACGAACTGGCGGGCGTCCCGCAGCCGCTCCCGTTGCCGACCGATCGTCCCCGCCCGTCGGTGGCGAGCTACCGCGGGGACTCCGTCGAGTTCACCGTGGAGCCCCAGGTTCTGGCGGCGGCCGAGGAACTGGCGCGCGCGCACGGCATGACCGTGGCGATGGTGCTCCAGTCGGCGCTGGCGGTGCTGCTCCACCAGCTCACCGGCAGGGACGACGTGACGGTCGGATCGCCGATCGCCAACCGGACCGACGACGCCCTGACGGACCTGGTGGGGTTCTTCGTCAACACGTGGGTGCTGCGGACGGACCTGTCGGGCAACCCCACGTTCGAGGGCCTGCTGGACCGGGTGCGCGACAAGGTCCTGGCGGCCTACAACAACCAGGACGCGCCCTTCGAGCGGCTGGTCGAGCTGCTGAACCCCGAGCGCTCCACCGCCTACCACCCTCTGTTCCAGGTGGCGTTCGCCTGGCAGAACATCGCGTGGGAGGACTTCGACTTCCGGGGCGCGCGGGCCAGGCTCGAACCGGTCTCGACCGGCGTCGCGAGGTTCGACCTGGAGTTCGCCATGTTCGACCTCCCCGGGCACGGGATCCAAGGCCGGCTCGAATACGCCACGGACCTGTTCGACCGGGAGACGGCCGAGAGCGTCGTGGCGCGTTTCGTGCGGGTCGTGGCGCAGCTGGTCGCCGACCCCGCCATGCCGGTCGGCTCCGTCGACGTGCTGGATCCGGCCGAGCGGGACCGGCTGCTGCGAGGCGTGAACGACACGGCCGTCCCGGTGCAGGTGGGGACGATCCCCGAGCTTTTCGAGCGCCAGGTGGCCGAGCGGCCGGACGCGGTCGCGTTGGTGCACGACGGGAAGCAGCTGACGTACCGGGAGCTCGACAACCGGGCCAACCGGCTCGCCCGACTGCTGATCGAGCGCGGCGTGCGGCCGGAGTCGGTGGTCGCGGTGACGCTGCCGCGCTCGCCGGAGCTGTGGACGGCGGCGCTGGCGGTGACCAAGGCGGGCGGCGCCTACCTGCCGGTCGACCCCGCCTACCCCGCGGACCGCATCGAGTTCATGGTGAAGGACTCCGAGGCGCACCTGGTGATCGCGGACGCGGCGACGGCGGAGCAGCTCCCGGACCGCGCCGGGTCCATGGTCCGCGTGGACGACCCGGACATCATCACCGCGCTGGCCGCCGCCGAATCGGGCCCGGTGCGCGACGCCGACCGGCTCGCCCCGCTCTCGGTGACCAACGCCGCCTACGTCATCTACACCTCCGGATCGACCGGGCTGCCCAAGGGCGTGGTGGTCAGCCACGTCGGGCTGGCCAGCCTGCTCGCGTCCCAGATCGGCGGGCTGGACGTGACCCCGGAGAGCCGCGTGCTCCAGTTCAACTCGCCGAGCTTCGACTCCTCGGTGTGGGAGATGTGCATGGCGCTGTTCTCCGGCGCCGCGTTCGTCCTGGCGGGCCAGGACGAGCTGGCCGCCGGGGAGCCGCTGGTGGAGACGATCAACGCGAACCGGGTGAGCCACGTCCTGATGACGCCCTCGGTGCTGGCGGCGCTGCCGCCGGGATCGCTGCCCACCGTCACCACCCTGACGGTCGCCGGAGAGCCGGTCTCGCCGGAGCTGGTGGCGGTCTGGTCGAAGGGCCGCCGGATGGCGAACGCCTACGGGCCTACGGAGACCACGGTGATGCCGACCCTCTGCGAGTCCCTGGTGGGCGACGGCCGGGCGCCGACGATCGGCGGGCCGATCCCCAACGCCCGGGTGTACGTGCTGGACGCCTTCCTGCGGCCCGTCCCGGAGAGGGTCGCGGGCGAGCTGTACGTGGCCGGGGCCGGGCTCGCGCGCGGGTACCTCGGCCGGGCCGGGCTGACCGGCTCGCGTTTCGTGGCCTGCCCGTGGGGCGGGCCGGGCGAGCGCATGTACCGCACCGGCGACCTCGTCCGGTGGCACCCGGGCGGCGAGCTGGAGTTCATCGGACGGGTGGACACGCAGGTCAAGCTGCGCGGCTACCGGATCGAGCCGGGGGAGATCGAGACGGCCCTGGCGGCGCACCCCCGGGTCGCGCAGGCCGTGGTGGTCGTCCGAGAGGCCGCCGGGACGAGCGGGGCCAGGCAGCTCGTCGGCTACGTGGTGCCCGTGGGGCTCCTGGAGACCGGCGGCTCCGAGGGGCTCGGCGGCGGCGGCTTCGACCTGAGCTCCGGGGTCTCGGCGGGCGAGCTGCGCGGCTTCCTGTCCGGGCGGCTGCCGGAGTTCATGGTGCCATCGTCGTTCGTCGTCCTGGACCGGCTGCCGATGACGCCGAACGGGAAGGTCGATCGCGGCGCGCTGCCGGACCCGGAGTTCACCGGCGAGCTCTACCGGGCGCCGCGAAACGCCGCGGAAGAGGTCCTGGCCGCCGTCTTCGCCGAGGTCATGGGGCTTGAGCGGGTGGGGATCGACGACGACTTCTTCGCCACGGGCGGGGACAGCATCCAGTCGATCCAGGTCGTCTCGCGGGCGCGGGCCCACGGCGTGGAGATCACCCCGCGCGACGTCTTCGAGCACCGGACGGTCGCCAAGCTGGCCGAGGCGGTGAACGGCCGGTCCGGCGCGAGCGCGACCCTGGAGGAGTTCGAGGGCGGCGGCGTCGGGCCGATGCCCCTGCCGCCGGTGGCGCGGTGGATCCGGGAGCTCGGAACCGGGTTCGACCGGTTCTCCCAGTCGATGATGGTGGAGCTGCCGGACGGCATCGACCGCGACGGGCTGGCCGCGACGCTGAGCGCGGTCGTGGACCACCACGACGTCCTGCGGTCCCGGCTCGTGCCCGCCGGCGGCGGGACCCTGGAGGTGGACGCGCCGGGCTCGGTCGAGGCGGCGGGGCTGATCCGCCGCGTGGACTGCGACGGCCGGTGGGACGAGCGGTGGCGGGAGCTGGCCGCCGCCGAGCTGAACGCGGCCAACGGCCGGCTCTCCCCGGCCGCCGGGGTCATGGCGCAGTTCGTGTGGTTCGCGCCGGTGGACCCCGGGCCGGGGCGGCTGCTGATCGTCCTGCACCACCTGGTGGTGGACGGCGTGTCGTGGCGGATCCTGCTGCCGGACCTCGCGGCCGCCTGGGAGCGGGTGCGGGCCGGGAAGGCGCCGGAGCTACCCCGGGTGGGGACCTCGATGCGGCGGTGGTCGCACGCGCTCGCCCAGGAGGCCGCCGACCCGGCGCGGGTCGCCGAGGTGCCCCTGTGGCGGTCGGTGATGGACGGCCCGGACCCTCTGCTCGGGGCACGGCGGCTGGATCCGGCCGTGGACGTCATGTCCACCGTGGACGCCGTGTGGCTGCGGCTGCCCGCGCCGCTGACCGAGGCGGTCGTGACCGCGCTCCCGGCGGCGTTCCGCAGCGGGGTCAACGACGGCCTGCTGGCCGGGTTGGCGCTGGCGGTCGTCCAGTGGCGACGGCGGCGGGGCGTGGCCGAGTCGTCGGTGCTGCTGCGGGTCGAGGGGCACGGCCGGGAGGAGCAGGTGGTGCCGGGAGCGGACGTGTCCCGGACCATGGGCTGGTTCACCAGCGTGTTCCCGGCCCGTCTCGACATCGGCGAGGCCGACCCGGAGGAGGTCTTCACCGGCGGCCCGGCCGCGGACGGCGTCGTCGCGGCGGTCGGGGAGCAGCTGGGGGCCCTGCCCGACAAGGGCATCGGCTTCGGGCTGCTGCGGTATCTGAACCCGGAGACCGCGGCCGAGCTGGAGCCGTACTCCACGGGCCAGATCGCCTTCAACTACCTGGGCCGGTTCTCCGCGGCGGACATGCCCGGGAGCCTGCGCGGGATGGGCTGGGCCGAGGCCGCCGACGCGGCCGAGCTGGTCGCCGAGCCCGACCCGGGGGTCCCGGCTCTGTCGGTGCTGGACGTGAACGCCTACGTGTCCGACGGTGAGGAGGGCCCGCGGCTGAACGCCAGGGTCGCCTTCCCCACGGGAGTGCTGTCCCGTGACGAGGTGGAGGAGCTGGTCGGCCTCTGGTCGGCCGCGCTGGAAGGGCTCGCCCAGCGCGCGGCACAGCACGGCACCGGCGGCCCGGACCCGTCCGGCACGTCGCTGGTGCGGGTGAGCCCCGGCGAGCTGGAGGTGTGGCGGGAACGCTACCCGGGCCTGGCGGACGTGTGGCCGCTGTCCCCGCTCCAGCCGGAGCTGCTCGTCCACGCGATGGAGGTCGGCACCACGTTCGACGCCTATCACATGCAGATGGTGCTGCATCTGTCCGGTCAGGTGGAGCCGGACCGGATGCGCGCGGCGGCGCAGGCCCTGCTCGACCGTCACGCCAACCTGCGGACGGCGTTCGTCGCGTCCGAGTCCGGGGACGTGGTCCAGCTCGTGGTCGACGGCGTCCCGCTGCCGTGGCGGCACCTCGATCTCAGCGAGCTGGGCGAGGCGGAGCGCGAGGAGGCGCTGCGACGGTTCCTGGCCGACGACCTCGGCACCCACTTCGACCCCGCCGCGCCGCCGATGCTGCGGATGGCGCTGGTCACGCTGGGCGCGGAACGCTCGGAGCTGGTCTTCTCCACCCACCATGTGCTGCTGGACGGATGGTCGGGCCCGCTGTTCATGCAGGAGCTGCTGCACCTCTACGGGGCCGGCGGCGATCCGTCGGCACTGCCGCCGGCGCCTGAGTTCCGCGACTACCTGGCGTGGCTCGCCGAGCAGGACCACGAGGAGTCGGAGCGGGCGTGGGCGGCGGAGCTCGACGGGCTCGGCGGGCCGACGCTGCTCGTCCCCGAGACGCCGTCGCCGGACGGCTGGGCGGGATTCGGCGTGGCCGACGTCCCGCTGTCGGTGGACGACGCCCGCGAGCTGGCGCGGCGCGCGGCCGAACTGGGTGTCACGCTCAACACCGTCGTCCAGGTGGCCTGGGGCGTCCTGCTGGGACGGCTGACCGGACGGCAGGACGTGGTGTTCGGCGCGACCGTGTCGGGCCGTCCGTCCACCCTGCCGGACGCGCACTCCATGATCGGCCTGTTCATCAACAACGTGCCGGTGCGGGTGAGGTGCGCGCCCGACGCCACCCTGGCCGACCTGGCGGCCGCGGTGCAGGCCCGGCAGGCCGCGCTGCTGGACCACCATCACCACCGGCCGTCCGGCATCGCGAAGGCGGCCGGGCCGGGCGCCCGCTTCGACACCCTCGTGGTGTTCGAGTCCTATCCCATCGACCGGGCCGGCATGAGGGAGGCCAACACCGTCGCCGGCGTGGAGATCACCGGCATCGGGATGGCGAGCGGCTCGCACTACCCGCTGGGCGTGGCGGCGATCGAGGACCCGCACCTGCGGGTGGGCCTGCAATACCACCGGCACGTGTTCGGCCAGGACGCCGCCGAGGGGATCGCGACCCGATTCGGGGAGATCCTGCGCCGGTTCGCCGCCGACCCGCAGGCGCGGGTCGGCCCGGTCGAGGACGCGTCGATCGAGAACACGGGGACCGGCTGACCACGTGCGGTGTCGGCGCCTCTCCCCCGTGGAGGCGCCGACACCGCACGTCCCGCTCAGGGCGTCCCGCTCAGGAGGCCATGCCGGTCTTCGCGAGGAGGTGCCACGCCCGCGCCTGGAGGAGGCCGAAGCCGAACTCGCGGGCCGTGGCCAAGGCCAGCCGCGCCTCCTCGTGCGTCTCGTTGAAACGGCCCGCGCCGAAGTGGGTGCGGGCCAGTTCAAGACGGGACTCGGTCATGCCGTAGGGATGCAGGGTGGTCTGGGTCGCCGCCGCCAGGGCGGCCTCATGGGCCTTCACGGCCTCGCCGAACTCGCCCCGGCTGCGGTGGACCGCGGCCAGAGCGTTCCACACGCTGATGGTGATGCACCGGTTGCGCAGCCCCTGCGACTGGGTGAACGCCTCCTCGGACGCCTCGGCCGCCTCGGCCACGTCGCCCATCTCGGTGAGCGCGACCGCCAGGTAGGCGAGGCATTCCGACTGGTGGTACCGGGTGCCGAGCTTGGTGGCCTCGTCCGCGGCCGCCCGCAGCACCTCGGCGGCGCGCTCCCACTGCCCCATCAGCAAGCGGCACCGGCCGACCACCATGAGGCATTCGACCCACTGCACGGTGGGCTGCGTCTGGGCGGCCGCGGCGACCGCCTCCTCCAGCAGCGGCAGCGCCTGCTCCAAGCGGCCGGCCAGCATCTCGGCGGCCCCCAGGCCGAGCGGCGCCGCGCAGGCCAGGAACGGCGGCAGCGCGTCGGCGGCGGCAAGCTCGGCGAGCTGGCCGAAGCACTCCCGGGCCCGGTCGAGCTCGCCCCTCTCGATCCGGACGGACCCGTGCCAGACCACCAGCACGGGCCGTCCGGGGGAAGCGGGGTCGACGTCGGCGAGGGCACCGGTGACGTAGTCGAGCGCGGTGTCGAGGTCGCCCAGCCGCCGGTGCTCCCAGACCAGGCAGCCCACCATCGTGGTCTCGGCGCCCTGGTCCCCGGCGCTGCGCGCGGCGTGCAGCCCGGCGCGCGCGGCGGCGAGGTACTCGGTGTGGTGCCCGCTGATGCCCAGATGCCAGACCATCGCCTCGGTCAGCTTCCACGCCATCGGCAGGGGGCCGTGCTCCGCGCAGTGCTCGACCATCGCGACGAGGTTGGCGCGCTCGGCGTCCAGCCAGTGCAGCGCCTGGGGCCGGTCGAGCGGGGCCAGAGCGGCGTCGGCGGGCTTGGCCGCCCGCCGGACGGCCGCCACGAACTCGGGATACAGCACGGTGATCGCGTCGTTGACGGCGCTGAGGTACCAGTCGAAGAGCCGGGCCCGCGCCTCGGCGCAGTACTCGGCGCCGTACTCGGCCTGCGCGCGCTCCGCCGCGTACTCCGAGAGCAGGTCGTGCATCTGGTAGCGGTCGCCGGGCAGGCGCTGGAGGAGGCTCGCGGCGGCCAGCTGCTCCAGCGCCTTCGTCGCCTCCTGAGGGGTGCCGTCCGCGAGCACGGCCATCGCCTCCGCGGCGACGTCGGGCCCGGGGAACAGGGCGAGCAGCCGGAACACCGCGCGGGCCTCGGGGGGCAGCGAGACGTACGACAGGTCGAACGCGCGGTCGACGGCGATGTGGTCGTCGTCGTCCATGGTGAGCGCCCGCACCCGGCGGTCGGCGAGGAAGCGCTGGATGTAGGCGCCGATGTCGGGCCGGTGGCTGCCGGCGAGATTGCTCGCGGCGATCCGCAGCGCCAGCGGCAGATGGCCGCAGAGGTCGGCGAGCCGCTCGACCGCCGCGCGCTGCTGCCCGGCGGCCTCCGTCCCGAGGATCGCGGTGAGCAGGGTGATCGACTCGTCGCTGCTCAGCATGTCGAGCCGGACGCGGCGCGCGCCGTCGCGCGCGGTCAGCTCGGTGAGCTCGTTGCGGCTGGTGACCAGCATCGCGCAGCCCGGCTCGCTCGGGATGAGGGGGCGGACCTGGCCGGCCGAGGCGGCGTTGTCGACCGTGACGAGGACGCGCTTGCCGCGCAGCGCCGTCCGGTAGGCGGCGACCTGCTCGTCCTCGTCCACGGGGATGTCGTCGGTGTCGTGCCCGAGCGTGCGCAGCATGCGGGCGAGCACCGTGGGGGTGGACGGCCGCCGGGCCGCCGAATGCGTGTGGAGATCGACGTACACCTGCCCGTCCGGGAACTCGGCGCGCAGCTGGTGCGCCACGCGCACGGCGAGCGCGGTCTTGCCGACTCCGGGCGGGCCCGACACGGTGACCACCGGGACGGCGACCCGCCCGCCGGTCCGCAGGAGCCCGGCGATCCGCTCGATCTCGGCGCCCCGTCCGACGAAGTTCCCGATCGCCGGGGGCAGCTGGGACCCCGTCCGCGGCGGCTCGGCCGCGGCGGCCTCCACGGGCTGGGCGCCCGGCGGCGCGAGGTCCGGGTCGGCGATCAGGATCGACTGGTACAGCTCGCGCAGCGGGCGGCCGGGGACCACGTCCAGCTCGGACGCGAGGCCGGCGGAGATCGCCTGGTAGGCGGCCACCGCCTCCGCCTGCCGGTTGGCGCGGTACAGGGCGAGGATGAGCTGCGCCCACAGGTCCTCGCGCAGCGGGTTCTCGGCCGTCAGCTCGCGCAGCGGCCCGATGGCGTCGTGGTGCAGCCCCATGCGGAGCTTCACCTCGAACCGCCGGTGCTCCGCCCGCAGGCGGGTCTCCTGGAGGCGGGCGGCCTCCAGGTGGAGCGTCTCGGACGGCACGTCGGCCAGCGGCTCCGCCCGCCAGAGCGCCATGGCCTCGTCGAGCAGCGTCTCGGCGCGTTCCAGCTCGCCGCCGGCCGCCAGCTCGGTGCCCCGGGCGACCAGGTCGCCGAAGCGGTACAGGTCGAGCGCCTCGTCGTCGATCTCCAGCCGGTAGCCGCCCGGCGTCGTCTGGAGGATTCCGGGCGCGCGGAACAGCCGGCGCAGGCGCATCACGAAGACCCGCAGGGCGGCGACCGGCTGCGCGGGGACGTCGGCGCCCCAGACGGCGTCCGCCAGCTCGTGCAGCGTCACCTCCCGGTTCGCGCGCAGCAGCAGCGTGGCCAGCACCACGCGCAGTTTCGGAGCACCGACCTGGACCGCCTCGCCGTCCTGGCGGACCTCCAGCGGCCCCAGCAAACCGAATTCCATGAGTGGACGCATCCGTCGACCGACCCCCGTTCGTGAAACGTCAATGCAGGAAACGATCCGCCCATGCCCTCGACCATAGCTCGGCGACCGCGTTTCGTTCACCGCAAATTACGGACGACAAAATGATCTTGCAGAGCGTGAAGGCATGCGTACTATGCGCCAGAAAGGCTTTGCGCGCATGGTGCGAGCGACCGGCGCAAGATGATCATCATGAATTCCCGCGCCGAAGCGCGGGCGGCCGTCGAATGGGCGCGCGCTAACTCGGGCAGCACCGCCACAGGGCGCGGCGCGGGGCTCCCGATTCCCGGACTCGCAGGACGCAGGACGGGCGGCGCGCGGAACCGCCGCCCGCGCACCCGGTGCCGACCGTCCGGGCCCGCTCGTCGCGGGCCTGTTCGGCCCGGCGCAGCAGGGCGTAGTCACGGAGCAGGTCGTGGAGGTGGTACCGGCCGCCGGGCTTGCGCTGGACGAGATTGGTCGTGGCGAGCCGCTCCAGGTGCCGGGCCGCCTGCACCACCGGCATGTCCGCCAGCACCGCGACGGCCTCCGGCGTGAAGTCCGGGCCGGGAATGTGCCCCACCAGCTGGAACGTCGCCTGGACCGGCGGCGGCAGCTTCGCGTACGACAGGTCGAACGCGGCCCGGGTGGCCGCCTCGTCCCCCTCGGCGCTGAGCGCGGCCAGCAGGTCGCCGGAGCGGAACTCCCGGACGTAGGCGGCCACGTCGAGCTGCGGGCGGCCCACCAGGTTGGCGGCCGCGATGCGGAGCGCCAGCGGCAGGTGGCCGCACAGCTCCGCCAGCCGCTTGACCGCGTCGGACTGCGCCGCGAAGACGTCCTCGCCCAGGATCCGGGCCAGCAGCGCGACGGCCGCGCCCGGCGCGAGCACCCCCAGCGGCACCAGGCGCGCGTCGTTCGTCACGATCAGGCCGCGCAGCTCCTGCCGGCTCGTCACCAGGACCGCGCACCCGGGCGTGCCCGGCAGCAGGGGCCTGACCTGCTCGGCGTGGGCCACGTTGTCGAGGACCACGAGCACCCGTTTGCCGTCCAGCAGCGTCCGGTAGACGGCGGCCTGCTCGTCCTGCTCCGCCGGGACCTGCTCGGGCGGGACGCCGAGCGCGCGCAGGAAACCGGTGAGGACCGAGGACGTGGACCGCGGCACCCCGGCCGAGTAGCCGCGCAGATCGGCGAACAGCTGGCCGTCGGGGAACCGCTCGTGGCACTGCCGGGCCACGAACGTCGCCAGCGAGGTCTTCCCGACCCCGGGCGGCCCGCACACCGTCACCACGGGCACGGTCGCGCTCGTGACGCCCGCGTCGAGCAGCCCGCAGATCACCTCGGCCTCGGCGTCGCGGCCCATGAAGTCCGCCACCACGGGCGCCACCTGCGACGGCGTCGGCTCCTGCGCGACGGGCGCCCGGTCGAGGGCCGGGTCCCGGGACAGCATCGCCGAATGGAGCCCTTCCACCTCCGGCCCGGGATCGATGCCCAGCCGCTCGGCGAGCAGGTCGCGCAGGGTGTGGTAGGCGTCCACGGCTTCCGCCCGGCTGCCGGAACGGTACAGGGCGAGCATCAGCTGGGCCCAGAACTGCTCGCGGAGCGGATGCTGCTCCGTCAGCCGGCTCAGCGGCCCGATCAGGCCGCGGTGCCCGCCCTTGCGCAGGACGGCGTCGATCCTCGCGGCCTCGATGTCCAGCTTGCGCTCCTGGAGCCGGGGCACCTCGACCCGGTGCAGGGCCTCCGAATGCACATCCGCCAGCGCCGGGCCGCGCCACTCGTCCAGCGCCCGATCGAACAGCGCGACGGCCTCGTCGAGCTCGCCCGCGGCCGAGGCCGCCATGCCCCGCCCGGCGAGATCCTCGAACCTGCCCAGATCGAGGTCCTGGTCCCGGACGCGCAGCACGTACCCGGTCGAGGTGGTCTCGATCAGCTCCGGCTCCCCCAGGAGCTGCCGCAACCGCATCAGATAGACGCGCAGCGTGGACACCATCCGCCGGGGCGCGTTGTCAGCCCACACGCACTCGGCCAGCTCGTCGACCGACACCGACCGTCCAGCGCGCAGCAACAGCGCGGCGAGCAGCGACCGCTGCTTGGCGGCGCCCACGAGCACGGCCTGCTCGCCCCGGTGCACCACAAGCGAGCCCAGCACACCGAACCTGAGCTGAGATTCTCTCGCCCCCGGCCGCCGCCCCGCGGCCGCGTCGAGCTCACCAGGTCCGGCCATAATCCCTATCACAGGCCATCATCAGAGAGCGCGCATTACCGCTGGTCATGACCGTTGTGGGCCCGTCCCCCGGTACCGCACTCCTACGGGCTATCGCCCATCGCCCCATACCGCCGAAGTGTACTCGATAGGGCGGACACATGATCTCTAGAATCGTCACCGCCGATTCCCGCCGCCAACACGCGTTGAATTCCCTATTCCAGCCCCGCCTTACGAACACCCACTAAAGATGATCATCCTTCGCCCGCACCGGCCGCCCCCGCGCGGTACAGGTCGCGCAGCAGGGCGATCTCGGCTCCATGGTGCAGAACCTCCTGGTTGACCCACCAGACGACGTCGACGAACGGCTCGTCCGGATCACTCCCATGGGGAAAGGTGCAGTACCCCACACAGTCGAGCGCGGCATCGTCAACCCCCGACAACGCCCCCCGCCAACCAGCGGCACCGGCGACGAAGGCCGCGACCGCCCCGGCGGCGTCCCCGCTGATCCGGTAGTCGTTCCGGGTCAGCGCGTGGCCGCCGTCCGTGTGGTCGGCGCGCAGGGCCAGCATTTCGCTGAGATGGCTCAGACGCCAGGCGATCGTGGTGAACGGCGGCGGCCAGGGGTGCGGGTAGGCCGCGGCGTCGCGTCCCCAGTCGCCGGCGCCGGTCAGGAAGGTCGCGCGCGGTCCGGGACCGTCCGAGCGTGGGCGGACTGACCAGGAGGCGGGGAACGGCTCCCAGAGGTACTCGTCGTCGGTCATGGGGGACGCGCGGGTGGCGGTGCCGTCGCCACTGTGTGTGACCGGTCCGGCCATGCGGGTAGTGAGGCGCTCGCATGCGAAGTCGAACTGGCGCAGCAGCGGAACCAGGCGGGGAGGGGGCACTGTGGTCGGTCCGTAGCGGAGGATGATCTGGTGGTCCGCCAGCTTCTCACGGCCGGGACGGCCGCAGGCGGGGGCGTCGCGACGGATCGTCCTTCCGTCCGTCCCGCTGAAAGGCACTGTTTCGACCGTTCACGGACGAGGGGACGCCGTCCCCCGCTATCTCCCGCCGTTTGCCTGGTTGTTCGGCCCGGGTCCCGGGTTCACTGGCAGTGACCGGAACAGCGACGTGCAACGCGACAGGAGGCGGCCATGGCGACCGAGACGGCAGCGGAGAGCGAGACCCGGGACGAGCACGCCTACGCGCGGCTCGGCGCGCTCATGACCCGGCTGCACACCTACGACCTGAAGACCGCGCTCCAGCGGCGCGGCCTGATCGTGAGCAACCCGGCCAAGGCCGGATGCTGCGAGCAGGGCCCGCAGCGCGCGGACACGATCACCTGCAAGCCGCGCGAGGACGACGCGCACCGGCTCTGGTTCTACTCCAGCTGGGGCGAGCCGATCGCCGAGGCCGACCACATCATCGACGCGGCCGTCATCATCGCGGGCCGTCTGGGCGCCGGCTGACGGCGCGCTAGCCCGGCGGGCCGTGGCCGGTCGTCGTCAACGCGAGCACGGCCGCGAGGCACACCACCGACAGGGAACCGCCGATCCAGGCCATCGCGAGCCGGTCGGGCTTGACCTTGGTGCCGGGGTTCCGCTGCTGGACGATGTAGGTCTTGAGCATCCGCCCGCGAACCGGGAGGCAGGCAGCCGGGATGGACGCGAACGCGACGCTGTACAGGAACAGGATCGGAGAGGCCGGTTCGGGGCGGAGCAGGCTCGTCGCCAGGACGGCGCCGGCGAACGCGGGAGTCAGCAGGTAGAACGCCCACCTGCCGCCCTTGCCCTGCTGTTTCATCGTGTCCCGCAGATCGTCCGGGAGCTTCATTCCGGACGACAGCGCCCGCATGCCGACCATGAAGACCAGCGTCGCCGCGGCCGCGATCAACCACCAACCGGACTCGGGTATTGAGAACAGCATCTTCCTCATCTTCTGCCGTCAAACCGGACGATCATCCTACCGTCGGACGGCGGTGCGAGGGCCCGGAGCCGGACGGCGTCACTCCTTTCGGCAGCCGTTCGCGGTCAGGAAGCCGTTCCACGAGAAGGCCGTCCTACAGCGGTTGCCGCCCGCCGCCGAGCCGGACACCACCTTGATCGTGACGTCGACGCCGCCCCCGCCGGTGCAGCTGTGGGCGGAGATCTTGTAGCCGTCCTGCGTGGGCGTGCGGTCGCCGAAGAAGCAGTCGTAGGAGCCGTCCGCGTGGGCGGCGGGTGTGGACAGCAGCGATCCCGCGAGCATCACAGCGGTGATGGCGGCGGCTTTTCTCATCATTTGCATCGCTCCAATTGAATACGTTCGCTCGTCGCTCGCCCGGTACCCTCAAAACGTAATTGCACACCGCGATGCACGGCGGCAAATGAATGGCACTGTGTTCGGGTCCGCCGCCGCTGCCCGCGAGCGCGGAGAATGGTCGGCGTGAAGCGGGTCCGGCCGAACGCCCGGAAATGCGAATGCGGGCGTCACCGGGAGGGCGGACCGCCGTGCCCGCCGAGTCGCGACGGCGGCCCTGGCGCGGTACAGGGGCTGAGCCTGCCGCGCGCCGGTCCGGGTGCGGCGCATGATACCGCCGGACGGCCCCGGGACGGCGGAACGCGCATCGTCCGTCCTGATCACGTCGAAGGGCCCCCTCGGCTCGCGGGATTCAACGCGGACGCGCATTCGTGGACCGTTCGAATCAAAGGGAAGTTGAAATTTCAGTCGCGCCTTGAAATCTGGTCGTTGAAGGCTCATCAACGTACCTTGCTCCCACGCGGCACCTTTATCGCAAGGCCCGTACCAGCGAGTTCGCGCGATCGGGCCGCGTGCCCCCGCAACCCCGAGCTGCCGCCGACGCCCGCGGGCGATCGGTGGCGAAAGGTGGGCAAAAGTGAAGCCCCTCACACGCCTGGTTCTGAGCGCCGCGGCGCTGAGCGCGCTCCCCGCGGTCGGGACCGTTCCGGCGACGGCCGCCACGCACGCGGCAGGGACCGTCCAGCAGGCCCGGCCTTCCCAGACCGCGCTGGCCGACCAGCTGACCGGCCGGCTCGGCTCCCAGCAGGCGGGCGCCTACGTCGACGGCACCGGAAACCTCGTCGTGAACGTGACCACCGCGGCCGCCGCCCAGCAGGTCGAGGCCGCCGGCCTCAAGTCCCGCCTGGTCGACGACAGCATGCGGGCGCTGGACGACTCCAAGGGCAGGCTCGACCTCCTCGCGGGAAGCGCGGGGACGACCGGGCTGTCCTGGGGCGTCGACGTGGTCTCCAACTCCGTCGTCGTCAGCGTGCCGAAGGGCGCCGACGACGCCGCGACGAACGCGTTCGTGAAGCGCGTGCGGTCGGTCGGCAAGAACGTCCGGATCCAGCGCGTGCCCGCGGCGCCGCGCCTGATGGTCGGACCCGGCGACGCGATCACCACCGGCGGCTCGCGGTGCTCGGTGTCGGCCATCGGCGTCGGCGGCGGGACGACCTACGTCGTCACCGCCGGGCACTGCACCAGGATCGGCGCCACCTGGAGCGCGGGCGGCCAGACCGTCGGCACCAGGCAGGCCACCAGCTTCCCCGGCAACGACTACGGCACGATCCGGGTCACCAACGGCTCGCTGCCGACCAGCAACGCCAACCTCACCCGGGTGGGCCGCCCGGCGGTCGGCACACAGATCCTCAAGAAGGGCTCCACGACCGGCACGACCTCCGGGACGATCCGCGGCTACGGCCGGACGGTGAACTACTCGGAGGGCACGGTCACCGACATGATCGAGACCACCGCCTGCGTCCAGCCCGGCGACAGCGGCGGCTCGCTCCAGGGCGGCAGCACCGCCATCGGGATCACCTCCGGCGGCACCACCGGCGCGTGCAGGTCCGGCACCCAGTCCTTCTTCCAGCCGCTGGACGAGGCGCTGCAGTCCCAGAGGCTCACCTTGAAGTGAGTTCTGCGTGGGGCTCCCGGCATGTCGGGGGCCCCACTCCTTTCCGGCCGCAAGCCGTACACGGCGGCTATGGCTTGCGGGCGGCGGCGGCGTACATGTTGGTGGCGGTGTCGGGGAGGATCTCGTCGCCGGGAGCGGGGTGCCAGCGGGGCATCGGGACGACGCCCGGGTCGAGGACGTCCAGGCCGGTGAGGAGACCTTCCACCTCGGCGCGGCTACGGAGGTACATGGGGATGCCGCGGCGAGTGTACTCGCTGGCCAGGCGCCGCGACTCGGGGGCGAGGTCGCCGGTGGGGATGGTGAGGGCGAGGTGGCTGCCGGGGGCGAGCGGTGCGATGAGCGCGTCCACCAGGCCCTTCGCGTCCTCCACGTACTGGAGCATCGCGATCAACGTGAGCGCCACCGGCCGGGAGAGGTCGAGGGACTCGTGGAGGGCGGCGTCGCCGAGGAGCGCCTCGGGAGAGCGCATGTCGGCCTGGATGTAGGTGGTGCGGCCCTCGGGCGTGCTGGTCATCAGCGCCCGCGCGTGCGCCAGGACGATGGGATCGTTGTCGACATAGACGATCCGCGCGTCCGGCGCCGTCTCCTGGACCACCTCGTGCAGGTTCGGTGAGGACGGGATGCCGGTGCCGACGTCGATGAACTGCCGCACCCCGAGCCCGGTCAGGTAGCGGGCCATCCGGTGCATGCAGGCCCGGTTGGCGAGCATGGAGGTGCGCAGGCCCGGCCAGTCGGCCAGCACCTGCGCGGCGGTCTCCCGGTCGGCGACGAAGTTGTCCTTGCCGCCCATGATGTAGTCGTAGACCCGCGCGGAGTGCGGCCGGTCGGTCTGGAGCTCGATCTGGACGAGCCGGTCCTCTGGGTCGGGGCGCGTTCCCTGCGGGGCGTCCGACATATCCGGGTCCTGCCTCTCGCTCGCGGGTGCCGTGGGCCGCCGCCGCGGCCCCATCCCCTTCAGCGGAGACACTATCGCTCCGCCTCCGCCGAGACCTATGCGCCGTCGCCCCACAATTCCGGCACACCACACTAAAGGGAATTCTCCGTATATGTTACGGTATCGAACGATAATGGTGATCGGGGGAGCCATATATCCGTTCGGCTTCGACCCGGAGGACCATGATGAGGCGCAGCGCTGCCTTGAAGCTGGTTTTGTCCATCGCCATCGCCGCCACCGGAATGACGGCCGCGCGGGCCGCGACGGCGGCGCCCGTCGCCGCCGCGCCGGCGTGTTCGGACGGCACCCTCGTGCAGACCGACAGCGGACCGGTCTGCGGCCTCGACGGCAACGGCATCAGGAACTGGCTGGGGATCCCGTACGCCGCCCCGCCCGTCGGTGACCTGCGGTGGAAGCCACCGGCAAAGCATCCCGGCTGGACGGCGCCGCTCCAGGCGACCGAGCTGCCGAGCGCCTGCCCGCAGCCGTCCGACTTCAGGCCCGGCTCGACCAACGAGGACTGCCTGAGGGTGAACGTCCGGGTCCCTGAGGGGACCGACGGCAAGGCGCTGCCGGTCATGGTGCAGCTCCACGGCGGCGGCTTCCGGCTCGGCCAGCCCTCCAACGGCACCCGTCTCGCCACCGAGGGCAAGGTCATCCAGGTGGAGGTGGGATACCGGCTCGGCATCATGGGCTTCCTGTCCCACGAGACCTTCGGCCGGCACGCCGGGAACTACGGGATCCAGGACCAGCAGGCCGCGCTCCGCTGGGTGCAGCGCAACATCGCCCGGTTCGGCGGCGACCCGGGCAACGTCACCATCTTCGGCCCGTCCGCCGGGGGCTCCAGCGTGTGCGCCAACATGGCGTCCCCCACCGCCCGCGGGCTGTTCCACAAGGGGATCGTCGAGAGCGGCGAGTACAGCGCGCTGCGCGGCGCCAACACCACCTGGCAGCCGCAGGACTGCGCGACCAGGCTGCCCTCGCAGTCCGAGGCGCAGGACGCCGGAGCCCGCTTCGCCGCGGCCGTCGGGTGCGCCGGGGCCGCGGACGTCCCCGCCTGCCTGCGCCAGGTGCCGGTGCAGACCCTGCTGGACAAGGCGGGCGACGGGCTCAAGCCGGACAACGGCACGCTCGCGCCCATCGTCGACGGCAAGACGCTGACCATGTCGCCCGGCGAGGCGTTCGCCGCCGGCCGGTTCAACAAGGTCCCGGTCATCCACGGCGTGGCCAGGGACGAGACCCAGACCCCTCCGGCCGAGACCCCCGCCGGGTACGAGGCGCTGATCCGCAGCCAGTACGGGTCGTACGCGCCCGAGGTGATGAAGCGCTACCCGCTGTCCCGGTTCCCCGAGCCCGCCGCGTACATCGCCTCCCGGACGATCCTCGCCGACGCCAACTCCGTCTGCCCGGCGCTGCAGAACAACCGCCGCCTGGCCCGCCACGTCCCGGTGTTCGCCTACCGGTTCGACGACACGAACCCGCCGCCGCTGCCCTTCGTCGACTCGACGAAGCCGGCCGGCGCGTTCCACGTCGGCGAGTTCGGCTACCTGTTCTTCGGCACCTTCCCGGGGCACACCTCGCTGAACCCGAACCAGCGGCCCTTCCTGGCCCAGCTCACCGCGCAATGGACGGGCTTCGCCCGCACCGGCGACCCCACGGTGAACGGCACCCCGCGATGGACGCGGTTCTCCTCTGACAACGAGGCCCAGATGTCACTGCTGCCCGCCGGGGACAGCCACCTGACCTCCGAGACCGCCGAGCAGCACCACTGCGGCTTCTGGCAGCGCCTCACCCCGTCCGCCAGCTGACCCGGGCTCTGACGCATGACCGTCCGCCGGGGGCGCCGCCTCCGGCGGACGGTCATGTCCCCAGGTCAGCGGCGAGCCAGGTCGGCGGTGTCGTTGGCGGCGGAGCCGAGCCAGAGGAGGTCGCGGGCGCGGGTCATGGCGACGAACAGCTGCCGGCGGGCCAGTTCGGCGCGTTCCTGGCCGGCGGCGTCCGAGGGCGCGCCGTTGGAGAGGTCGCTGTCGTGGCGGGGCAGGAAGACGTGCTTGAACTCCAGCCCCTTGGCGCGGCGGTAGGTGCCGAGCTTGATCGCCTCGACCGGACGTCCGTCGTAGTTCTCAAGGCGCAGCACGGGGATGCCGCCGCGCGTGAGAAGCCGGTGGTAATGCTGGGTCTCCCGGAGTGAGCGACACAGGACCACCGAGTCGGCCCACGATGCGGAACCGTCCGCGCCGCGCTCCGGGAGCGACCTGATCGCCTCGACCAGCCGGCGGTCGTGCTCGTCCTCGTCCGCGGCGCCGACCCGGAGCACCTGCCCGTCGTGGTAGGTGAGGTCGACGGCGCGGCGGCCGTTCGGGTTGGGCCCGTCCAGATCGTCGAAGGGGTCGCCGGACACGAGGTCCATCGCCGCTTCGAGGATCCTCGCGGCGTTGCGGTAGTTGGTGCGCAGCACGGCGCCGCGGCCCGTGACGGCGATCCCGGCGTCGGCGAGCCGGAAACCGCCCGGGTACACGGCCTGCTGCCCGTCGCCGATGAGCAGCAGGCCGTTCGGACCGTCCCCGGCCAGGGCGTGCAGCAGCTTGACGCCGATGAGCGTGAGGTCCTGGACCTCGTCCACGATCACGGCCGAGTACGGCGGATCGGCGGGGCGCTCGCCCAGCTCGTCCAAGGCCGCCAGCAGCACGTCGTTGAAGTCGCCGATGCCGCGCTCCGTGCGCAGCAGCTCGTACTCCTCGTAGAGCAGCCAGGCGGCCTCCCGGTGCGCCGCCTGGAGCGCGGTCCGGCGGCCGTGCCGGGCGACGGTGCGGTACTCCTCCAGGGAGGTCAGGCCGCGGCCCTTGATGACGTGGTCGATCTCCTCGCGCCAGTACCCGGGCGCGGGGTCGATCTCGGCGAGCGCGCTGTCGCGGCCGGCGGTCAGCCACGCGCGCGAGAAGGCGTCGTCGGCCCGCGCGGCGTTCAGCTGCATGCCGACGCCGCGTTCGGTCAGGAACGCCGTCGCCCAGCCGTGCAGGCTGGAGAACTCCACGCGGTCGGCGAACGTGGAGGCCATCCTTCCGAAGAGCTGCTTCTGCACGCGCGGCAGATTGTTGACGAAGGTGACGTAGAGGATCCGGCCGGAGCCGCGCGCGGCGAGGTGGGCCGCGCGGTGCAGCCCGACCACGGTCTTGCCGGTTCCCGCAGGGCCGCTGACACGCGCCGGCCCGTTCCAGTCGCGACGCGCGACGGCGACCTGGTCGGGATGCAGGAACGTCATCCACTGCTCGATCGGCGCGTGCAGCAGCGATTCCATAGCCGCCTTCTCGACGTCCTCGGCTTGGAAGAGGGCATCGTCCCCGCTCTCCCCCGGACTCACGGCGCCGGTGCCGCGCTCCGTGAGCGCGGTGGCCGCGTAGGCCGGGAACAGCTCGGCCAGATGCCGGGTGACGGCCCGCACGAGGGCCGGGGTCAGCCGCTTCGGTTCGGCGACCAGCGCATGGACGAGATCGGGGTGGCCCAGCAGGCGGACCCTGCCCAGGCACGCGTCGAGACGGTGCCCGGCGAACACCATGAGCGGACGCAGCGCGACCGGCGACATCCCCAGCTCGGCGGCCTGCTCCTCGACCGCCTGTGTCATGGCCAGCAGCTTCTCGATCTCCGCGTCCCGGCTCTCCCCGCCTGCCGTCAGGTGACCGCCGTCGATGACCGGCGGGTCGCGCCAGCGCTTGACGTCGATGACGAAGACGCCGCCCGGCCCGATGAGGATCATGTCGATGTTCGCCGAGCGGGTGCCCGGCCAGCGGCGGTCCACGAGCAGCCGCCACCCCACGGCCGTCAGGCTGACGAGCGTGGCGGCGACCACCCGTTCGGCCTCCGCGGCGGCTTCGAACCGTCCGGCCAGCTCGTACGCCTCGCGCGAGCGGCGCGCCAGTTCGAGCGCCTCCTCCCTGGCCCGCCGCCCCCTCTCACCTGCCGAACCGCCCGCCGCCATCGCCTCGACCTCGACTTCGCCAGAAAGTCACGTTCCCTAACAGATAGCAGCGATTATTGCCGATCGGCAGTCCATCGACCGTTTTATCGCCGCAACGCGCGAACGTCCGCGCCGGGGATGCCGGCGGCCGACCTGGCAGCTCCCATTAAGTGGTGGCGGCGAGGAGGGCCCGGCGCAGGTCGGCCGCGTGCTGGAAGCCGATGGACGGACGTTCCTGGAGGCCCTGGTCGATGACGGCGGCCAGGGCGCGCGGGATGTCCGGGTCGCGCTGCCGGATCGGCGTGGGCTTCTCCTGGAGGATGGTCTGCCAGGGGTCCTTGCCTCGCCGGAACCGCCGGGGGACCTCGCCGGTCAGGACGTGGTAGAGGCAGGCGGCCAGCGCCCAGACGTCCACGGCGGGCGCGACGTTCCGGAAGTTGACGACCTGCTGGCGGGGCATGTAGCCGGGCTTGCCCGCGGTGGCGCCGGTCCGGGTGAGGCCGCTCAGGCCGGCCTGGTCGAACGCCTTGGCCAGGCCGAAGTCGGCGATCTTGGCCACCGGGGAGCCGTCGCCCGCGTCCCGCAGGAGGATGTTGGACGGGCTGAGATCGCGGTGCACGACGCCCTCGCCGTGCGCGTGCTCCAGGCCGTCCAGCACCTGGACGGCGAGCCGGACGGCCTCGGCGGCGGGAAGGCGGCCGCCCCGGTCGGCCAGGAGCCGGTCCAGGCTGCCGCCCGCGCAGTACTCGGTCGTGAAGTAGAAGACGCCGTTGGCGGAGCCGGCGTCGTACAGGGCGGCGATGTTGGGGTGCCGCAGGGCGCGGGTCAGCTCGGCCTCGCGCAGGAAGCGGGCGCGCGAGACGGCGTTCGCCGCGACCTTCGGGAGCATCACCTTCAGCGCCACCTCGGCGCCGGTGTCCTCGTGGCGGGCCAGGTACACCGCGCCCATGCCGCCCCGGCCCAGTTCCCGCAGGACGGCGTACCCGGCGATCGGGGCGAGGTCGCGGCGCTCGCTCCGCGCGAGGTCGACGAGGAGCCGGGCGACGGCGGCGGGGTCCTGCCGGCAGTCCGCGCAGACGTACTCGCCGGACCTGGCGCCGATCTCGTCGCCGACCTCGCGGCCGCACTTCGCGCACCGGGCCATGACCCGGGTGCCCGCTCCGGTCGGGAGCCGGACGTCCACCCGGAAGACCGTCTCGCCGAGCCGGATCTCGTCGCCGTCGGCCAGGTCGTGCTCGGGATAGGACCGCGCCGCCCCCTCCTCGGCCGTCAGGTGCTTCTCCCGCTGGCCGATCTTGCTGCCGTTGACGTAGGTGCCGTTGAGGCTGCCGAAGTCGCGGACGCGCACGTCGGGCGGGTTGACGTCGATGAGGCAGTGGTGCCGGGAGACGGTGCGGTGATGCTCGTCGTCGGGCAGCCGGGGCGCGCAGTCGTCCGCACGGCCGAGGACGCAGGTGGTCCGCTCGTCGAACACGAACTCGGTGCGGTCGAGCCGGCCCTTGACCAGGGTCAGCGTTACCGTGGGCGGCTCCGGCGCCGTGCTGCCCGTCATGCCCCTCCTCGATCGATCGGCCCGACGCCAGGATGCCCGATGCGGCCTCCTCATGCCTTCCCGGTCGACCGCTGGTCGTTTCTCCGACCAGGGCTGTTGTGTTTATCAACAGCCCCAATCAGGAAACCTCAATCGCACCACCCTCCCCAGTAGCACACAAACACAACCTCACCCAAGGGTGTTGATGTTATCAACAGTCGGCTATATTCCTGCTGAGTGTGCGGCCCCCCGCCCGGGTCACCATCGCCAAGATCTGGGAGGTCTTGAGTGACGTCGAAGGACTCCACCACGCCGACAGAGAAGACTCCGATCATCGGCCGCCGGGGACTGCTGGGAGGTGCCACGGCGCTCGCGGCGGGCGGCGCGGTGCTCGCCGCCGGCGCCGGAACCGCCGTGGCCGCCGCCATCCCCCGTCCCGACTCTCCGCTGACGCCCATCCCGATCCCCGAGCAGGTCCGTGCCACGCAGGGATACGTGCCGGTGCCCGGCGCGCGTCTGTGGTACTGGGACACCGGAGGCCGCGGGACCCCGATCATCTTCCTGCACCCCTACACGGGCAGCGCGGAGAGCTGGCCGTACCAGCAGCCCTACTTCGCCAAGGCCGGCTACCGCGTGATCGCCTATTCCCGGCGCGGCCACTACAAGTCCGACGCGGGGCCCGCGGACGCGCCGGGAACCGGCACCGGGGACCTGCACGCCCTCATCGAGCACCTCGGCATCGACCGCTTCCACGCGATCGGCGTCGCCGCTGGCGGGGGCCTGGCGCTCGACTACGCGCTGTCCCATCCGGACCGGCTGCACGGCCTGGTGATCAGCGGCAGCCTGACGGGCGTGAAGAACCAGGACTACCGCGACATGCTCGCCCGGCTGCGGCCCGCCGGCTTCAACGAGATGCCCCCGGACTTCATCGAGCTCGGACCGTCCTACCGGGCGATCAACCCCAAGGGCGTCGGGGAATGGCTCGAAATCCACCACAGGGCCCTGCACACCGAGGTCAACCAGCCGAACGTCAACAGCCCCACCTGGACGGACGTCGAGCGGCTGCGGGTGCCCACCCTGCTGCTGTGGGGCGACGGCGACCTCTACAGCCCGCCGTCGGTGCAGCGGATCATGGGCCGCCACTTCCGCAACGTCGAACTGCTGGTCGCCAATGAATGCGGCCACCAACCGCATTGGGAACGTTCCGACGTCTACAACCCCGCACTGCGCAAGTTCCTGCGCAAGCACTCGCGGTAGCCGCCGGGAAGGGCCTCGGAGCGGGAATGCTCCGAGGCCCTTCTTGGGGTTCAGCCGTAGTTCTGCAACCCCGCCTTGACCGTCTGCGTGCGCTTGACGCCGATGAAGAGGCGGTAACTGCGGCCGACCTTCGCATCAGAGATGCGAGTGTAGATCGGGCGGCCGTTGCAGGCCCGGGGCCCGTTCACCTTCTTCAGCCTCCAGTTACCGCCCACCTTGTGGTACAGCCACGTGCCCACGGTGCTGCCGCTGGAACATTTGACGATGGCCTGCAGAACACGACGCTTGGACTTGCGGCTCGGCGTCGTCCATCCAGACAGGCGGTTCACCCTCTTCTGACCGGCCCAGAGGGTGAACCAGCGAGCCCGCGCCGCCGCCTGGCCGTCGGCGGGCGGTGCGGTGGCCACCTGCCGCGGCCTGAGAACCGCGGTGTCCTCGGCGGAGGCGTTCGCCGGCACCATTGCCACCAGGAGCACGCCCGCGGTTCCCGCGACCGCCAATCCCCTGGCCGTTCTGCGTGATGAGTGATGGGGGTTCAAGCCGACCTTCCCTGACGAGAGTGGACAAGACGAACGTCACGGTATTGATCGACAACCCCGATGGCCATCGTGGACAACACTGATCCCTCTCTCAAAGAGACCGGAGCGTCAAGAGAGAATCCCCTGAACATCTGAGACGGAAGCAGTTCGGCGCATCTCAAATCAGTCGTGGCACGACCTCAGTGGCGAGCCGCTCCAACTGCTCCGCGTCGTCGAAGAGCGGGGTGAGCAAGACCAGTTCGGCTCCCGCGTCCACCACCTCGCGCAGTCCCTCCGCGCACGCGTCCGGAGGGCCGTAAACGCCGACGGGAGTCAGATCCCCCCGCCCGTAGAGCCGCTCCAGAGCGGCGGCCCCCCGCTCCCGGGTCCGCGCGGCGTCGTCGCCCACCGCGATATAGACGCGTTTGGCGATCCGGAAACCGGCATCCCGTCCTTCCGTTGCGAGTTCCTCACGCACAATGCGCGCCTGCTCGGCGAATTGCGCGGTCGTCGCCGACCCGGCGCCGAAGAACCCGTCCCCGTACCGGACGGCACGCCGCAACGCCGCCGGATGGGAGCCGCCGAACCAGATCGGTGGATGCGGCTTCTGAAACGGTTTGGGCTCCATGGAGGCGTCGTCGAGTTGCCAGAAGCGCCCGTCGAAGCTGATGCGCGGCTGCGTCCAGCACGCCTTCATCAGATCCAGCCCCTCGGTGAACCGGGCGGTCAGGCTGTCCGGATCCACCCCGAACGCCCCGAGCATCCGGCCTCGTCCGCCGATGCCGACGCCCACTTCGACACGACCCCGGCTGAGCTGGTCCAGCGTGGTCAGGCTCCTGGCCAGGTGGACGGGACTGTGCAGCGGGCTGACGAACACCGCGCACCCCAGCCGGATCCGCTCGGTGCACGCGGCCGCATAGGTCATGGCCTCGATCGGGCTCAGCCGGGACGCCGGGCCCAGTACCTGTTCCTGCGTCCAGGCACTGTCGAACCCGAACGCCTCGGCCCGCTCCATGAAGGCGCGGAACCCGGCAGGGTCGAATTCACGGTCGGTCACGTCCTGCGGGATGGAGATGGCGAATCGCATCTCCAAATCCTAATAGCGCCCCGACAACCCACAACGACCGCCCCCGCACAACTCAGCCATCCAGGTAAAGCAGCCCCGCAATCGTCTTCTTGCATATGTCACAGTGCATCGGGGCTTCCTCGCTGGCGAGATCGGCTTCCATGGTGGTGATGCGGTCGACAACGCCGCTCTCACGCTCGACGACGAACGCCGCCCGCCACCGCGCGGTGTTCTCAGCAAGATCGGCGACGTAGCGGGCGGTCATCTCGTAGAACGCCCGCACCCCGTGTTCCTTCATGTAGCCCCAGTTGAACTCCAGGGACCGCAGCGCGATCGGGAACGGATGGTGCACCAGGCCCCTGGCCCACCGCTCGGTCATGTCGGCCACGTCCAGCCGGGCCGCCCGCTCGTCCAGGATGGCCCACGTACCCGTGGCGTCGTACTCCTCGGTGACCTTGGCCAGCAGCCGCCCGGCCGCCTCCAGGTTGGCCGCCTTGCGAGCGAACAGCTCCAGAGCCTCGTCGGCCGCCGGACCGTTCGGCCCCTTACGGGCCGCGTCGATCCGGTCCTTGAGCTGGACGGCGAACGCGGCTTCCCATGACAGATGCTCGCCGAACGCCGCCCAGGGGTCGGGAAACCCCCGCTCGGCAACGGCGGCGAAGACCCGCTCGGCTTGAACGCCCATGATCCACCTCCGGTATGTGTTAGGTGCTGGGTGCACCTACATCCTGAGTTTGGAATCCAGGGCCGTGAAGAGGCCGCCGACCGAAACCCGCTCCTGGTCGCCGGTCTCCATGTCCCGGACCGTGACCGCTTCCGCGGCGTGCTCACTGGCCCCCTGGAGCAGCGCATAGCGGGCACGGCGGTCGGCTGCCCACTTGAGCTGCTTGCCCAACTTCCGGCTGGCGCCGAGGAAGACTTCCGCCGCCCACCCCGCTCGGCGAAGCTCCTGCGCGAACCCGAGCGCGTCTGTGACGTACGCCTCGTCCATCACCGTGACCGCAACGTCGATATGGTCGGTCTGATCACCGGCGGCCCCCAGCGCCCCAATGATCCGCTCCACCCCGATCGAGAACCCGCACGCGGTCACGTCCGGGCCGCCCATCGCCTGAATCAGGTGGTCGTACCGCCCGCCGCTGGCGATCGAGCCGGGGAGCCCCGGGGCGACCACTTCCCAGATCGCGCCCGTGTAGTAGTCCAGGCCCCGCACCAGGTTCGGCGCGAACCGGATACGGCCCTCGCCCACGTACGGCCCCGCCAACTCCAGCAGCCGGTCCACCTCGGCCAGCCCCTCGGCGCCCTCCGGGCTGTCCTTGAGCGCCGCCCGCATCCGGTCAGTGGCGTCGTCGGCGGTCACGTCGCTCACCAGCTTCTCAGCGGTGCCCTGGTCCAGGCCGCGCGCCTCCACCAGCTCGGCTGCCACGTCCGCCGGCCGCTGTTTGTCCAGCTTGTCCAGCGTGATCAAAGCGCCCGCCGCCCGATCCGCGGGGACGCCGTACACCTGCATGAGCCCGGTCAGCGCCTTGCGGCTGTTGATCAGGATCGTGAAGTCCTCGACCCCCATCGCGACCAGGGCATCGGCACCCGCGCACACCACCTCGGCCTCCACCAGAGGCGACGAGGAGCCCACCACGTCGACGTCGCACTGGGTGAACTCGCGGAACCGGCCCTTGCCGGGACGGTCGGCTCGCCACACAGGCCCGATCGCGTACCGCTTGTACGGGGTGGGGAGTTGGCTCCCATATGCCGCGACCACCCGCGCCAGCGGCACGGTCAGGTCGTAGCGCAAGGCCATGTCCGCCTCGCCGCTGGCCTCGTGTGCCCCCCGCTTGAGGATCTTGAAGATGAGCTTGTCGCCCTCGTCCCCGTACTTGCCGGTCAAGGTCTCCAGACGCTCGAAGGCCGGGGTCTGCAAGGGCTCGAAGCCGTATCGCTCGAACACCCGCCGCGCCGCCTGGAAGACCCGCTCGCGCTGACGCAGGTCGGCCGCGAGAAAGTCCCGCGTACCCGACGGCGGCTCGAACTGCTGCGATGCCATGGAGAACCCTTCTGCCCGAACGTGCCTATGGAAGCCTCCAAACTAATGGAGTGCCCTCCCCGGCACCGGGAGTCCGGGCCGGGCGGGGGCAAGCCGCCCCCGCCCGGCTGAAATGGGGCCTGGGGCCGCGTCCCCTCCACGTCGCGCGGTCCCAGGCCCCTCACCCGCCGGACGGCCCTTCCCCGGCCGAACGCCCATCGGCCGCGCCGTCTACGGCGGGGAACTCAGGCGGGCCCCGCCTTCAGGACGATCCGCGCCGCCGCGTCCAGCTCGTTCGCCGGAGCGATGCGTCTGCCCGTGGCGAGCCAGTAGAACCACCACCCGCCGGACCGGCGGTCGTAGCAGCACCCGACGACCCGCGCCTTGGGAAGCGGCCCCCGCGTGCCCTTCTGAAGGACGGGTATCACGTTCAGCACGAGTTCTTGGTTGATGACCCCGAAGCCTGTGGTGGTCCTGACGTCCCCGGCGAACCGGGCCTGCAAGTGGGACAGGTACGTCACCCGCTCGCGCTGCGGCACCCTGGCCGCGAGATCGGCCCGCTGCACTTCAGGCGGTGGTGGAGCCGTCAGGTACCCGCCGGAACGACCCACGTGCCTGCCCGGCATTTCATAGCTCCGGGTTGATGACGCGGCGGATGGCGGCGGCGGCCTCGTGGAGGTCGTCGGGCAGTTCATCGCCCCACGTCCACAGCGCGCACACTCGATCGCCCTTGCGGGCGGTGGTGATCTCCTCGTTGAGCCGCGACACTGCCCCGGCGGCACACAGGAACGGCTGCCCGCCGCGCGTCCGGCGGATCGTGGCGCGCTCGCCCATCGCCTCCAGCTCCGCCGCGATCCCTCCGAGTAGCTCTTCCTCTGCAGCGTAGGGGCCGCTGGCAGGCGGGGGCGCGTCGTGCGTACTGGCGGTTGAGTACCGTCGCCGGGTGTCGAAAGACATGGTCTCGATCTCCGTGTCTGGTTTGGCTGTCTGGCCTCCAACTCTCTGTGTCTGTGGCTACAGTCGCCATAGGAACATCACCACAAGTGACGAGATGCCTACACGGCGTCGCGTGTAGGTGTCAGGAGGCCCCCCATGGCACCGATCGACCCTTCAGAATCGGCCCGTGCTTACCTCGCGTACCACCTCAAGCGGCTCCGGGAGGAACGGGGTTGGTCGCAGCCCGCGCTCGGGGCCAAGATCCACGTCTCGGGCAGCCTGATCAGTGGCATCGAGACCCGAATTCGTCGCGCCACGCTCAAGAACCTCCAGGCTCTCGACCGGGTATTCGGCCTGGACCAGTTCTTCGCGCCGCTCTACCCCCGCATCCTGGAAGAGACGGGTCTACCCGCCGGGTTTCCCGAATTCGCTGACGCGGAGGCCGCAGCAGGCATGATCCGCTCGTATCAGAACTTCGTCATTCATGGACTGTTCCAGACAGCGGACTACGCCCGTGCGGTTCTGGCAGCGGGCGAGCAACCGACCAAGCTGGAACGGCTCGTGAACACTCGGCTCGAACGACAGGAGGTCCTGGGTCAGGAGGACCCGCCAGCGATCATTATCCTTCTGGACGCCTCGATACTCCGCCGTCCGTTCGGCGGGCCCGAGGTCATGCGGGTTCAGCTCGAACACCTGCTCACGCTGGCCGAACTGCCCCACGCCTACATCCACATCGTGCCCGAGAGCGCCGAGCTGTGCCCGGAAGGTTCGTTCACTCTGCTGTCATCGCCGGGTGAGCCGGACGTGAGCTACGTCGAGATGGCGGGCGGCCGGGGGCAGCTAATCGACGATGATGAGTACGTTGCCGAACTTGGCATACTGTTCGAGCTGATCAGATCCAAGGCACTGACCGCCGAGGACTCCGTAGCGGCTATCCGCAAAGCGTTGGAGGAATTGTGAAGAGGACCAACACATCGTTCACCCAGTGGCGCAAGAGCAGCTACAGCGGCGGAGAGAGCGGGCAGTGCGTGGAGGTTGCGCAGGCATCTGCACTCGTGGGCATCCGCGACAGCAAGAACCCGCAGGCCGGGCACCTGACCGTCGACCGCGCCGCGTTCGCCGCGCTGGTGTCGCAGGTGAAGTCAGGAGACCTGAACCTGTAGCCAAACCCTCGTAGCGGCCCCGGTGGAACCTTCACCGGGGCCGCCATGCATCCGGGGTCAGTTCATACTCTTGCGGTGCGGATTCACCACCTGGAGGAATTGTGAAGAGGACCGACACATCGTTCGCCAAGTGGCGCAAGAGCAGCCGCAGCGGTGGCAGCTCTGGGCAGTGCGTGGAGGTTGCGGAGGCAGCCGCGCTCGTGGGCATCCGGGACAGCAAGAATTCGCAAGCCGGGCACCTGGCCGTTGACCGCGCCGCGTTCGCCGTGCTGGTGGCGCGGGTGAAGTCTGGAGACATGGACCTGTAGCTCGATCCTCGTGGCGGCCCCGGTGGAATCTTCGCCGGGGCCGCCGTGTGTTCGGGGGCTGTTGCGTACGCCACATGAACTCGTGGCTAGAGTGCGGCATCGTATCCGGGCGATCAACCTTGAATACAACGAGGAGAGGCCCACGTGGCTCCTGTTCCATTGGCACCTGGCGAGCCCACGCGGCTCGGGGACTACTGGCTCGCCGGAAAGCTCGGTTCGGGTGGGCAGGGGGTGGTCTACGAGGGGTACGGGCCGGACGGCGTGCGCGTCGCGGTCAAGGCGTTGCACGGTGACTACTCCGCCATGCACCGGGAGCTGTTCGTCCGAGAGGTCGACGCGGTGCGGCGCGTTTCGCAGTTCTGTACGGCGCGGGTGCTGGCGGTCGATCTGGAGTCGGCGCCTCCGTTCATCGTCAGCGAGTACGTGGCGGGTCCGAACCTGATGGAGGCGGTCGAGGAGGGCGGGGCGTACGGGCCGGACGAGCTGTACCGGCTGGCGGTCGGGATCGCGACGGCGCTGACCACCATCCACCGGGCCGGGGTCGTGCACCGCGACCTGAAACCGGCCAACGTGCTCCTGGGGCCGGACGGCCCGCGTGTGATCGACTTCGGGATCGCCCGGACCGAGGACATGTCCCAGAGCGTCACCGGCATCAAGGGGACGCCCCGGTACATGGCGCCCGAGGTCTTCCGGGGGCAGAGTCCCGGCCCGGCGGTCGACGTCTGGGCGTGGGGGGCGACCGTGCTGTTCGCGGCGGCCGGGCGCGCGCCGTTCGACGGTGATCCCCTGCCCAGGCTGATGCACGCGGTGCTGAACACCGAGCCGGACGTGTCGGTGTTGCCCGAGCGGCTGCGTCCGATCGTCGGGGCGGCGCTGGCCAAGGAGCCCGAGCGGCGGCCCAGCGCGTCGCAGGTGCTGCTGGACCTGCTCGGCGGCGGGCCGGACGCGGACCTGCTGGAGCAGGGGGTGCAGGCGGCGGGCGCGGTCCGCACGCCGAAGGCCGTGGCCGCGGCGCCGACGCTGGGCGAGCGCGCCGAGGCGGTGTTCCAGCGGCTGAGCCCGGCGGCGCAGCAGGCGGTGCCGCAGGTGCTGTTGCGCATGGTGTCGGCGGGGGACGACCTGGTCCGTCCGGCGGCGCGGGAAGAGTTCGACGACGAGCACACGCCCGGCGAGACGATCGAGGCCGTGCTCGTGCCGTTCGCGGAGGCGGGGCTGCTGGTCTGGGACGGGCGGCACTTCACGATCGCGACGCCCGCGCTGCTGCGGGCCTGGCCACGGCTGCGCGACTGGGTGGAGGCGGAACGTTCCGGTCTGGCCGTGCACCAGGAGCTGGTCGCCGCCATCCGGCTGTGGGACGCGCACGGCCGCAAGCCGGGCGACCTGTTCCAGGGGACGCGGCTGGACCGGGCGCTGAGCTGGGCGGTCAGCGGACGGCGGCGACTCACGGTCAGCACCGCGGAGCAGCGGTTCCTGGACGCCGGACGGGCCGCGTCGAGGCGCCGGTCCACCGTGCGCACCGCCGTGTCCGGTGTCCTGGCCGTGCTGCTGGTCGTGGCGGTCGGCGCGGGCGCTCTGGTCTTCCAGCGCGGGCAGACCGTGGCGCGCCAGCGTGACGAGGCGGAGGCGCGGCGGCTGGCGGGCGTGGCACTGGCCACGCGCAAGAACGACCCGAGGACGGCGCGGCGGCTCGCGGTGGCCGCCGCCGCCCTGGCCGACACCAAGGAGACGCGGGAGACGCTGGTGGCGCTGCTCTACCAGTGGGAGAGCGACGTCTTCGCACCGCCGGGGGTGAGCGGCTCCCCCCTGCGGAGCCCGTCGCGGAACGGGCGCGTCCTTGTTGTCGTCGATCCCGTCCCCGGGAACGAGGCCGCCGGAGGCGCGGTCAGTGTCTGGGACGTCGACACGCACACCAAGCTCCACGCGTTCACCATCCGCGGCCTGCGGATCGACGACATCGCCATCACCGACGACGCGCGCACCCTGGTCACGTGGGCGGGCGACGGCACGGCCCGCGTCTGGGACACCGCCACCGGGAAGGAGCGCGGACGGCTGCCCATCGGAAAGCGGGGGACCGACCCGAAGGTCTTCGACGGAATCGACCTGGGCGCGTCCGGGAACCTCCTGTTCGCGGACACCCGCGAGGCCCGCACCGTCTGGGACATGCGCTCTCTCAAGCAGGTCCCGCTGAGCTGGGCACGCGAGAGGCGCGGGGTCGACATCATGTCGGCCAGCGACGACGGCCAGGTGATCGCGGGCGTCACGCCGCAGGGCAACGTGCACATCGACCAGCCGGCGGCCAGGAAGCCG
This sequence comes from Actinomadura rubrisoli, assembly GCF_004349215.1. Classification (GTDB taxonomy): domain Bacteria; phylum Actinomycetota; class Actinomycetes; order Streptosporangiales; family Streptosporangiaceae; genus Spirillospora; species Spirillospora rubrisoli. Next base: position 4,034 of record NZ_SMKU01000036.1, on the reverse strand, counting down.
ATCCCGGTGCCCCGCCTGGTCAGGGCGCTCAGGGGACGGTACGTCGGCGCGGCGCGGCTGAGCCCGGACGGCTCGCTGCTCGCGGTGGCGCACGCGCCGAACCGGGGCAAGGCCGAGGTCCTGGTCTGGCAGGTACGGACGGACACGCCGCTGACGAAGCTGACGCCCGCGACCTCGTACTCGGCGCTGGCGTTCAACCAGGACGGCCGCTTCCTGGCGCAGGGGCGGACCATGTGGCGGCTCCCGCGAAGCTCCCTGAGCCTCCCCGTGCCGCCCGTCCTCCGATACGCGCCGGGGGACGGCTGCGCGCTGGTCCGCTTCGTCGAGAACAGGACGCTGCGCTGCATCGAGCCCGCCACCGGCCAGGTGCTGTCGCTCGACGTCAGCAGCTTTCTGAGGTCCCATGTCGTCCAGGGGAACGGCCTGTTTCAGGAGGCGGCGCTGTCCGCGGACGGCTCGACGGTGGCCTACCGCGGCGGACGCCAGATCCCGTTCTGGGACGTGCGGCGGCAGCGGGCCGTCAACCGGGGTTTCTCTCTCTCCGACGACTACGGCTACTCGGGCAACGACAACGGGATGGTCTTCAGCGAGGACGGCGGAAGGTTCGCGATCTACAAGAACGCCCGCGCGGTCACCATCACCGACGCCAGGAAGTTCACCGCGCTCGGCGAGGTCGCGCTGCCCGGGGCCGGCGACCGGATCTTCGCCATGGCGCTGTCCCCCGATGGCCTCGGCATGGCCCTTCTTGTGAGGCGCGGGACCGGGTCCGAGATGCAGTTCTGGGACCTGAAGACGTTCCGGCAGATCCGCGCGATGCCGTCCGCCGCCGACACCCTCGTCAAGCGCATCCTCTTCCGATCCGATGGGAAGGCCGTGCTGGCGGACGGCGGGAGCGGGCTGATCGAGTACCCGTCCGGGCGGGTGCTCGCCAAGAGCGGTGACATGGCGCTCCGCAGCGTCCTCGCGCTCAGCCGGGACGGGCGCACCGTCGCGAGCAGCGACGGAGCCGAGAAGGTCCTCCTGACGGACGGGACGACGCTGCGTTCCAAGGGGCTCGTCCTGCGCGGGCACAAGGGCCGCGTCAAGGCGGCGGCGTTCTCTCCGGACGGAACGCTGCTGGCCACGGGCGACGAAACCGGCCAGATCCGGCTGTGGGAGGTCAAGTCCGGCCGTGCCTACGCGCTGGCCCTGAGCGGCCACCAGACGGAGGTCTGGGCCCTCGCCTTCTCCTCGGACGGCAGGACCCTCACCAGTGTCAGCGAAAGCGGAACGGTCCTCACCCACGCCATCGGTGCCGGGCTGACCAGCGCCGCGCTGTGCCAGTCCAGCGGCGGCCTGACCCGGGCGGAATGGAAGGCCAACCTGTCCGGGCTCGACTACCGCCGGACCTGCCCGTCCCACTGAACCGGCAGGGGGACGCGGGGCGTTCGCTGGGCGGGAATCGGTGGCATTCCGGTGATGGCCGTATTCGCGTCCAGCCCCGAAGGCCATGCTGGACGTGTGACGGCCTGATGGGAACGGCCGGTACCTCGGAGGCAGCCATGATAGATAGGGCGATCTCGCCGCAGGCGAGTCCGGTGCCCGAACCGCATTGGCCACGCGGCACGCTCCTGGCCGACCTGTCGGCCGGGGCCCGCGCCCGCCTGACACGGATGGGAACCCGCCGCTCGTACGCGCACGGCGAGGTGCTGCTGCGCGAGCAGGAGCGTTCGACGCACGTCGTCGTGATGCTCAGCGGGTTCGCGAAGGTCACCTCCAACCTGGGCAACGGCCGCGTCGCGCTGCTCGGCATCCGGGTGGCCGGCGACGCGGTGGGCGAGATGGCGGCGCTGGACGGCTCCCCGCGTTCGGCCACCGTGACCGCCTGCGGCGAGGTGGTGGTGCGGATCATCCCGCGGACGGACTTCCTGGGGCTGATGGGCGGGTCGCCGGAGTTGAGCATCAAGGTGTCGAGCATGATCGGGCAGCGGCTCCGCTGGGCGAACCGGAGGCGCGCCGACTTCTACGGCTACCCCACCAGGGTGCGGCTCGCCCGGATCCTGGTCGAGCTGACCGGGGCCTACGGCCACCCGGGCCCGGAGGGCATCGTCTTCGACGTGGAGCTGACCCAGGACGAGCTGGGCGCGCTGGCCGGGGCCGACGCCGACACCGTGGGCAAGGAGCTGCGCAAGTTCAAGTCCCAGGGGCTGATCGCGACCGGCTACCGGCACACCTCGATCCGCGATCTGGACGCCCTGCGGGCGCGGGCCGAGCTGGCCGACGAGGCGTGATGACGACGCAGACCCGGCTCCAGTACCGGCTGCTCATGGCGGTCGACATCGAGCGCTACAGCGGACGGAGCGCCCGGCGCCAGCTCATGGTGCAGAGCGATCTGCGCCGCGTGCTCGACCAGGCGGCCGCCCGGACGGGCCTGGACCGCGACGGCTGGCAGCGGCAGCCCCGGGGCGACGGGGAACTGGCCGTCCTCCCCCAGGACGTGGAGATCCCGAAGGCCGTGGGCGCCCTGCCCGCCGAACTGGCCGCCGCGCTGGCGGACCTCAACCGGGGCAGGCCCGACGAGGAGCGGCTGCGGATCCGGCTGGCCTTCCACCACGGCACGCTGACGCCGGGGCCGTTCGGCCCGGCGGGCGACGCGCCGATCGTCGTGAGCCGCCTGCTGGACGCCGCGCCGCTGCGCCGCCTGCTGAGCGAGCGCCAGGACCGGCACCTGGCCCTGATCGTCTCCGACTCCCTCTACAACGACGTGGTGAGCACCGGCTTCTGCGCGCTCGACCCGTCCGGCTTCCAGTCCGTCGGCATCCTCGTCAAGGGCATCAGGTACCGGGGCTTCGCCTGCGCGGACACCGAGTCCGCGGCGGAGATCCCCGACAACCTCATCGACTTCCCCGCACACGTCGGCCCGGCGCAGTCGCCGCAACGGCTCAGCCGCCTTCCAGTTGGGTGAGGACGGGCGACAGCAGTTCGTTCAGGCCGCCGACCATGACGGTCAGCGCCCGGTGCGCGGCCTCCTGCGGGTGATCGTCCGGGCCGTCCGGGGCGCTCGGAAGCCCGTCCATCGGCAGCGGGGCGTCGACGAGCAGGGTCGCGCGGGCGTGCGGCACCTTGGCCAGATCCTGTTCCGCCGGTTCGACGAACTGGCCGAAGATCTCCGGCCAGCCCTGCCATCCGCGATCGCGCCACCACGCGCGGGTCGCCGTGAGGGCCTCCGGCAGCGGCGACACGAGCGTCACCTTCGCGACCAGCGAGCCGTCCCAGGTGTTGCGGACGCAGGTCGCGGACAGGACGCGGCGGTGCCAGCGCACGAAGCCCGGCGAGGTGACCGGCGGCGTGGCCACGCGCCAGGCGGCGCAGGCGAAGGTGACCGGCGCGATGTCGCCCCACGTCTCCTCGAACTCGCCGATGTTGGCCGCCACCCGCTCCGCGTAGCGTCCGCCGCCGCCCTGGCCCAGTTCCCTGTCCCGCCGGGTGTCGAGCCAGAAAGCCTGCTGCGTGCTCATCGAAATCCCCTCCAGGAGCGTGATTCCGGCGGCACGCTCAGGCGGACGTGATTCCGGCCGCTGGAGGGATGTCGGGGACGCCGGTGGGTTTGGGGACGCCCTTGAAGGTGAACTTGGCGTCTTCGCCGGTGCCCTCGACTCCGACGATGACGATCTGGCCGGATTTGAGTTCGCTGTAGAGGATCTTCTCCGACAGGTTGTCCTCGATCTCGCGCTGGATGGTGCGCCGCAGCGGCCGGGCGCCCAGCACCGGGTCATAGCCCCGCTCGGCCAGCAGGTCCTTGGCGTCCTGCCGCAACTCCAACCCCATGTCGCGGTCCTTGAGCCGCTCATCGACCTTGGCGACCATCAGATCCACGATCTGGATGATCTCCTTGGGCGTCAGCTGGTGGAACACCACCGTGTCATCCACCCGGTTGAGGAACTCGGGCCGGAAGTGCTGCTTGAGCTCCTCGGCCACCTTGGACTTCATCCGGTCGTAGGAGCCCTGCTCGTCGTTTTGGCGCTGGAACCCCATCCCCTGACCCTTGGAGATGT
>NZ_SMKU01000369.1 GCF_004349215.1 Actinomadura rubrisoli | reverse complement strand
GGCGGGTTCCTTGGGCTTGGCGCGGTCGGGATCGGCTTCTTCCTGGGCTTTGAGAACGTCCTCGACTATCCGGACGAGCACGCCGGGGTTGCCGATGATGGCCCGGAGCATCGCGTAGGTCTTGGAATTGAGGCTGAAATGGGCGACGGGACGCTCGATGATCCGGAGCCCCTGGTCGAGGAGGAGGACGACCTTGTCCACGTAGCCGTTCTCCGGCCGGGCCCAGAAACGTTCGTCGATGAGGGCGACCAGGTCGAGTTTCGACTCCGGTGCACGGCTGATGACCAGCGTGGACGCCTGCTTGCCCTTGCTGGAGATGGCCTTGAGGATACGTTCCGTGCTGTTGCCGCTGACCTGGTAGAGCTCGGCGAACTCCTCCCCCCAGATGATGTCGGCGAACTTGACACCGTCGACCTGGTGGGGAATCGGCGTGCGGGGCTTGCTGAGCAGCTTTGCCGCCAGTGCCTCGTAGTCACCGGGGACCATCTCGGGAAGGACGATGACGCGCTTGCCGGTCAGCTTGTGCAGTTTCTCGATCATCTCCGGCTCGTGGGGCTTCATGGGATTCTGCAGCGGGCGCGGGAGCTCGTGGAGGCCGTTGAACCCCTTGCCCAGGCGCTTCTCGATGATCCGCATCCACTGGGCAAGACGCGACACGTAATCGATGCGGGACATGAAGAACTGGATTTCCGCGGCCTGTGTCGCGGTGAGCGGCCCTCTGGTGGCGAGCAGCCGGAGGAACTTGTCGAACGACTCCCTGGGAAGTGCGCGCAGGCCGATGATCATATCTGCCGAGAAGCGCTCGATCCGCTCGGCGGCGGCCTTCGGGATGAGCCTCGCCAGGTTGACCTTGAAGTTGCGGAGGGCGATACCGACCCGCGGAGCCGCCTTGACCAGCGCGCCCAGCGCCGGGGGGATCGCGAGGGCGACGACGGCCAGGACGCGCTCGGTGGTGGTCAGCTTCCTGCCCCCGACGAACTGGTAGCCGATGCCCGCCTCGTACGACAGCACGAACTCGCCGACCAGGGGGACCGTCGAGGCCACGAAGTCGGCGATGTCGCGGTACACCTCGGCGGCCCGGCCCACGGCGCTGTCCGCCAGGGCAAGCTCGCCCTCGATGATCTGGAGCGGTTCGTACGCCGCGTTGAGCCACTGGATCCAGATCAGCGGCCAGGCGCCGAGGAGCGACCTGACCTGGACGACCCCGGGCCGGGACCCGTCAAGGATCTGACGGGTCTCGTCCATCAGGTGTTTGGTGGCGTCGGCCGCGGCGTTCATGACCGCGCGCACATTGATCTCCACGGTGGCCGGCCATCGAACCATGAAGTACTGGTTCTGCCATTCCACGTACAGCCGCCGGACCTCGCGGGCGATCGCGTGCGCCGCCTCCATGTCCGCGCGCGGCACCGTACGGGACTCCAGTCGCCGGAGCCGCTCCAGGCGCCTGCGGATGTCGGGCTCGGCGTTGATCGCCGCCTGCTCCTCGGCGGTGACGCCCCGGGCGAGCACCACCGCGTGCTCGAAGAAGGTGATGGTGTCGGCCACCAGCCCCCAGCGGACCTCGGCGTCCGGTCGGGCGGCCATGGCTCAGGCTCCGCTGCCGAGGTCGGAGCCGATCTCGATGTCGGTTCCCGACGACGGGGTGTACTCGTTCCATTCGGCGATCAGCGCGCCCTTGGTGCCGGGCTGGAGCACGGCGAACGGGGTCACCGACCCGTCGTGCGCCCGGTCGAGGCGGCCGACCGTGAGGTGGGTGACGTCGGGGATCGCGGTGACGATCTGGGTCTCCTGGACCACCCTGCCGTCGGCCGGGTCGACCTTGTCGGCGGAGTCGAGGACGACCTGGGCGCCCACCAGGAAGTCCTTGGACGAGTCGACCTTGATGTTCACCGGGTTCGAGGACTTGGCGAGCACGTCCCTGGAGGTCGTGTACACGGCCTCCTCAAGGCGGACGGCGCTGCGGGCCGGGTTGGCGGGCGGGATCCCCGGGTAGTTGCGGTCGTCGTAGGCGGCGATCTCCCTCGCGATGGTGAGGTACTTGGCGTTCGGCGTCACCGGCGGGGTCTTGAAACCGCCCTCAGCGAAGTTCACCCACTCCTCCTCCCAGCCCTTGCGGACGGTCAGGACGACGCGCGCGCTACCGGAACGCAGGAACGCCTGCCGGTTGGCGTCGGGATGCCTGAGCCGGCGGATGAAGTTCCAGCTCTGCGGCACGTCCCAGAAGTAGGAGTACAGGAACGTGACGACGTTCTCCCACTCGATGGCCTGGTTGATGAAGCGGATGACGTCCTCGTGCCCGCGGACGGTGGCCCAGGCCGTGGCGTCCAGCCCGAGGTTGTTGTCGTCGAAGCCGATTCCGTGCTCCAGGTCGACCTTGGCCTTGATGAACGCGTCGATTACCGGCTGGGGCATGAGCGCGAAGTCCGGGCCGAGCAGGAAGCGCAGCACGCCCTTCATGATCTCGTCGCCCTCCTCGCGGCGCAGGGTGAGCGTGTCGACCTGCTCGATCTGCTCCTGCAGCGCCGCGGCCTTGGTGGCGATGTCCTGCTGGCGCTCGTAGTACTGGCTCTGCGCCGCGTCCCGCAGCAGGTTCCAGACGTCGGACTGCCACTTCTCCCGGATGCGGTCGCTCTTCGGCGGCTTGGCCGGGTCCGGGTCGAGCTGGGTGGGGATCTCCTCGATCTCGGAGGCGACCCTGATCGTGGTGTTCCGGTTGTTCACCATCTCGAACGAGATGTAGACCTTGCCGGTCGCGTGCAGCATGAACTTGCCGTACGCGCCGGAGGTCAGCTCCGCGGGCCCGTACTCGCCCTGCGTTTCGTCCTTGATGTAGAGCGGCGTGCCCAGCACCTTGAAGCTGAACTTCTCGTCCTTCTTGCTCGTGGTGGCGAACCACAGCTTCAGAGTCTTGATCCGGTATCCGGCGGGCACCTCCAGCGGGTCCGGGGTGAAGATGTGCCACCCCTCCTCCTGCGAAGGGGCGCCCACGCTGAACTGCGGAGCCGACGGCGGCAGCGGCGGGTCCGGCACGACGGCCCCATAGCGCTCGGCCAGCACCCGGTAGTGCGGCTGCGTCTCGCCCGGCAGGATCGCCTCGGTGATCTCCGAGTGCGGCAGGGCGAACTGGAACGGGCCGAGCCGCCCCTTGAGGTCGGCGAGCTCCTTGTGCATCCGGCGCAGCCCGGCGCCCGGCTCCGGGATCACCAGGTCATAGGTCATCCGCAGGCCGTGCCGGTACAGCCGCACCCGCCACCTGCGCATCAGGCTGAAGTAGTCGACCCGCATCGGCTCGCTCGCGCTCGGGTTCCGCAGCTTGCGGGTCGAGGTCTCCTCGGTGCCGGTGACGGTGGTCGTGGAGATGGTGATCTTGTGTTCCTGCTTCGCCCGCGACGACGCCTTCTTGGTCAGCGCGGTGGCGTGCTTGGTGCTGTCGGACGCGGACTGCGACCTGGAGTCCTGCGAGGTGAAGCCCGACTGGGCCGAGCCGTTGATCACCGGGATCCCGCCGGTGACCGTCGCGGTGACGTTGAACTGGTTGGAGTGCTGCGCCTGCGACGTCGTCGACTGGGCCAGCTCGGTGTTGTCCGTCACGCCGGTCTCGCTGACCGTCTCCAGCGAGTCGGTCACGATCGAGGTGAACTCCTTGCTCCGTACCGACCACTCCTTGTGGCTGACCGCCGTCTCCTCCAGCGGCGCGAGCGGGATGGTGGCGAGGAGTTCGCCGCGCTCCAGCCCGGCCGGCACCATCTCCAGGCGTTCCAGGTTCAGCATGCCCAGCGGTGTCGCCTGCGTGTTGGCCGCCAGCGCCCGGACCGCCACGACGGCGCTCCGCACGTCCTGCTGCGCCAGCCCCTCCACGTCCGCCGGTGGCACGTCGGCCGCCGGGTCGGCCGCCGTGTCGGCGGCCGCGCCGGCCCGGCCCGCGGCGAGCCGCTCGACCCGCCGCTGCCGCAGCTCGATCAGCGCGTCCCCGAACGCCTCCAATGCCGGAACCGGAACTGGGGCGAACTCGCTCGGCGACGGAAGCAGCGAGGACGGCACCGGCCGCTCGAACTCCGCGAGCAGCCCGATCAGCTCGTCCGAGACCTCACCGGCCGGGCCCTCGCCGCCGGCCGCCGAATCGCCGGAACCCGCCGGGCTCCCGGCGGTGCCGGTGTCACGGAGGTGGTCGCGCACGGCCTCCGCCTCACCCGGCCGCAGTCCGAGCCGCCGGACGTACGCCGACTTGATCATCGCCTGGCCGGTCGCGGGCCTGGGAAGCTGCAACTGCACCAGGGTCGCCTTGGAGATCTCCCGGGCCGACCCGGTCAGCACCCGCGGCGTCCCATTGGCGGACGGCTTGACCGCACTCCGCGGCTCCTCCCCCGGGTCGCCTTGCCACGTGTTCGATACGTCGAGCTCGGTCATCTCTGCCTCCGTGGACCCTCGCCGCGATCTGCGCTCACCGAGCGTGATGCAACTGACATGGCCATGTCCAAGCCAGGTCCGCTCAACGGACTTCCCGCGCCGCCGTGGTCACGGGCCCGGCACCGGCGGGACCTCTACACTCTCGGGGGTGACCACCTACGATGATCTTGATGCGTTCGAGGGCCTGGACGGCTCGGCCCTGCCCCCGCGCCAGCAGCGGATCCTGGTCACCATCCGGGACTGGGTGGCCAGGTACGGGTATCCCCCGAGCACCCGCCAGATCGGCGACGCCGTCGGCCTGCGGTCGCCGTCGTCGGTGTCGCGGCACCTGGCGAGCCTGGAGGACAAGGGCTTCCTGCGGCGCGGTCCCTCGGTGTCCCGTCCGATCGACGTGCGGATGTTCCTGCGGGACCACCCGGCGCGGGAGCCCGCGGACGGGTCGGTGGCCGTGCCCGTGGTCGGCGACATCGCCGCCGGCACGCCCATCTCGGCCGAGGAGCACGTCGACGGGACGCTGTCGCTGCCCCGCGAGATCACCGGGCGCGGCACCGTCTTCGGCCTGCGCGTGCGCGGCGACTCGATGATCGACGCCGCGATCTGCGACGGCGACATCGTCGTGGTCCGTCGGCAGCCCGAGGCCCATTCGGGCCAGATCGTCGCCGCGATGATCGACGGCGAGGCGACCGTCAAGGTGTACCGGCACCGCGACGGCCACGTCCGTCTCGAACCCCGCAACCCCGCCTACGACGTCATCGACGGCGACGGCGCCGTCGTCCTGGGCATCGTCGTCTCGGTGCTGCGCACCATCTGACTCAGGTCGGGCAGGGCGGCCGGTAGCGGAGGCCGGGAAAGTACTGCCGCCACTGCGGCCGGGTGATCCTGGGGTACGCGAGGCCGCAGATGCGGGCGGCGATCCGGTGCGTGTCGGTCTCCCACAGCCGGGCCGTGTGGTCGAGGCCGCCCGTGGCCAGGGTGTGGCCGTCGGGGCTGAAGGCCACTGCGGCGACGTCGCCGGTGTGGCCGGTGAAGGTCCCCACATGCCGTGGCCGGCGCCGGTCGGTGATGTCCCACAGGCGGACGGTCTTGTCGCCGCCTGCGGTGGCGAGGCGACGGCCGTCCGGGCTGAACGCCATCATCCACACGGTGCCGCCGTGGCCGCCGAGCGTGGCCAGCAGCCGTGGACGGCGGACGTCGGCGACGTCCAGGAGCCGGACCGACTTGTCCCGCTCGTTCAACGTGGCCAGGGTGTGGCCGTCTGGACTGAACGAGCGGGCCGCGACCGCGTCGGTGCGTCCGAACGCGAAGTCCAACTCCCGGGGGCGGCGCACGTCCTGGAGGCTCCAGAACCGGGTCTGCCTCGGGCCGCCCGTGCTTCCGGTGATGAGCATGCGGCCATCCGGGCTGAACAGCACCGACCACACCGCGCCCGGGTAGCCGTCGAGGCGCGCCAGCCGCCGCGGATCGGCGCGGTCGGCCACGTCCCACAGGGTCACCGAGTGGTGGCCGCCGGCGGCCAGCCGGCGGCCGTCGGCGCTGAACGCCACGGAGGTGACCTGGCCGGTGCGGGGCGTGATCGTGGTGACGTGCCGTGGAGCGTGAGGGGCGCTGATGTCCCACAGCCTCACGACGCCGTCGTCGCCCGCGGTGGCCAGGGTGCGGCGATCCGGGCTGAAGATCACGGACCGGACGGAGCCGGTGGTGCCGGGCAGGGTCGCCAGGGGGTGCCGGGCCGCGGGGTCGGCCACGTCCCAGAGCCGGGCCGTGCCGTCCCAGCTGCCGGTGGCGAGGAGGCGGGCGCCCGGATGGAAGGCGACCGCCGGGACGACATCGCCGTGCCCGACCAGCGGGAGGGCGCGCAGCCGCTGGAGCTGGACGGTCTTGTCCTCGTCTGCGGCGGCCAGGGTGGCGCCGTCGGGGCTGAACGCGACCGAGGAGCGCCCGCCGGGAACGGTGGTGATGGTCGTGGGGTGGCGGCGGTCGGAGACGTCCCGAAGGATGGTGCCGCCGCCGCTTGAGGCGAGCATGCGGCCGTCGGGGCTGAACGCCACCGACATGGCCGCGGTGGTGTGGCCGGTCAGCACCGCCGAGCCGCGCGGCCGGCCCGGCGTGCTGATGTCCCAGAGCCGCACGTCATGGTCCCAGCTCGCGGTGGCGGCGGTGCGGCCGTCCGGGCTGAACGCGACTGCGGAAACGGCCGCGGTGTGCCCGGTGAGGACGCCCAGACCGGCGGGACCGCGAGGATGGGTGATGTCCCAGAGGCGCACGGCGGCGCCGTCCGCCGTGGCCAGCACGCGACCGTCCGGGCTGAACGCCACGACACCCTGATGGCGGGCGCGGCCGGTGAGCGCGGCCAGCTCCCGCGGCCGCCGGGGATCTCCGACGTCAAAGAGCCGCACCGACGCGCCGCCGTCGGCGACGGCCAGCAGCCGGCCATCGGGGCTGAACGCCACCGAGGCGGATACCGCCCGGGTGCCGCGAGGCAGCACGGCCAGCGGGAGGAGGCGCCGGGGATCGCTCACGTCCCACAGCCGGGTGCTGCTCTCGCCGATCGTGGCCAGCGTGCGCCCGTCCCGCCCGAACGCGACCCCCATGAGCGCCTCGGCCAGCGGCAGGGACGTCAGCCGGCTGGGCCGGCCGACGTCGGCGACATCCCACAACCGGACGGTCCGGTCCCAGCTCACGGTGGCCATCACCCGTGCGCCCGGCGCGAACGCCAAGAAGATCTCGGTGTTGCTGTGGCCGATCAGCCGGCCGGCGAACGGGGCGGCGAACGCGCTGAGCAGGTTGTCCCGGGTTTCGGCGAGCGGAGCCAGCCGATGGGCCGCCAAGCCGAGTTGCAGGGACAGGGCCGGGTCGGCGGCCCGTATCCCGGCCGCGTCGGACAGCGCCTTCCGGGCGACGGCGACGTTGCGCTCCTTCGCGGCGGCCCGCTGCGCGCGCACAGCGAAACCCGTGGCGCCGGTCGCCACCAGCAGCATGACCGACAGCAGCGCCACCAGCCGCCGCAGCCGCCGGGCGCGACGGCGCGCGCTGGACTGGTCGCGGGCCTGGGCGGCCAGGCTTTCGGCGAGGAACCGGCGCTCACGGCCGGTCAGGGCGCCCTGGTGGGCGGTGGCCCAGTCGTGCGCGGTCTCCAGGCGGGCCCCGCGGTAGAGCGCGTCGGGGTCTCGGTCGTGTGCCTCCCATGCCTCGGTGGCCTCGGTGAGGCGGCGGTGGGTGCGCAGGCCCTCCCGGTCGGCGTTCAGCCATTCACTCAGCCGGGGCCAGCACCGGATGAGGGCCTCGTGAGTGATCTCCACGGTGTCGCGGTCCACGGTGAGCAGCCGCGCCCGGGCCAGGAGCTCCACCACCGCGGCGGTGTCGGGGTCGCCCGAGTCCAGCTCGCGGTGGTGGATGCGGCGCTTGGTGTCCTCGGTCCCCTCGCCCAGCGCGGTCAACCGGAGGAACAGCCGCCGGGCGATCTCCTGCCGCGCCGGGGTCAGGGCGGTGTAGAGCCGCTCGGCGGTGCGGGCGATGGCGTACTGCATACCGCCGGTCGCCTCGTACGCGGCCAGCGTCAGGGTGGCCCCGCTCCTCCGCCGCCACGTTTCCAGCAACGCGTGCGACACCAGCGGCAGCACCGCCGGTTGCCCGGCCGCGTCGGCGACCAGCCGGGCCACCAGCGCCGTCTCCACCATGGCGCCGGCCCGTGCCGCGGGCCGGGTGATCGCCTGGCGCAGCTGCTCGGAGCCCATCGGCCCGAGCAGCATCTGGCCGCCGCGCAGCGCCTCCACCAGCGCACGATGGCGCCCGCAGTGGCCGTAGAAGTCCGCCCGGACGCCCAGGACCACCCGGACCCGGCTGGTCCGCGCCGCCGAGGCCCCCACCAGAGCGTCGATCAGCCAGGCCCGCTCGCTCTCGTCCGCGCACAGCGTGAAGACCTCTTCGAACTGGTCGACGACCACCACCAGATCCGTCCCGGCGGGCCGGTCGGCCAGCGCTTCGCGCACCCGCAGGTGCAGGTTGCCCGGGTCGGCGGCGAACTCCGCCCGCAGCACCGTCGCCGGCACACCGAGCACTCCGGCCAGCGCGACCGCGCACTCTTCCATCGGGCGCGGCCCGGGAGTGAACAGCGCCACCGGCTGGGCGCCGTCACCACCGTTTCCCGGACGGCCGGCCCGGGCCACCAGACCCGCCCGCAGCACCGAGGACTTCCCCGAACCCGAGGCGCCGAACACGCCGGTGAAACGACGCTCGGCCACCAAGCCCAGCAGTTCCTCGACCGCCTCCTCCCGGCCGAAGAACCGGTCCGCGTCCTCGGCCTGGAATGCCGCCAGGCCCACGTACGGAGCCGCCTGAGCGTCGGCTTCGTCCCCTCCGGGATCCGGTGGAGAGCCCGGCCCGGGAGCGTCGCCCGGGTCCGGCGCGGCGAGTTCGGCGGCCAGCGTCCGCCACCGGTCCCGCCAGTGGTCCGCGTCGCCGCCGCACCCCCGCACATAGGCGAGCGTGACCTCCAGGCTGGGAAGCGCGCGGCCGGAGGCGGCCGTGGACAATGCCGCCGCCGAGTAATTGACCTTGGCGGCCAGCTCCCGATACGTCAGACCGCCCGCCCGTTTCCGCAATCGCCGAAGATCTTCGGCGAACCGCCCCAGCGCGCTGTCGGCCGCGTCCAGCGGACGTTCCCCCCGCGGCACTCC
>NZ_SMKU01000368.1 GCF_004349215.1 Actinomadura rubrisoli | reverse complement strand
CCGCAAGAAGGCCCCTTCCGCACGCTCCTGCTGGGCGGAGCACGGTCGGGCAAGTCGGCCGAGGCGGAGCTGCGTCTGGCCGCCCATCCGGATGTCACGTACGTGGCCACGGGCATGACGCGCGACGGCGACCCCTAGGGCGGGCCCTGGGGCGGCTGCTGCGGCCACGGTGCGTTCGGGGGGTTGCTCACCGAGTCTCCTTCCGCCGGGAACGTCCGTGTTCCAGGCGAGGGTATCCACCCAGCGATCGTCTCCAGGGCGGGCCGTAGAGTTTCCGATCGACATGAACATCGAGCTCCATGCCTTCGCCGGTCCGCGGGGCTGGCCCGAACCCGGCTGCCGCTGCGCGTCCTGCAACCGGCTGCGCCTCGCCGGTGTCCGGCACGAGCCGACCGGTGCCGTCGTCGACGGCGTCCCGCTGGAGGACTGTCCCCGGACGGACGTCCCCGGCGGCTACGACGCGACCGCCCCGCACGGCGAACAGCTCCTCGTCGCGTCCGGCCCCGGCGAAAGGCCCGACCCCGTCTTGGACGTGACGTACGACGCCGTCCTCTTGGACCTGATCGGCGCCCCCGAGCATCTCGGCTACCTGCGCCATGCGGGAGCGGTGTCGTCCCATACGACGGTTCTGGCCGTGCACGTCGACCACCGTGTCTCCTCCCTCGCAGAGCTGGAACGACGTGTGGCCTTCTTCCAGCGCCCGCAAGAAGGCCCCTTCCGCACGCTCCTGCTGGGCGGAGCACGGTCGGGCAAGTCGGCCGAGGCGGAGCTGCGTCTGGCCGCCCATCCGGATGTCACGTACGTGGCCACGGGCATGACGCGCGACGACGACCCCGAATGGACGGAACGCATCACGGCCCATCGTTCCCGCCGTCCCGCATGGTGGCGGACCGTCGAGACGACCGACCTGGAAGGCGCCTTGAAGTCGGCGACCGGGGCTCTTCTTATCGACGGCATCGGAACATGGCTCACCGCGGCGATCGACGAAGCCGGCGCCTGGGACGATCCCGCGCAGGTGCGTCCACGGCTCGACGGCCTGATCGCGGCCTGGCGCGCGACCGAGGCGCGTGTGGTGGCGGTCAGCGACGAGGTCGGGCTGTCCCTGGTGCCCACGACACCGTCCGGGCGCGCGTTCCGCGACCTGCTCGGCCACCTCAACCAGCGGCTCGCGGCCGAGTCCGAGGAGGCCGCGCTGGTCGTGGCGGGCCGCGTCACCGAGCTCGGCACGGTGCCAGGTCCGGAGCGCGGATGATCGCCGGGCTGCGGCTGGCCGTCACGCTCCTGACCGTCGTCCCCTGGCGCGCGGACCGGGCCGACCGGGTCGACCGGATCGACCGGGGCACCGCCCGGGCCGCCATGCTGCTGGCCCCGTCCGCCGGCCTGATCGCGGGGGGCGCCGCGGCCCTCGTCCTCCTGCTGGGCGACGCGCTCGGCCTGTCCGCCCTGTTGCGGGCGGCGCTGGCGGTGGCGGTCACGGCGGCGATCACGAGGGCCCTGCATCTGGACGGCCTGGCCGACCTCGCCGACGGCCTGGGCAGCGGCCGCCCGCCCGGCGAGGCCCTCGCGATCATGAAGCGCTCCGACATCGGCCCGTTCGGCGTGGTGACCCTCCTGCTCGTCCTGCTCGTCCAGACGGCCGCGCTCGCGTCGTCCCCGCATGCCGCCGCCGCGATCCTCGTCGCGGCCGTCACGGGCCGCCTGGCGCTCCCCTGGGCCTGCCGCACGGGCGTGCCGTCCGCCCGTCCGGGGGGCCTGGGCGCCCTGGTGGCCGGCACCGTCCCCACGCGCGCCGCCGTACTGGTGACGGCCGTGGTCGTCACGCTCGCCGCGGCGCTGGGAGCGGCCGCCGGAGCCACGGGATCGTCCGACGACGTCTTGGGCGGCGCGCTGCACGCCCTGGCGGCGGTCGCGCTGGGCCTGGCCGCCGCGCTCCTCATGCTCCGCCACGCCGTCCGCCGCCTGGGCGGCATCACCGGCGACGTCCTCGGAGCCCTGGTGGAGATCGCCACGACCGCCGCCCTCCTGCCCCTGGCCCGCTGATCCGGCGGGCGGCGTCCAGTTGCGGCGGGTCGCCGCCAAGAGGGGCTGCCTGGCAACGACCCGCCGCAGGCTAGCGGGGGTCCAGGGCGCGCCGGGCGTACGCCCGGACGTCGGCGTCCGGGTCATTGGTGGCCGATGTCAGGGCATCCTGGACGTCCGGTCGGGGGGCGTGCGGGGCCAGAGAGATCACGGCGGCCTTCCGGACGTCCAGGTGCGGGTCGTCGAGAGCCTTGATCAAGGGGCCTGCGGCGATGTCCGGGTCGGCCGCGGCCAGGCCCTTGGCCGCGCCCGTGCGGACCTGCCAGGCGGGATCGTGCAGGGCGTCCGCGGCGGCGGTGTCGAGCGGCGGCGGGCAGCCGACGCCCGCGAGCGCTTCGAGCGCCGCCGCCCGGACGAGCGGGTCGCGGTCCTCCAGCAGGCGGCCCAGGACTGCCGGGGACGCCGGGGCGCCGATCGTGCCGAGGCCGTGCGCCACCGCCACCCGCACCTCGCGGGACGGGTCGTCCGCAGCGCGGCCCACCTCGTCCGCCGCGTCGTGCGCGACCAGGCCCCGGACGGCCTGGAGCCGGACGCGGTGATCGGCGTCGCGGAGGGCGTCGCCGAACACGGCGGGGCCGCCCAGGCGCAGCGCGCGCAGGACGTCCAGGACGACGGCGCGGACCTGGGCGTCCTGGCTGTCCAGGGCGCCGGACAGGGCGTCCCTCACCTGGGACGTGACGGGGAGGACCTCGACCAGTTCGCGGAGCGCGGTCGCGGCGGCGTGGCGCACCGAGCCGTGCCCGTCGGCGAGCGCGGTGGCCAGGGCGCCGGTGACGCCGTCCGGCGCCACCTCGGTCAGCGTGGCGACGGCGGCGCGGCGGACCTTCGGGTCGGGGTCGGCCAGGTACCGGGCTATCGCGTCGACGGACGGCTCGGTCTCGGCGAGCCGCTGCAGTTCGAGGAGGCGCGGGGAGCGGCCGATGGCCGTCGCCGGACGTCCCGTGGACGCCGCGGCGCGCGCGGGCGCGGCGGACGGCACGGCAGGCGCGGCCGGGGTGAGGACGATCGGCCCGCCCGGCGCCGGGACGGTGAACTCCTCCACCGGCACCACGTACGGGGCGACCGGGCGCTTGAGGAACTCCATCGTCCCGTCGCCGCGCCGCCGCAGGTTGAGGTGGAACATCCAGGACGCGTCGTCGCGCTCGGGCAGGTCGGCGCGGTCGTGGTAGAGGCCCCAGCGGCTCTCGGTGCGGGTCAGGGACGAGCGGGCCGCCATCTCCGCGCAGTCGCGGATGAACGTGACCTCCGCGCAGCGCATCAGCTCGTGCGGGGTCCGCGCGCCCATCGACGCGATCTCCGCCTCCATCCGGGTGAAGGACTCGACGGCGATGTCGAGCTTGGCCTCGGTCTTGGGCGGCGCGACGTAGTCGTTGACGAAGCGGCGCAGCTTGTACTCGACCTGCGGCTGCGGAGGGCCGTCCGGGTGGCGCAGGGGGCGGTAGACCAGCTCGTGGGCGGCCCGGATCTGGTCCTCCGGCAGCTCGGGCGCTGCGCCCCCCGGCCGCGCGGAGGTGTGCGCGGACGCGTGCGCCCCGGCCAGGTCGCCGAAGACGAACGCGCCGATCATGTAGTTGTGCGGGACGCAGGCCAGGTCGCCCGCCGCGTACAGGCCGGGGACGGTGGTGCGGGCGTTCTCGTCCACCCACACGCCCGACGCCGAGTGCCCGCCGCACAGCCCGATCTCGGAGATGTGCATCTCCACGTCGTGGGTGCGGTAGTCGTGGCCGCGCCCGGCGTGGAACGTGCCGCGCGTGGGCCGCTCGGTGGTGTGCAGGATGCCTTCGAGGGCGTCCACGGTCTCGTCCGGCAGGTGGGTGAGCTTGAGGTAGATGGGGCCGCGCGCCGAGTCGATCTCGCGCTTGACCTCCGCCATCATCTGCCCGGACCAGTAGTCGCTGTCCACGAACCGCTGCCCCTCGGCGTTCACCTGGTAGCCGCCGAAGGGGTTGGCCACGTACGCGCACGCGGGGCCGTTGTAGTCCTTGATGAGCGGGTTGATCTGGAAGCACTCGATCCCGCTCAGCTCCGCGCCGGCGTGGTAGGCCATGGCGTAGCCGTCACCGGCGTTGGTGGGGTTCTCGTACGTCCCGTACAGGTAGCCGGACGCGGGCAGGCCGAGACGTCCGCACGCACCCGTCGCCAGGATGACCGCACCGGCCGACACGGTGACGAACTCCCCGCTGCGGGTGTCGAACCCGACCGCCCCTACTGCGCGTCCGCCGGAGGTGAGGACGCGCACCGGCATGACCCTGTTCTCTATCTGCACCTTCTCCCGGATGGACCGCTGCCGCAGGACCCGGTACAGGACCTTCTTGACGTCCTTGCCCTCCGGCATGGGCAGGACGTAGGAGCCCGACCGGTGGACGCGCCGCACGGCGTACTCGCCGTGCTCGTCCTTCTCGAACTTCACGCCGTACCGTTCGAGGCGCTTGACCATGGCGAAGCCGCGCGTGGCGGTCTGCCGGACGGTCCGCTGGTCCACGATGCCGTCGTTCGCCCGGGTGATCTCGGCGACGTAGTCCTCGGGCGTGGCCTTGCCGGGGATGACCGCGTTGTTCACCCCGTCCATGCCCATGGCCAGGGCGCCCGAGTGCCGGACGTGCGCCTTCTCCAGCAGCAGCACGGAGGCGCCGTGCTCGGCCGCGGTGATGGCGGCCATGGTCCCGGCGGTGCCGCCGCCGATGACCAGCACGTCGCAGCCCAGCTCGCGCCGCTCGGCCACGGAGGGGATCTCCATCAGACGGCCTCCCTGGCCTCGGTGCGGGCGCCCAGCGCCGCGAGGACGCGGTCGCGGGACGCGGGGACGGGGAACTCCGCGGCGACGCCGGCCGCGCCGAGCACCACGACCCGGTGGCCGAGCAGCAGCGCCTCGTCCACGTCGTGCGTGACGAACACGACCGTGGCGGGCGCGTCGGCGAGGACGTCGAGGAGCAGGCGCTGCATGGTCGCCCGGGTCTGCGCGTCCAGGGCGCCGAACGGCTCGTCCATCAGGATGGCGCGGGGCCCGGCGGCGAGGGTCCGGGCGAGCTGGACGCGCTGGCGCATGCCCCCGGACAGCTCGCGCGGAAGCCGGCCGGCGGCGTCGCCGAGGCCCACCCGCTCCAGCCAGCGCGCGGCGGTGGCGCGGCGCTCGGCGCGCCGGACGCCGCGCAGGGACAGCGCCAGCTCGACGTTGCGGCGGGCCGTGCGCCAGGGCAGGAGCGCGTCGTCCTGGAACATCAGCGCCCGGTCGGCGGACGTCCCGGTGACGGGCACCCCGTCCGCCAGGACGCGCCCGGACGAGACCGGCAGCAGGCCGGCGAACGCCCGGAGCAGCGTGGACTTCCCGCAGCCGGACGGCCCGAGGACGACCAGCACCTCGCCCGACGCGACGTCCAGGTCGAGCCCGGAGACCACGGCGCGGCCGCTGCCGTACCCGAGGGTCACCCCGTCGGCCCGCAAAGACAGGCCCCGTGCGGACAGATCCCGTGCGGACAGATCCCGCGTAGGCAGGTCCCGCGCGGTCCGCGCGGTCCGCGAGGACAGGTTCCGGGACGACAGGCTCCGTGCAGAGTGCGCGCCGCTCATCGGCGTTCCTCCCTCGGCAGCCACCGGGTCAGCCGGCGTCCGGCGAGCTCCACCGAGGCGGAGGTGAGCCAGCCGAGCAGCCCGATGGTGGCCATCCCGACGAGCACGCCGGGGTAGTCGACGATCGTGTACGCCTGCCACGTCCGGTAGCCGACGCCGAAGTCACCGGAGATCATCTCGGCGGAGATCACGCAGATCCACGCCACGCCCATGCCGATCGACAGGCCGCCGAAGACGCCCGGCAGCACCCCCGGCAGGACGACCTGGACGAGCACCCGCGCCCGGCCCGCGCCGAGCGTGCGCACCGCGTCCTCCCAGACGACGGGCAGCGCGTTCACGGCGTGCCGCGTGCTGACCAGCACCGGGAAGAACGCCGCGACGAAGGTGATGAAGACGATGCCCTGCTCGTTCGCCGGGAACAGCAGGATCGCCACCGGCACCAGCGCGATGGCCGGGATCGGCCGGGCCACCTCCAGCAGCGGCTGGAGCAGGTCGCCCACCCAGCGCGAGCGGGCCGTCGCGACGCCGAGCACGATGCCGAGGACGGCGGCCAAGGCGAACCCGGTCAGGATGCGCACCAGGCTCTGGGCGATGTCCTGGTAGAACTGCCCGTTCTCGATCTGGCGGCCGAACTCGCGCGCCACGTCCACCGGGCCGGGGAACCGGTCGAACCGCACCCACATCCGGACGTTCGCCGCGGTGAGCAGCTGCCAGACCACCAGCGCCGCGCCCAGGGACGCCAGCCGCACCAGCCAGCGGAGCACCCCGCTCATGCGCGCCGCACCGCCTCACCGTAGGGGACGACCTTGGCACCCGAGTGGGCGGAGATGTACTTGTCCGCCGCCTCCTGCGTCGCGAACGGCACGAACCGCTTCGCCGCACCGGCCGACGGGTCCTCCACCCAGACGTCCTTGTCGGCGAACCACCGGGTCCCGGTCGTCGCGTCAGGGATGTAGGCCGCCCGGATCTGCTTCTTCTCGGCCTGGAGGGCGCGCACGTTCTTCAACAGGCAGACGGGGCCGGCGACCGGACGCGTCTTGGTCTCGCCCGTCACCCACACCTCTCCGGCTGCCGCAGGATCGTCCACCTTCTTCTTGCACACCGCGTCCGTTCCGTTGATCGCGGCCGGGTTGGCGGTGGAGGCGGCATCGCGTTCGTAGGACGAGCCGTACGCCTGCTTGATGTAGGCGTCGTTGATGAACGGCCCCACGTCCAGCGGCGTCTGGATGACACCGATGGACTTCAGGAACGGCACGTCCTGCGCGAGGGCGTCCCTGAGCCTCTTCTTGACGGTCGGGTCGAACGTGGCGACGCCACCGGCGCCGTTGTAGAGGTAGACGGTCTCGGCAGGCAGTCCCGTAGAGGACGCCACGGACTCCGCCGCCTTCACGGGGTCGGCGTGCAGGGAGCGAGTCGCGTCGATCTGGGCGCCGAGGAACGCCCGCAGGACCTTCGTCCGCTCCTCGGCGAACTCCTTGCGGACGACGACGCCGTGGAACGTCGGCACGTTCAGCCCGCCGCCGTCGTACAGCAGCCGTGCCTGGCCCTTCTGCACCAGCAGGCCCGGCCACGCGACGAACTGCGCGAGCCCGGCGGCGCTGCCCGCCTGCAGCGCGGACGCGCCCACCGTGGGCTGCTGGTTCTCGACCTTCAGGTCCTTCGCCGGGTCCAGCCCGTACCGGCGCGCCGCCTGGACGAGCGTCCCGTGCCCGGCGGACCCGACGCTCGCCGAGACCGTCCTGCCCTTGAGGTCGCGCAGGCTCGCGGCCTTCGAGCCGTTGCCGACGACCACGCCGTTCAGCGAGCCGCGCAGGTTGTAGCCGGTCACCGCCACCATCTCGGTCCGGGCGTCGCCGCCCTGGGCCTGCGACCGCGAGCCGTTGATCAGCAGCGGGTAGTCGCCCATCGAGCCGATGTCGATCTTCCCGGCCAGCATCTGGGCGGTGATGGGCGCGCCGGTGTCGTAGTCCTGCCAGACCACCGAGTACTTCTTGCCGTCGGCCTTGCCCAGGTCCTTCAGGCGCTTCTCGAAGTAGCCGAGCGAGCGCAGCAGGGTTCCTGCGGTGACCGTGTTGATGGTCTTCGACTGGTAGCCGACGACGATCTGGTCGGACCCGCCTCCGCCGGACGCGTTGCCTGCCACCGTGCAGCCGGCGCCGAGCGGGATCAGGGCGGCGGCGGCGGCCGCCGCCAGGGTTCTGTTCATCTCCGGCCCCTTCAGCGCAGCAGGTAGGGCATGTTCACGGTCACGGCTCCGGTGGGACACCGGTCGGCGCATGGGCCGCAGTACCAGCACTCGTCCACGTGCATGTACGCCTTGCCGGTCTCCGGGTGGACGGCCAGCGCGTCCAGCGGGCATACGTCGATGCACAAGGTGCAGCCGTCGATGCACAGGGCCTCGTCCACGGTCACAGGGACGTCGGCGCGATGCTCCACGAGGGACATGGCGTTCTCCAGGGGTCGGCGGTGGGCGGCCGGGCATGCGGAACACACCGCGCGGCGCTGCGCGGCCGGTGAGACTGTCGGGCACGGTCGGGCAAGGTCGAGCAGGGTCGGTGGGTCGAGCAGGAGGGTCAGGTGCGGCTCATGGAGCCGCTCATCGTGATGCGGTCGCCGCGGAACCGGATGAACTCCAGGTCGACCGGGCGTCCGTCGGCGAGGTGGGTGAGCCGTTCGAGCATGAGCAGGGCGGTGCCGCGCGGCGCGTCCAGCGTCGCCGCCGAGTGGGGGTCGGCGTTGACGGCCTCCAGCGTGACGTCCGCCCGTCCCAGGGGCTGCCCCGCGATCCGTTCGAGCAGGACGAACACGTCGTTGTGGGCGAGGTCCTCGGCGAGCAGCGGCTCGCCCAGGTCACGGGACACGTAGGTGAGGTCGAGCGAGAGCGGCGTCCCGTTGAGCCGCCGGACCCGCTCGATGTAGACGACGGGCTCGCCGTCCGGCAGCCGGAGCCGGGACGAGATCTCCCGCGACGGCGTGATCAGGCCGGTGGTGCGGACCTCGTTGGCGACCTCCCCGTGCTCGCGCAGCGTCTCGGCCAGGCCGAGGAGCCGTTCCAGCCCGTGCGGGTACTTCTCGGCCACCACCACCGTGCCGACGCCCGGGCACCGCTCGACCAGCCCTTCGGCGCGCAGCAGGTCGAGCGCCACCCGGACGGTGTTGCGGGACGCGCCGAAGTCCCGCACGAGCTCCGCCTCGGCGGGCAGGGTCCCGCTGCGGAACTCCCCGTACAGCACCTGGCGGCGCAGCACGTCGGCCACCTGCCGGGCCCGGTCGGCCCGCAGCCGCCGCGCGTCGGCCAGCGCCGGCGCCCCGGCCGCATGCGGCGGCGCCCCCGCTCCGGCCACCGTGTCTCTCCTGGTCACAGGGGTAAACCTACTAAAACAATCGGAATAGGTGAATAGCTGGCCGGCTACGCCACCCGCAGCGACCCCCAACCGGCCTCCGACCTGCGGCTCCGCGCCCGGCCCGGGCCGTTCCGCCACCTCGTCCCACCCTCGGATC
>NZ_SMKU01000367.1 GCF_004349215.1 Actinomadura rubrisoli | reverse complement strand
GTGGCCGGTGTGGCCGGCGGCGGCCGGGGGCGGGCTGCTGCTGGGCTGCCTGCCCTACCTCAGCTACGGGCTGCTGCCGCTGTTCGCGGTGCCCGCGGCGGTGCTGCTGGGCCGCCCGCGCCTGGGCGTGCTGGCGGCGGCGGGGGCGGGGCTGGCGGTCGTGCCCGCCGCGTTCACGCTGGCGGGCTTCTGGTGGCCGGACGGGGTGCGCGCCACGCTCGACACGTATCTGATCAGCCGGGGGTCGGCGCAGCGGTCCTACCCCTACTTCCTGTTCGCGGACCTGGCGGTGCTGGGGCTGCTCGCCGGTCCCGCGGTCGCGCACGCGCTGCCCGGGACGCTGGCGGCGTTGGGACGGTCGGCGCGGGCGCTGCGGGGCCGCCGCGGGGGCGGCGGCGCGGGCCCGGCGGGCCCGGCGGTCGCGGTGGCGCTGCTCGCGGGCGCGGCGCTGCTGGGGATGCTCGCGCTGGACGTGTCGGGCGTGACCAAGGGCGAGGTGGAGCGGATCTGGGTGCCGTTCGCGGCCTGGCTCGTGGTCGCGGCGTCCGCGCACCGCCCCCCGGCGCGGGGCTGGCTGGCGGCGCAGGCGCTCACGGCGCTGGCCGTCCAGGCCCTGGTGCTGTCGGAGTGGTGACCGCGGCCGCCCGTAGCGGACGGCCCGAGGCCACAGGGGTCCCGGGTCGTCCGCTGTTGTGGGGCCGGAGCCGGCGCGCGGGCCCGGCCCGTGTGGTGGAGGAGGGTGCCGGTCAGGCGTCGGGCGCCGCCTGGCCGAGCCGTTCGGCGTAGCGGTCGTGGTGGACCTGCCAGCCCTCGGTGGTCCAGCGGGCCCAGTCGACCCGGCGGCCCTCCAGCGCGTCGGCCAGGTAGTCCAGGTGGACGTGCCAGCCGGCGAGGGTCCGCGCGAGGTACTCCGGCGGCATCCGGTTGTCGCTGGTGAACACCAGCAGCGTCCCTTCGGGGGTGGGGGTCAGCTCCCAGCGCAGCCGGCCGTGGATGTCGGAGTCCAGCTCCAGCAGGCGCGGCGGGTCGAACGCGCTGACGGTGCCGCGCGCGACGGCCCGCTCGCCGTCGTCGCCGGCGTTCAGCCAGCGCAGCTCGAACTTGCCTCCGGCGCGGGGTTCCAGGTCGGCGTCGGCGAGCCATGCCGAGAGCTCGGCGGGGTCGGTGAGGGCGCGCCAGACCCGCTCGGCGGGGTGGCGCAGGCGGCGTTCGAAGCGCATCAGCGCCCGCCCGTCCCGGTAGGTGGCCGTTCCGTCGTCGGTGCTCATGGGTATCGCCCTGCCTCTCCTTGCCTGGGTGTCCTGCCCGGGTGCGCGGCCGGCACGCCGTGCCGGGCACCCGGGCCGTCCACACCGAATATAACTCCCTTCGCATATAACCGGCAACGTATGGAAGGGGCGGGGTCAGGCGGGCGGCCAGGTGATGAGGGTGTGCCCCCAGGTCAGGCCCGCGCCGAACCCGGCGAGCAGCACCAGCTCGCCGGCCTGGACGCCGCGGGTGCGCAGGGCGGCGTCCAGGGCGTAGGGCAGGCTGGCGGCGCCGATGTTGCCCACGTCCTGCCCGGCGATGGCCAGTTGCCCCGGCTCCAGCCCGGCCTCGCCGGCGAGCGAGGCGACCAGGCGCGGGTTGGGCTGGTGCGGGACGACCAGCGCGAGGTCGGCGGGCTTGATGCCGGCGGCCGCGGACGCCTCGGCCACCAGCCGGGGCAGGATCCCGGTGATGAAGTCGCGGGCGGCGCGGGCGTCCATGTGGATGGTGTGACCCAGCCCCGCCAGCGTGTCGAGGCTGGCGGGCGCGCGGCTCCCGCCCGCGGGGATGAGGACGTCCCCGGCGCGCGTGCCGTCCGAGCCGAGGGTGACCGGGCCGATCCCGTACGGCCGGGGGGCGGGCCCGATCACCGCGGCGGCGGCGCCGTCGCCGAACAGCGCGGCGGTGGCGCGGTCGCCGGAGTTGAGGAACCTGGAGTACACCTCGACGCCGATGACCAGCGCGTACGGGGAGGATCCGCGCTGGGTGCACAGCCAGCCGACGGCGGCCTGGAGCCCGTAGACGAAGCCGGTGCAGGCGGCGGCGACGTCGAACGCGGCGGCGTGGCGGGCCTCCAGCAGCGCCTGCACGCGGCAGGCGGTGGAGGGGCCGAGCTCGTCGGGGGTGGAGGTGCCCAGCACGATCAGGCCGAGATCGCCGGGGTCCAGCCCGGCGTCGTCGAGGGCGCGGCGCGCGGCGGCCGCGGCCAGGTCGGAGGCGGCCTGGCCGTCGCCGGCGACGTGCCGGTGACGGATCCCGGTGCGCCCCTCGATCCAGGACGGGTCCAGCCCCAGCGAGCGGGACAGCTCGTCGCTGGCGACGGGCCGGCCGGGCAGGTAGGAGCCGGTGCCCGCGATCGCCCACCCCGGTGGTGGCGCGTGTTCGCCCCCGGATCGGTCGCGTTCGGTTCGGTGCCGTTCGGTTCGGTGCCGTTCGGTCGGCGGCCGGCGCTTTTGCGGCTGCACGGTCATGGGTCGCTCCCTCCACCGGCGTCGCGCCGGCGGTCGTGGTCCTAGGCCGGCCCGGCATCGGGCGCCGGCGCCCCGGCCGCCGCGATCAGCGAGCCGACGGACGCATGCCCCTGTCGGGGTGGCAACGGCGTGCTGTCACCACTGACGGTTGCCAAGCCGATTCCATGAGTGAATAATCCCATTTCAGAGGCTTCGTTCCAGAGCCACAAGCCGCGCTTAGCCGAAGAGAAAAGACTGCCTTCCGTTACGGTAAGGAGCCCTCTCGTGTGCTCGTCTCTGCGTCCGGCCGAGGAACTCAAGCCCGGCGACGTCTGCGCCTTCCTGTTCGCCGGCACCGGCTCGGCGGCGGTCCCCGACCTCGCGCGGCTGGCCCGCCGCGGCCCCGCCGCCGCGCGCGCCGTCACCGATGTCCTGGACACCGTCCAGGAGGGGCTGCCGCGCTCGGGATGGCCGGTGCTGCGCTCGATCCTGCTGGAGGATCCCGGCGCGTACCGGGCGGCGGCGCGCGTTCCCGGGGTCGCCCAGCTGTCGGGGTACGCCGCGTCCGTCGCGGTCGACCGGGTGCTGCGGACGTCCGGCGTCCGGCCCGGGCACGCCGTCGGGCAGAGCTTCGGGGAGATCGCCGCGCTGGTGTGCGCGGGGGCGTTCGGCATCGCCGACGGCGCCCGGATGGCCGTCGCGCTGGTGGGGGTGCTGGCGCGGTGGGGCGGTGGCGGCGGGATGGGGATGCTGGAGGCCGGCGAGGACGCCACCCGCGCGTGCATCGCGGCGGCCGGCGCGCCGCAGGTCGTGGTGGCGTGCCTGAACGCGCCGTCGGTCACGGTGGTCAGCGGCCCGGTCGGGCCGCTGGAGGCGGTGCTGGCGGCGGGCGAGCGCGCGGGGATCCGGGCGGTGCGGCTCGCGGTGCCCTACCTGTCGCACCATCCGGCGATGGCGGGCGCCGACGAGGAGTGGTACGAGGCGATCCGCGCGTTCCCCCAGCGCGCCCTGCGGGTGCCGGTGCACTCCCCGGTGCGCGGGCGCGCCTACCGCGACGACGACGACCTGCACCGGGCGCTGGCCGACTGCATCGTCAAGCCGGTGCGGCTGCCGGAGACCCTGCGGGCGGTGCACACCGCGGGCGCGACGGTGTTCACCGAGGCCGGCGCCGGGAGCGCGCTGTGCCAGTGCGCACGGCTGTCGGTGCCGGGCGCGCGGACGCTGGCGCCCCTGCGCGACCGTCCGCCGCACGATCGTCCGCACCGCGACCGTCCGCACCGCACCGTGCCGTCCGACCCGGACGGTTCCGCGCGGCGCGTCGCGGCCGGGTCCCGCGGCGGCGGGCGGGGGCAGAGCGCGCCCGCCGCCGCGCCCGCCGCAACGTCAGCCGTGACGTCCGGTGCGGTGTCCGGTGCGGTGTCCGGTGGGGCGCGTGACGGGGGCCCGCAGGTCGGCAGGTCCGCACCCGGCATCGTCCCCGATCCCCGAACGTGAACAGGAGCGTCGCGATGGCCACCGGCACCAGCGGGGACACCGGCACGGGCGGGGACGGTCTGGCCGCCTTCGTGCGCGGGACGTCCCTGGACGACAAGGCCCGCGCGTGGGTGGCGGAGGCCGTCCCGGAGGAGTTCTTCGGCTATCCCGACGGGCTCACCGCGCGCGGGCATCAGGCCCTCACCTACGCGCGGCTGCGGCACGCGGGGCTGACCGCGCCGCCGGCCGCCGGGCTGCTGGACGATCCGCCCGCGCTGTGCGCGCTGCTGGAGCGGGCGGCGATGGCCGATCCGGCGCTGTTCCACGTGATGCTGCTGCACTACACGCTGGCGCTCGGCCCGATCCTGCGGTTCGGCGCGGGCCAGGAGGGGCCGCGGCGGGAGCGCGCGGCGCTGGAGTCGATGGAGGCGTTCGGGGCGCTGCTGATGACCGAGGTGGGGCGCAGCAACAGCCATCTGGCGCCGCGCACCGTCGCCCGCCGCGACCCCGCGACCGGCGGGTTCGTGCTGAGCACGCCGGACGCCGCGGCCGCCAAGTTCCCCACCAACACCGCCCACCCGGAGGTGGCCAAGGTCGCCGCCGTCTACGCCACGCTCGTCCACGGCGGCCGCGAGCGCGGGGTGTTCGTGTTCGCGGTGCCGCTGCGGGGCCCGGACGGGCGCGTCCCGGCCGGGGTCGACGTCGTCGCGGCGCCGGAGACCACCGGCCTGCCGGTGGACTACGCGGCGGTGCGGCTGGAGGGGCTGCGGGTGCCCTACGAGGCGTGGCTGCGCGACGGGGCCGGGTTCGGCGCCGACGGCTCCTTCCACGACCCGGCGGGCTCCCCGGCGGCGCGGCTGACCCGCTCGATGGGCATCGGCCCGGCGGTGTGGCGGGCGGTGATCTCCGCGTCCGCCGCGATCACCCGCGCGTCCGCCGGGATGCTGCTGGCGCACTCGGCGGGCCGCACCACGCTGGGACGGCTGGCGCCGCGGCGTCCGCTGACCGACTACCGCAACCAGCAGGAGGCGGTGCTGGGCGCCCTGGCGTCGGCGTACGCGCTGACGGCCGTGGCGGGGCACGTCCAGGAGCGGCCCGCGGCGGCCCCGGCGGAGGGCGGCCCGCGGACGGCGTGGGCGCCCTGGTCGGCGGTGGACCGGGACCTGGCGCTGCTGAAGGCCGCCGCGACCGTCCAGGCGGAGGAGACGGTGTCGGCGTGCCGGGCGCACAGCGGCGCGCCCGGGTTCGCGGCGGTGGAGCGCCTCAACGCCTACCGGGGGCTCTGCCACGCCTACCTGAACGCCGGCGGCGACAACGAGCTGATCCTCTACGACACCGCCCGCGCCATGGCCGACCTGGACCGCTACACCCCGCCGGAGGAGGCGGCGGGGCCGCCCGACGAGGGGGACCTACTGTCCCCGCGGGTGTGGCTGTTCCTGGCGCGGGGCGCCGAGCGGCGGATGCGCGACCGGCTCGCCGCGCGGGTGGGCGCGGCGCTGCGCGCCGGGCTGGACCCGTTCGCGGCCTGGAACGACAACCTCGTCCTGGCGGCGCGGACGGCCCGCGCCTGCGCCGACCGCACGGTGCTGGAGATCCTCGGCGGCGCGCTGGAGGCGGGGCCGGACGCGCTGCGCCCGGTGCTGGGGCTGCACGCCCTGAACTGGATCGACCGCCGCGCCGGGGACCTGCTGAACGAGGGGGTGGTCCCGCCGGGGGCGCTGGAGGAGGTGTGGGCGCTGCGGCGCCGGGTCTGCGACGAGTTGGCGCCGCGCGCCGCGGATCTGGCGGCGGCGTTGGAGTTGCCCGCCCCGATCACCGCGCCCGGCGCGTTCGCCGGCGCGTTCGCCGGCGGGGCCCGAGGGCCGTCCGATCGGGGTCCGGCGCCCGATTTCCTGGGAAAACGCCACGCCACGGCCCCGACTTCGTGAAGGACCTGGGGGAACCAGTGCAGGATGGCTACCGTTCTCGTTACAGACCGCGCGGGTGACAGGCACCCGCGCCGGCCGATACGGAGGTAGACACAGTGGGAGTCAGTCTGAGCAAGGGCGGCAACGTCTCGTTGACGAAGGAGGCTCCCGGACTGACCGCGGTCGTGGTGGGTCTGGGCTGGGACGTGCGGACCACCACCGGGAACGACTTCGACCTCGACGCC
This sequence comes from Actinomadura rubrisoli, assembly GCF_004349215.1. Classification (GTDB taxonomy): domain Bacteria; phylum Actinomycetota; class Actinomycetes; order Streptosporangiales; family Streptosporangiaceae; genus Spirillospora; species Spirillospora rubrisoli. Next base: position 3,089 of record NZ_SMKU01000367.1, on the reverse strand, counting down.
AGCGCCCTGCTGTGCTCGGCGGAGAACAAGGTGCTGTCGGACCAGCACTTCGTGTTCTTCAACAACCTCAAGAGCCCCGACGGCTCGGTCGAGCACACCGGCGACAACCTCACCGGTGAGGGCGAGGGCGACGACGAGCAGATCAAGGTCGGCCTGTCCACGGTCCCGGCCGAGATCTCCAAGATCGTGTTTCCGGTCTCCATCTACGACGCCGACGGCCGCCAGCAGAGCTTCGGGCAGGTCCGCAACGCGTTCATCCGCGTGGTGAACCAGGCCGACGGCAACGAGATCGCGCGGTACGACCTGTCGGAGGACGCCTCGACCGAGACCGCGATGGTGTTCGGCGAGCTGTACCGCAGCGGCGCCGAGTGGAAGTTCCGCGCGGTGGGCCAGGGGTACGCCTCGGGCCTGTCCGGCATCGCCTCGGACTTCGGCGTCAACGTCTGAGCAGGGGCGGCGTGAGGTGAGGGGCGTCCCGGCCGCGGCCGGGACGCCCCTCGCGTCATCGCGTCACGGCGTCATCGGTCGAGGGGGACCACGGCCAGGGCCTCGACCTCCAGGAGCAGGTCGTCGCGGATGAGCCCGGACACCTCGATCAGGGACGCGGCGGGGGAGACGCCCTCGGGCAGGATCTCCTTGCGCGCGGCCCGCATGACCTCGACCTGGCCGGCGTCGCGCATGAAGTAGCCGAGCCTGACGACGTGCTCCCAGCGGGCCCCGGCGGCGGTGAGCGCGGCCTCCAGGTTGGTGAACACCTGCCGGGTCTGGGCCCGCAGGTCCCCGGCGCCGACCAGGTTGCCGCCCGCGTCCAGGGCGATCTGGCCGCTGATCACCACGAGCCGTCCCGGGACGTCGACGGAGATCACATGGCTGTAGCCGGTGCCCGGCACGATGTCGGGGCTGTTGGTCTCGCTGATGCCGGTTCCGGCGCGCGGTGTGCTGTGTTGGGTCACGGGGCCCACGCTACCGGCGGGGGACGGCCGCGGGCGGGCGAGCGGCGGTACCGGGGGTGATCACCACCTGCGACAATGGGGACATGACCGAGCGCAAGCCGATCGAGTACTGGCTGTCGGACATGGACGGGGTGCTGGTGCACGAGGGCCGGCCCGTGCCGGGGGCCGACGAGTTCGTCCGCAGGCTGGCCAGATCCGGCAGGCCCTTCCTGGTGCTGACCAACAACTCGATCTACACGCGGCGCGACCTGTCGGCGCGGCTGGCGGCGCTCGGGCTCACGGTCCCGGCGGAGTCGATCTGGACCTCGGCGCTGGCGACCGCGCGGTTCCTGGCCGACCAGCGTCCCGAGGGGTCGGCGTATGTGATCGGCGAGGCGGGGCTGACGACCGCGCTGCACGAGGCCGACTTCGTGCTGACCGACATCGACCCCGACTACGTGGTGCTGGGCGAGACCCGCACCTACTCCTTCTCGCAGATCACGCGGGCGATCCGGCTGATCGAGGGCGGCGCGCGGTTCGTGGCGACCAATCCCGACCCGGTGGGCCCGTCCCCGGAGGGCTCGCTGCCGGCGTGCGGCGCGGTCGCCGCGATGATCACGCGGGCGACGGGGGTGGAGCCCTACTTCGTCGGCAAGCCGAACCCGCTGATGATGCGGACGGCGCTGAACGTGGTGGGCGGGCACAGCGAGTGCACGGCGATGGTCGGGGACCGCATGGACACCGACATCGTCGCGGGCGTGGAGGCCGGGCTGGAGACGATCCTGGTGCTGACGGGGGTGACCCGCAAGGAGGAGATCGAGCGGTTCCCGTTCCGCCCGTCGCGGGTGGTGCCCTCGATCGCCGACCTGATCGACCTGATCGACGCCTGAGCCCGGTCCCGCCGCGGTGCGATCCCGTCCCGTCCTGGGTCGCGGGCGTCCCCTAGACGAGTGATTCCTAATGGTGGTGGTTACGGTCAGTGGTCGTAGGCGGTGAGTGATCGGCTGACGGGCTGCCCGGTCTGGAAGTTGTGCCAGATCGCGGCGGCCAGGGCCAGCACGCGCTGGGCGACGCGGACGGCGATGCCATCGGTGGTGCGTCCACCGTGTTGTTCCAGGTCGAGTTGCCCTTTGAGGGTGTCGTTGATCGACTCGATGAGCTGGCGGACCTTCTTGAGCATCGGCTCGCCCGCCCGCTGGATCTCCTTCTTGCGGGACGGGCGCAGCAGCGTGACGCCGTGTTCGGACCGTAGCCGCTCCTCGAACTTCTCGCCCGCGAAGCCTTTGTCGGTGATCAGCAGCAGACCGTCCCGCGCCGCGACGAGGTCGGCGTCGACCTCGAGCATCGCCTCCAGCACCTCGCGTTCCCCGATCTTGGGGTTGGCCAGTGCCCACAGGATCGGCATCCCGGCCGGGGTGCACACCAGATACAGCCGCAGTCCCCAGTAGAACCGCGAATGCGAGGCGCAGTAGCCATAGCCCGCCCAGCCGGCGACCTGGCTGCGCAACGCGGTGGGACGCGACTTCCCGCACGCAACCGGGGTCGAGTCGGTCAGCCACACGCCGTCGTCGAAGAAGTCGGTGTTGGTGGCCAGCACCCGGATCACCCGTTTGATCTGCGGCAACGCCGCCCGCAGCCGCTTGTTGTAGCCGGACTGGCCCGGCATGGAGGGGAACAGGTGGCGCAGGTGCCGGTCAACGTGGCGCAGCCAGCGGGCCTCGCTGTGGTAGCCGAGCATCGCTTGCATCACCGCCAGACACAGCAACTCCGAGTGGCTCAGCTTCGGCGGGCGTCCCGGCAGACGGGGCGTTCCCGCCGCATCGTCGTCGATCTTTACGTAGAGTGCGATCACGAGGGTGTCCAGGTTTGTTTCCACAAAACGATCATGGACACCCTCTCCCCATGCCTGCGAGTAGTCAGCCAGACCGTGATCAATTAGGACTCACTCGTCTAGAGCCCTTCGGGTGTTTCCGAGCGACCGTTGAGCGTTGCCGAGTGCGCCTCGGGCGTTTCCGAGTGCCCTTCGGGCGTTTGCGCACGTCGCAGGGGTCCCCGAGCGCGCCTCGATGATCGGCTCTCGATACGATCTTGCTGAGATCATCGAATCGCACCGGCGGCGCATCGGGGGCCGGCGGTCGCGGCGGGGGCGGCGGCACG
>NZ_SMKU01000366.1 GCF_004349215.1 Actinomadura rubrisoli | reverse complement strand
GGGAGTGTGGTGCGGGCGCTGGTGCCGCAGGTGGGGGTGCTTGCCGCGGTCGCCGCGGGGACGGTCCTGGTCGCGTTCGTGGATCCCAATGAGCCCGGTCACTATCCGGCTTGCCCGTTTCTGGCGCTGACCGGTCACTACTGCCCGGGCTGCGGGGCGACGCGGCTCGTCAACGCCCTCGCGCATGGGCATCCGGGTGTCGCGTTCGGCCTGAACCCGCTGTTGTTCCTGTTGTTGCCGGTGTTCGGGTACCTGTATGTCCGGTGGACGGTCCTGACCGCGCGGGGCCTGCCGATGCGGTCCGCGCTGTTCGGGCCGAAGGTGGTCTACGGGCTCATCGGCCTCCTGATCGTCTACTGGATCGTCCGCAACCTTCCGTTCGCGCACGCCCTGGCGCCCTGAGGCGCGCGGGCCGCCGCCGGGGCCGCCGCCGGGCCCGGTTCCGGGCGCCCTCCCTGATGCGAGGGGCGTCCGAGGGGGCGGCTACGATCGGTGCACGGAACGACCTGAAATAGGGGGCCTACCACCTTGAGCGTGCTGGACGAGATCATCGAAGGCGTCCGGGCCGATCTCGCCGAAAGGCAGCGAGAGGTTCCGCTCGACGCCCTCAAGGAGAAGGCGGCCGCGGCCGCGGCGCCGCGCGACGCGCTCGGCGCGCTGCGCGGCCAGGGAGTGTCGGTCATCGCCGAGGTCAAGCGCAGCAGCCCGTCCAAGGGCGCGCTCGCCGCGATCGCCGACCCGGCCGCGCTGGCCCGCGACTACGAGGCCGGCGGCGCCCGGGTGATCAGCGTGCTGACCGAGCGGCGCCGCTTCGGCGGCAGCCTGGACGACCTGTCCGCGGTGCGCGCCAACGTCGACGTCTCCGTCCTGCGCAAGGACTTCATCGTCACCTCCTATCAGCTGTGGGAGGCGCGCGCCCACGGCGCCGACATGGCGCTGCTGATCGTCGCCGCCCTGGAGCAGGACGCCCTGGTCTCGCTGGTGGAGCGGGCGGAGTCGATCGGGCTGCTGCCGCTGGTCGAGGCGCACACCGAGGAGGAGGCCGCCCGCGCCGTGGAGGCGGGCGCCAAGGTCATCGGCGTGAACACCCGCGACCTGCACACCCTCCAGGTCGACCGGAGCGTGTTCGCCCGGGTGGCCCCGCTGATCCCCAAGGAGGTCGTCAAGATCGCCGAGTCCGGGGTGCGCGGCCCGCACGACCTGCTCGCCTACGCCTCCAGCGGCGCCGACGCGGTGCTGGTGGGGGAGAGCCTGGTGATCGGCAAGGACCCGCGGTCGGCGGTCGCCGACCTGGTCGCGGCGGGCGCCCATCCCGCGCTGCGCCAGAGCGGCTGACGGGCCGGGATAGGGTACGGCCATGCAGGTTGAACCGCTGCGCGAGCGATGGCGGGTTCGTCCGAAGTCCCACTGACCGGATCGGCCTCTTCGCACGACAGGACGCGTTTCTCTCATGACCATCGACACCGCGCGCTCCGGCGCGCCCGTTCCCGACGCCGGGGGCCATTTCGGCGCCTTCGGAGGCAGGTTCGCCCCCGAGGCGCTCATGGCCGCGCTCGACGAGCTCACCCGCGAGTTCGAGACCGCCAAGGACGACCCCGCCTTCACCGCCGAGCTGGACGGGCTGCTCGCGAACTACGCGGGCCGTCCCAGCCTGCTGACCGAGGCCGAGCGCTTCTCGGCGCACGCGGGCGGCGCGCGGGTGCTGCTCAAGCGCGAGGACCTCAACCACACCGGCTCCCACAAGATCAACAATGTGCTGGGGCAGGCGCTGCTCACCCGGCGCATGGGCAAGACCCGCGTGATCGCCGAGACGGGCGCGGGCCAGCACGGCGTCGCCACCGCCACGGCGGCGGCGCTGCTCGGCCTGGAGTGCACCGTCTACATGGGCGAGGTCGACACCGAGCGGCAGGCGCTCAACGTCGCCCGGATGCGGATGCTCGGCGCCGAGGTCGTCCCGGTCCGGACCGGCAGCCGCACCCTCAAGGACGCCTGCAACGAGGCGTTCCGCGACTGGGTCGCCAGCGTCGAGCACACCCACTACTGCATCGGCTCCGTGATGGGTCCCCACCCGTTCCCGGTGATGGTCCGCGACTTCCAGCGCGTCATCGGCGCGGAGGCCCGGCGGCAGTGCCTGGAGCTGACCGGCGCGCTGCCGGACGCGGTCGTCGCCTGCGTGGGCGGCGGCTCCAACGCGATCGGCGCCTTCCACGCGTTCGTCCCCGACGAGTCCGTCCGGCTGTACGGGTTCGAGGCGGGCGGCGACGGCGTGGGCACCGGACGGCACGCCGCGACGCTCGTCGGCGGGACCCTCGGCGTCATCCACGGCATGCGCACCTACCTGCTCCAGGACGAGGACGGCCAGACCCTGGAGACCCACTCGATCTCCGCCGGGCTCGACTACCCCGGCGTCGGCCCCGAGCACTCCTGGCTGCACGACTCCGGCCGCGCCGAGTACCGCGAGATCACCGACGCCGAGGCGATGGAGGCGTTCTCGCTGCTGTGCCGCACCGAGGGCATCATCCCGGCGATCGAGTCGGCGCACGCCCTCGCGGGCGCCCTCAAGGTCGGCGCCGAGCTCGGCCCGGACGCCACCGTCGTGGTGTGCCTGTCCGGACGCGGCGACAAGGACATGCACACGGCCGCCACCTTCTTCGGCCTGATGCCCGAGGGAGAAGCCCGATGAGCGCCCAGACCGCCTACGACAAGGCCCGGGACGAGGGGCGCGCGGCGCTCGTCGGGTACCTGCCCGCGGGGTTCCCCACCTTCGAGGGCGGTGTCGAGGCCCTCAAGACGATGGTGGACGCGGGCTGCGACGTCATCGAGATCGGCCTGCCCTACACCGACCCGATGATGGACGGCCCCGTCATCCAGGACGCCGTCCACCGGGCGCTGGTCGGCGGCGTCCGCGTCGCCGACGTGTTCCGGACGGTCGAGGCCGTCGCCGCCACCGGCGTCCCGACCCTCGTCATGACCTACTGGAACCCCGTCGACCACCACGGCGTGGACGCGTTCGCCCGCGATCTGGCCTCGGCGGGCGGCGCCGGGCTGATCACACCCGACCTCACCCCGGAGGAGGGCGGCGCCTGGCTGGAGGCGTCCGACGCCCACGGCCTGGACCGGGTCTTCCTGGTCGCGCTCAGCTCCACCGACGAGCGCATCGAGACGATCACCGCGGCGTCCCGGGGCTTTGTGTACGCGGCGTCGCTGATGGGCGTCACCGGCGCCCGGACCGTCGTCGACACCGGCGCGCCCCGGCTGGTGGAGCGCACCCGGGCGATCATCGACAAGGGCGGCCGGACGCTGCCGGTCGGGCTCGGGCTCGGCGTCGGCACCGGCGCCCAGGCGGCCCAGGTCGCCGGGTTCGCCGACGGCGTCATCGTCGGGTCGGCGTTCGTCCGCCGCCTCCTGGACGCCCCCGACCTGCCCACCGGCTTGGCCGGGGTCCGCGCCCTCACCGAGGAACTGGCCGAAGGGGTCCGCCAGGGCCGCTGAGCCGGCCGACGACAATGTGAAAGACGTCCGCGCGGGACGCGCGACCCCGCGTCCTGCGCGGACGTTGCCCCGTTCCGGGAACTCGCCGCCGCCCCCACTCGGTTCATGCTTGTGGTGCTCCCGCTCTCCCGTAGGGTGTGTTCGCCGACGCAGCGAGGCGGTCCTGGAAGGATCACGATGACCCAAGAGATGACGGCCCGGGAGCGGGGCGGGGCGCAGCGGCCCTCCTCGCCGCCCCTCTGGTTCCAGGGTCTGGCCTGGCTCTCCACCCTGGCCGGGCTCGGGATCTCCATCTACCTGACGGTCGCGCATTACAAAGAGGAAACGCTGATCTGCTCGTCCACCAGCAAGGTGGACTGCCACGCCGTCACCACCAGCAAGTACGCCGCGCTCCTCGGCATCCCCATGCCGCTGTACGGGCTGGCGTTCTTCGTCGGGTTCGCCGCGCTGATCACGCCGTGGGCGCTGCGGTCGCCGTGGCCGCCGCTGCGCTGGGCCCGGCTCGCGAGCGTGTCGGTGGGCGTGCTGATGGTCGTCTACCTGGTGACCGTCGAGCTGGCGATCCTGCACAAGGTCTGCCTCTGGTGCACCGGGGTCCACGCCATCACTATCCTGCTTTTCATCCTCGTACTGTCCGACGAATTCCGGCGGATCGGTCAGGTCGACTAGTCCCGCCGGGTCCGTGCCGCGCGGCTTGTGGCGCGGCCCCCACGCATAGGAGAACCAATGAGCAAGGCCGCACGAGAGCGGTCCGCGCGGGAGCGCCTGGCCGAAGAGCGCAAACGGCAGGCGGCGCGGGCGAAGCAGCGGCGGCTCCTCGCCATCGTCCTCGGCTCGGTGGTCGCGGTCGCGGCGATCGTCGCGGCGACCGTCGTCATCATGGACCGGCAGGAGAAGAACGGCCGGGCTGAGGCCCACCAGGGCGCGCTCGCCCCGCTCAGCCGCGAGGCCGACGGCTCCATCGTGATGGCCAAGGCGGGCGTGACCAAGCCGGTGCTGGAGATCTTCGAGGACTTCCAGTGCCCGGTCTGCAAGCAGTTCGAGAAGGCCAGCGGCAAGACCATCGAGCAGCTGGCCGTCGAGGGCAAGGTGAAGGTCGTCTACCGGCCGTTCCACCTGTTCGGCCAGCAGAAGGACCCGGTGCGGATCAACTCGCTGCGGTCGGCCGAGGCGGCGCTGTGCGTGCCCGCCGACAAGTGGATCTCCTACCACGACGCGCTCTTCAAGTTCCAGCCGCAGGAGGGCTCCAAGGGCTTCTCCCCCGACGACCTCGTCAAGTGGGGCAAGGACGTCGGCGTCACCGACCCGAACTTCGAGAAGTGCGTCCGGGACGAGCAGAAGAAGCCGCAGGTCGACTCGATGACCAAGTACGCCCTGGAGAGCCGCAAGGTCGAGGGCACCCCCACGGTCTTCCTGGACGGCAAGCAGCTCGACCTGCAGAGCCAGGCCAGTAACGGCGAGGCCCTCCGGGCGGTCATCACCGCCGCGGGCGGCGGCAAGTGACCGGCTGACCCCTTTTCTCCGCAACCCCGGCCTTTCTCCGCGACCCGGCGCCGCGCCGTTCCGCCTCGGGACGGCGCGGCGCCGCCGTCCCTCCCCTCGGACGCTCGTACGCTGCTCAGCAAGCAGGTGACGGGCCGATCGGGGGATCGCGATGAGCAAGGCCGAGGGGCAGCACGCCACGCATCGGCGGGGCATGGGCGGGCGGACACGGGCGGCGGCCCGGCAGAGGCGGCGGCGGATGCTGGTGGTCGTCCTCGGCGCCATGGCGGCGGCGTCGGCGGGGGTCGCCCTGGTGGCCGTCGCGGTCGCCCGCAGCGGGGACGAGCGGACCGTCGGGGCCTACAAGGGCGCGCTCGCGCCGGCCGTCCGGCAGCGGGACGGCTCCATCGCGATGGCGAGGCCGGGCGTCACCGGACCCGTCCTGGAGCTGTACGAGGACTTCCAGTGCCCGGCCTGCCTGGCCCTGGAGGAGCGGCAGGGCGGGACGCTCAAGGAGCTCGCCGCCGAGGGTAGGGCCAAGGTGGTGTACCGGCCGTTCCAGCTCTTCCAGCAGGAGCCGCTGATGTCCAACTCGCGGCGCGCGGCGAACGCCGCCGCCTGCGCGCCCGCCGACCGGTGGATGAGGTACCACGACACGCTCTACACCCGCCAGCCCGAGGAGGGCGACGTCGGCTTCACCAACCCGCAGCTGATCAAGTGGGCGGGCGAGGCCGGCATCACGGGCGCCGCGTTCACCGCGTGCGTCCGGCGGTACGAGCGGATCGCGGCCGTCGACGAGGCCACCGCCCACGCCGGGAGGGCCGGGGTCAGCGCGACCCCCTACCTGGCGCTGAACGGCAGGAAGGTCGACGACGACGCGCTCGGTTCCGCCGACGCCTTGAAGGAGGCCGTGGCGAAGGCGGCCGGGGGAGCCCCGGCGCCCGCCGGCAGGCGCGTCACCGGCAGGGCCTCCACACAGCGGTAGCGGGCCCGCGCGGTGCCGGGGGTCGCCCGGCGCCGCGCGCGGTCTCGAACCGGTGACCGGCCGGCGGCGATCCGGGGTCCTTGGCGAGGAGGGGCGCCCCGCGGCGCGCGGAGGCGGTAACGTCAACGCCCATGCAGCCGCTCGCCTTCATCCCGAGTCCCTCACAGGGCGTCTGGCACCTCGGGCCCATCCCGCTCCGCGCCTACGCCATCATGATCATCATCGGTATCGTCGTCGCGGTCTGGCTCGGCGAGCGGCGCTGGGCGGCCAAGGGCGGCGCCCCCGGTGTGATCGTCGACGTGGCCGTGTGGGCCGTCCCGTTCGGGCTGGTCGGCGGCCGTGTCTACCACGTGATCACCGACTACCAGCGCTACTTCGGCGCCGACGGCGACCCCGCCAGGGCCCTGGAGATCTGGAAGGGCGGCCTCGGCATCTGGGGCGCCGTCCTGTTCGGCGCGCTCGGCGCGCTCATCGGCTGCCGCCGCCGCGGGATCTCCGTGCTGGCGCTCGGTGACGCGGTGGCGCCCGGCATCGCGCTCGCCCAGGCCATCGGGCGCTGGGGCAACTACTGGAACCAGGAGCTGTACGGGCGCCCCCTGGACACCTTCTGGGCCCTCAAGATCGACCGGGACCAGCGGCCGCGGCTGCCGGAGAGCGACGGCATCGCCGCCCTCGACCCGAAGTACGCCGACGTCGCGACCTACCACCCCACGTTCCTGTACGAGTCGCTGTGGTGCGTCGGCGTCGCGGTCCTCGTCATCTGGGCCGACCGCCGCTTCAAGCTCACGCACGGCCGCGCGTTCGCGCTCTACGTCGCCGCCTACACGGTGGGCCGGTTCTGGATCGAGGCGCTGCGCATCGACGACGCGCACCACTTCCTCGGCCTGAGGCTCAACGACTGGACGTCGATCGTCGTGTTCCTCGGCGCGGTCGCCTACCTCTACCTGTCCCGCGACCGCGTCGGCGTGGAGAGCGTCGGCCAGGTGCCCGCGGACGGCGCGCCCATCGAGGCGGAGCCCGCCGCGCCCGTCCCGTCCGAGGGCGAGGCCGACGCCGGGGAGGCGAAGGAACCCGAGGCCGAGGCCGAGCCGGAGTCCGAGGTGGAGGAAGAAGAGGCCGCCGCGGAGCCGACGGCCGAGGAACCGGACGAGGCGGACGCGCCGGACGAGCCCGCGTCCAACGACAAGCCCGAAGAGGCAGAGCCCCAGGCAGAAGCGGAGCCCGAGCCCGCAGCCGAACCTGAGCCTGAGCTGGAGCCGGAGCCCGAGGCCGAGCCCGAGCCCGAGGTGGCCGCCGACACCGGCGCGGACGAGAACGCGGCCGAGGCTGAGGACGAGACCAAGGCCGAGGTCCGGGACCGGGCCGAGGACGAAGACCCCGAGGGCGGGCCCGAAGGGGAGAGCGTGGACAATGACGGCGACGGTGCCGCCGACGCCTCCGGGCAGTCCGGGAAGGGAGAGCCCGTCAAGGACGGGAAGTAGGAGGCGCCGAAGGTGCCCGGGGAGAACCACCACGAGCACCGCGACGTCAGCGGGGGCTGGCTGAGGCCCGCGGTGTTCGGCGCGATGGACGGGCTGGTGTCCAACTTCGCGCTGATCGCGGGGATCGCGGGTGGGCAGGCGAGCCAGAAGGTGGTCCTGCTGGCGGGCCTGGCCGGCCTCGCGGCGGGCGCGTTCTCGATGGCGGCGGGGGAGTACATCTCCGTCGCGTCCCAGAGCGAGCTGGCTCGCGCCGAGATCGAGGTGGAGCGGCTGGAGCTGGCCCGGCACCCGGTGGCCGAGGAGCGGGAGCTGGCGGAGGTCTTCGAGGCGCGCGGGGTGGACCCCGCGACGGCGGCCGAAGTCGCGCGGCAGCTGTCCCGCGACCCGGCGGAGGCCCTGGAGGTGCACTCCCGGGAGGAGCTCGGGGTGTCCCCGTCCGACCTGCCCTCGCCGCTGCTGGCGGCGGGCTCGTCGTTCCTGTCGTTCGCGATCGGGGCGCTGCTGCCCGTGCTGCCCTATCTGCTGGGCGGCACGAGCCTGTGGCCCGCGGCGGGGATCGCGGCCCTGGGGCTGTTCCTCGCCGGTGCGCTGGTGTCGCGGGTCACGACCCGCGCCTGGTGGTACGGCGGCCTGCGCCAGCTGGCGTTCGGCGCCGCCGCGGCCGCGATCACCTACGGGGTCGGCGCGCTGATCGGGACTAACGGGCTTTAGCCGCGAAATCCGGAGGAAATGGCCTTTTGGGCGCGCGGGGGCGGTCGGCCCGCTAAGCTCCCGGACGTGATCGAGGCTCGTGACACCGGTTCCCCCGAGACGGCCCGCGAGGGCGGCGGGCGGGACTTCTGGCCGGACGACAAGCCCGCCCGCAAGGTCCCCAACCGCAAGCTCCTGTTCGGCGGCGGCGGCGCCGCGGCCGTGGTCGTCATCGCGATCGCGGCCGCCCTGGTGCTGACCGGCGGCGGAGACGACAAGGCCCCCAAGGGGCCGGTCCTCCCGACGGCCTTCACCCCCGACTTCAGCGGCGAGGGCTTCACCAAGATCGCCTCGCGGGGCGTCGACCCGCGTCCGGTGACCGAGGCCGAGGCGCTCGCCGGCGACGCGAAGACCCTCTCGTCCGGCAAGTACACCTTCAAGCTGGCCGCCTCGAACCTCGCGACCGACTGCAAGAGCGTCACCTGGGGTGCGCGGCTGCAGGGCGACCTCGCCAAGTACGGCTGCTCGCAGATCCTGCGCGGCGCGTACGTGAGCACCGACAAGAAGTACGTCGGCCAGTTCATGATCATCAACCTGTCCGGCGAGCAGGGCGTCCAGCAGATCCAGCGCGACCTGGACCGCGCGACCGGCGCCGGCTGGGTGAAGCCGCTGAACCCGCCCGGCGTCCCCCCGTTCGGCACCGGGTTCAGCGCCGCCTATGCCAAGACCTACGGCCACTACGCGGTCATCACCTGGGTGGAGCGGGCCGGCGGCGTCCAGCCCGCCTCGCTCAACGAGATGATCGACGTGAGCCTGGTGATCGAGAAGCCCGCCGACTTCGTCTGGGGGCGGCTCGACCTGGTCAGCGGCGGGAAGCGGCGGTGATCCGGCCGCGGGCGGGCGCGCCGGCGGCTCGCGGGCAGTAGTCTGCGCCGTCGTGGACCCCGATGAACCCCGCCGCCGAGGCGGCCCGCGCCGCGCCCCCGTGAGTCGCTCGGGCGGCAGGCAGCCCGCGCCGCGCAAAGGCCGTGCGGGCGCGCCCCGCCGCGCGGGCACGCCGCGCGGCGGCGCTCCCCGCAAGGAACGCTCCGGACGGCGGCCGCGCCCCGCGCCCCCCGAGAACGACCCCATCGCCTACC
>NZ_SMKU01000365.1 GCF_004349215.1 Actinomadura rubrisoli | reverse complement strand
CGCTTCGGGCGGCGGTGGCGGGGGCGTGGGTGCGGGCGTGCTGGACGCGATCACGCTGGACATGGACGGCGGTCCCGCGCTGGCCGCGCGGGTGGCCGAGGCCCCGACGGCGCGGCACGCGTACGCGCTGTGGGAGGCCGCGGGCAAGCTCGGTCCGTGCGGCCGCGAGCTGTGCCGCCGCACCGCGGGGGAACTGGAGCGGCGCGCCGCCGAGGCCGCGGGCGCGTCGGCCAGCCCGGTCGCCGCCCAGGTCGTGCTGGTCGACGCCGCGGGCGAGCGCATGATCGGCATGTTCGGGCGGATGGCGCGGTGACGGGCCCCCGCATCCCGGCCCGGGGACCCGCGTGCTGACGATCATCGGCCGGGACGGGACGCCGCTGCCGGAGCCGGCCCTGGCCGCCGTGCGGGACGCCGCCCTCCTGGTGGGAGAGCCCGGGCGGCTGGCCGATCTGCCGGTGGCGCGGGGCGTCCGGACGCTCGCCACCAACGATCCCGTAGGGGCCTTGCAGGGGATCGACGTCACGGAGCAGAACGTCGTGGTCGTCGTGGACGGGGATCCGGGCTATTTCGGGATCGTCCGGGAGTTGCTCGAACAGGGCCACGCACCGGACGTCCTGCCCAGCACTCCCTTGGTGGCGCGGGCTTTCGCGCAAGCCGGGCTGCCCTGGGAGGACGCGTTGGTCGTCTCCGCCCGGGACGGCAACCTGAGGCGGGCGGCGAACGCCTGCCGTGCCCATCCCAAGGTGGCGGTGCTGACCGGGCCGGGTGCGGGACCAGCGGAACTGGCGCGCGCGCTGTTCCCCGTGACTCCGCGTTCGTTCGTGGTCTGCGAGGACCTGGACGGGCCTCGGGAGCGGGTCGTCTACGTCCGTCCGGCCGAGGCCACCACGCGTCCGTGGAACGACCCGGACGTGGTGCTCGTCCTGGACAACCGTCGCGCGCTGGGGGAGACGGGCTGGATCTCCGGTGCCGCCCTGGGCCCCGCCGGATGGGCCCTGCCCCAGGACGCCTTCGGTGAGGGGACGGGTGCCCGGCTGCCGGGTGCCCGGCTGCCGGGTGCCCGGCTGGGGCTGAGCCCGGACGTGCGTGCCTTCGTCCTGGCCAAGCTGGGCCCCAGGATCGGCGACATGGTGTGGGACGTCGAGTCGGGCGACGGGTCCGTGGGCATCGAGTGCGCGCGCTTCGGCGCGGCCGTGGTCGCCATTGAGCGCGACAAGGCGACGTGCGACAGGATCCGGGAGAGCGTCCGCCTGCATGGTGTCAAGGTCGCGATGGCGTGCGGGGACGTCCGGTCCACCATCGACCACATGCCCGAGCCCGACGCGGTCTTCATCGGACGAGGCGGGCCGGAGACCGTCCAAGCCTGCGCCGCGCTCAACCCGGACCGGATCGTCGTCATAGCGGCGGACGGCGAGACCCAGCCCATACTGGATGCGCTGGTCAAGCGGGGTTTCACCGCCGAGGCCGTCCAGCTCCAAGCGACGCGCCTGACTCTGCGCACCTCGGACACCGCGGACACCCCGGGCGCCGCGTCCGCGCCGTCACCCGAACCGGCCGATCCCGTGATCGTCGTGTGGGGCGAGCGAGGGGCCAGGTCCGTCCCGCGCCGTCCGTCCCGGACCGTCCGTCCTATCGAGACCATTTCCGCCCTTCCCGCCGACCTCGGCGGGCCCGAGGTATGACCGAGGTGGTGATCGGCGTCGGCGCGTCCAGCGGAGCGTCCGCCGCAGAGATCGGAGCGCTGATCGGTGCCGTCCTGGAGGAGGCCGGGCTCGCGCCGGAGGCGGTCAGGTGCGTGGCTACGGCGGACGGGCGGGCCGGTGAACGGGTTGTCCGCGCGGCCGCGCGGGACGGCGGATTTCCGCTCATCGCCTACCCTGTGGACGTGTTGGCGCAGGTGGAAGTGCCCAACCCGGCCGAGGCCACGCGGGCCCGGACGGGAACCGCGAGCGTGGCAGAGGCGGCGGCGCTGCACGCCGCCCGCCCTCTCGGCGGGGCCCCTGAGCTGATCGTCCAGAAGCGGAGATCGGCGCGGGCGACGGCGGCCGTCGCCTGGATCGGCCCGCCGGGCCCGGACGGCCCAGAGTCGCTCGGCAAATCCCTCCCTAAGGGGCATGGCGGGGCGTAACGCCCGCCGTCCCGTGACACCCTGGTGCCCGACCCGGAACGCCGCACCGATCCCCCGGCGACAGCGAGGATCGCCGTGATCAGCCTGGAGGCGCAGTGCCCGTACGTCAGCCCCACCCGATCGAGATCCGGTCGTATGAGATCCTCCGGTCCCGCGTCGACCTGACGCCGATGCCGCCGCTGTGGCGGGCCGTCGCCGAGCGGGTGATCCACGCCACCGCCGACCTGGAGTACGCGGTGGACCTGGTGACCAAGGAGGAGTTCCTCAAGGAGGGCTGGGCCGCGCTGCACGCGGGCGCACCGATCGTCACCGACGAGGGCATGGTCGCCGCCGGGATCAGCGCGCGGGAGGCGCTCTGCCACGCGGGCGACCCGGCGGCCGCCCGGATGGCGCGCGCCGCGGGTATCACCCGCTCGGCCGCCGCCGTCCGGCTGTCGTACTCGGAGGTGGGGCCCGGCGCGGTCTGGGTCGTCGGGTCCGCCCCCGAGGCGATCTTCGAGATCATCGCCCGCCGGGTGCGGCCGGCGCTGGTCATCGGGATGCCGGTCGGCTTCGTGGGCGCGTCCGAGGCCAAGGAGGCGCTGCGCTCCAGCGGGGTGCCGCAGCTCAGCAACGTCTCGGAGAAGGGCGGCTCCACGGCCGCCGCCGCCGCGGTCAACGCGCTGCTCTACCACGAGGCGGCGGAGCGCTGAGCGCGCCGGACACGGCCCGCGGCGGGGGAGCGGGCCCGCGGGCGAACGAGACGAACCAAACAGAACGCGCAGAACATGCAGGACGCGCAGGACATGCAGGACATGCAGAACGCGCGGGACAGACAGAGCGAGCAGAGCAGTCGAATCGGGCAGATCGCAGTGGGCGGCGCCGTGGCGCGCCGTTCCGGCGAGCAGGGGGTGCAGTGGTGAACGGGGCCGGAGAGCGCGCCGCGGCGGTGGAGGCCGACGAGGTCGACCTGCGGCACCACGGGGACGCGGAGGTCGGCGACGGGCTCGCCGACTTCGCCGTCAACGTGCGGAGCGGCATGCCGCCCGCCTGGCTGGCCGAGCGGCTGCGCGCGTCCGTCGCCGGCCTGGCCGCCTACCCCGACCCGCGCCCCGCGCGCCGGGCGGTCGCGCGGCGGCACGGCCGGGCCGCCGAGGAGGTGCTGCTCACCGCAGGGGCAGCCGAGGCGTTCGTGCTGCTCGCGCGGGTCCTGCAGCCGCGCCGGGCGGTGGTGGTGCACCCGCAGTTCACCGAGCCTGAGGCCGCGCTGAGGGCGGCCGGGCACGCGGTGGAGCGGGTCGTCCTGGGCAAGGACTTCACGCTCGACCCCGCGGCCGTCCCGGACGGTGCCGACCTCGTGGTGATCGGGAACCCGACGAACCCGACGTCCGTCCTGCACCCGGCGGACGCCGTGGCCGCGCTGGCGAGGCCGGGCCGGACGGTCGTGGTGGACGAGGCGTTCATGGACTGCGTCCCGGGCGAGCCGGAGACCCTGGCCACGCGGCTGCCCGCCGGGATCGTCGTGATCCGCAGCCTCACCAAGACCTGGGGCCTCGCCGGGCTGCGCGCCGGGTACGCGCTCGCCGATCCCCGCCTGATCGCCCGGCTGGCGGAGGCGCAGCCGCTCTGGGCCGTGTCCACCCCGGCGCTCGTCGCGATCGAGGCGTGTTGCTCGCCGGACGCGGTCGCCGAGGCCGACGCGTGGGCCGTCCAACTGGCCGCCGAACGGAACCGGCTCGCGGCCGAACTCACCGCACGCGGCCTCTATGTCGTGCCCGAAGCGCGCGCGTCGTTCCTGTGCTTGCGCGTGCCGGACGCTCTGGGCATACGGGCCCTGCTACGGCAGCGCGGCTACGCCGTCCGGCGCGGGGACACGTTCCCGGGGCTGGGGCCGGATTGGCTGCGGATCGCCGTCCGCGACCGTCCGTCCAACGACGCCCTGCTGGAGGTGCTCGGTGAGCTCGGCATCTGACTCGCCGCCGAGCCCGCCTTGGGACGACGCCGAACGCGCGGCCGTCTACCGTGCCATCGCCGAACGGCGGGACATGCGCGACGGATTCCGCCCGGACGCCGTGGACGACGCCGTCCTCACCCGCGTTTTGGAGGCAGCCCACCGGGCGCCCTCGGTCGGGCTCACCCAGCCGTGGGATTTCCTCATCATCCGCGACCGGGCCAAGCGGGAACGTATCCGCGCGCTCGCCGAACGGCAGCGCGCCCTGTACGCGACCACGTTGCCGCCCGCGCGCGCCGCCCGCTTCGACGGGCTCAAGGTCGAGGCCATCCGCGAGGCGCCGGTCAACATCGTCGTCACCTGCGACCCCACCAGAGGCGGACGGAACCCGCTCGGACGCCACGTCCAACCCAAGACGGCCCAGTACTCGGTGGCCTGCGCAGTCGAGAACCTGTGGCTGGCCGCCCGCGCCGAGGGCCTGGGCGCCGGATGGGTGAGCTTCTTCGACGAGCGGGAACTGGCCGACGAACTGGGCCTTCCCGCCCACATCGAGATCATCGCCTACCTGTGCGTCGGGCACGTGACGGCGTTCCCGCCCGCGCCGATGCTCGCGCTGACCGGCTGGGCCCGCCGCCGTCCCCTCGCGTGGGCGGTCCACGACGAGGCGTACGGGCGGCGAGGGCTGCCCGGAGAGGACACCGTGAACCTGATCGAGCAGACCATCGCCGGGATCGCGCCCCCCGACGAGGACGCCATCCGCGACGCCCGCGACCACCAGGCCCGCCTGACCAAGCCGCCCGGCTCCCTCGGCGTGCTGGAGGACGTGTCGGTCCAGCTCGCCGGGCTGGCCGGGCGGTGTCCGCCGCCGCTGCCCGAGCCCGCCGCCGTCGCCGTCTTCGCCGCCGACCACGGCGTCCACGCCCAGGGCGTCACCCCGTGGCCACAGGAGGTCACGGCGCAGATGGTCGCCAACTTCCTGGCCGGCGGCGCCGTGGTCAACGCGTTCGCCGCCCAGGTCGGCGCCGAGGTCAGCGTCGTGGACATCGGCGTGGCCGCCGACCTGCCCCCCGCCCCCGGCCTGCTCCCGCGCAAGATCGCCCACGGCACCGCCGACATGACCGCCGGCCCCGCGATGACCTCAGACGAGGCCCGCCGGGCCGTCGAGACCGGCATCGAGGTGGCCCGCGACCTGGTCTCGGCCGGGGCCCGCTGCCTGGTCACCGGCGACATGGGCATCGCCAACACCACCGCGTCCGCCGCCCTGATCGCCGCCTTCACCGGCCTGCCGCCCGAGCGGGTCACCGGCCGCGGCACCGGCATCGACGACGCCACCCACGCCCACAAGGTCGAGATCGTCCGCAGGGCTCTGACCAGGCACGACCTCCTGAACGTCGCTCCGGGACGCGATCCCTTGGAGATCCTCGCGGCGGTCGGCGGGCTGGAGCACGCCGCGCTCGCGGGATTCGTGCTCGGCGCGGCGGCGCTGCGCGTCCCGGTCGTCCTGGACGGGGTGATCGCCGGAGCGGCCGCGCTCGCGGCGGCGGCGCTGTGCCCGCGGGCCCTCGGCGCCTGCGTCGCAGGGCACCGCTCGGCCGAGCCCGGTCACGCCGCCGCCGTCGACCGCCTGGGGCTGCGCCCGCTGGTCGACCTGGAGCTGAGGCTCGGCGAGGGAACCGGGGCGCTGCTGGCGTTGCCGCTGGTCCAGGGCGCTGTGCGGGTCCTGCACGAGGTCGCCACGTTCGACTCGGCCGGAGTGAGCGAGAAGGACGCCGGGCCCCGTAACGACATGATCACGGAATGAGTCACGCTCGGCTATCGACTGGCCCGAGCCCCTCTCCATGAGCTCCCCAACCCGAGTACCTTTGTTCCACAAAGACAGGTGTCCGTCACCGGCGTCCGCGAGCTACCCCGACCGCCCGACCGAGAGAACCACCACGTGCCCCCGTACCTGCTAGGCCTGCGACTCGGCGGGCGACGCGTCCTCGTCGTCGGCGGAGGGCGGGTCGCCCAGCGCCGCGTGCCCGCCCTGCTGGCCGCGGGCGCCGACGTCGTCCTGGTCTCGCCCGAGGTCACCGCCTCGCTGGAGGGGCTGATCGACGCGGGCCGGGTCGCCTGGCACCGGCGGCCCTACCGGCGCGGCGACTGCGCCGGCGCCTGGCTGGTGCAGGCCGTCACCGACGACGCCAAGGTCAACGGGGACGTGGTCGCCGAGGCGGAGGCCGCGCGCGTCTGGGCCGTCCGCGCCGACGACGCCGAGTCCTCCCCGGCCTGGACGCCCGCGAGCGGTCAGGCGGGCGAGACCACCGTCGGCGTCCTCACCGGCGGCGACCCCCGCCGCGCCGCGGGCATCCGCGACGCCGTGGTGGAGGGGCTGCGCGACGCCACCCTCGAATCCCGGCACTCCCGGCAGAAGCCCGCCGGCGTCGCCCTCGTCGGCGGCGGCCCCGGCGACGCCGGGCTGATCACCGTCCGCGGCCGGCAGCTGCTGGCCATGGCCGACGTCGTCGTCACCGACCGGCTCGCGCCCGCCCAGCTGCTGGACGAGCTGGCCGACGACGTCGAGGTCATCGACGCCGCCAAGATCCCCTACGGGCGGACGGTCACCCAGGACCGCATCAACGACCACCTGGTCGAGCACGCGCGGCAGGGCAAGTTCGTCGTCCGGCTCAAGGGCGGCGACCCGTTCGTGTTCGGGCGGGGCGGGGAGGAGGCGCTGCACTGCGCCCGCCACGGCATTCCCGTCACCGTGGTCCCCGGCATCACCAGCGCCGTCGCCGTGCCGTCCGCCGCGGGCATCCCGGTCACCCACCGCGGCGTCGCGCAGGAGTTCCACGTGGTCTCCGCGCACGTCGCCCCCGGGCACCCTGAATCGACCGTCGACTGGGAGGCGCTGGGCCGCGCCGGCGGCACGCTCGTGCTGCTCATGGCGGTGGAGCGGATGGCCCTGATCGCCGCCGCCCTGATGCGCTATGGTCGTTCGTCTGATACGCCGGTAGCCGTGATCCAGGACGGCACCCTCCCCGGCCAGCGGGCTGTGACGGCCACGCTGGGCACGGTGGCCGACGAGATGGCCGCCGCCGGAGTCCGGCCCCCGGCGATCGTGGTCGTGGGCGACGTGGTCAACGTGGCACGAGAGATCGACATGATTCGAGCCGACATGGGACGGGATCCGTGACACCCCCGGCAGAGCAGAGCGCGGTTCACGACGAGGAGGCGGGCGCCGGCCCGGGACGCGGGGTCGACGGCTCCGCCAGGCCCGGCGACCAGGCGGTGCCCGAGGGCAACACGGTGCCCGAGAGCGAGGCCGGGGCCGGCGGGCCCGGTGGGTCCGCGCCCGGCAAGCCCGCGAAACCGGGCGCGGGAAAGGGCGGCAAGTCCGCCCGCGGCGCCCGCGCGTCCAGCGGCAAGACCGGCGGCCCGTCCGCCAAGACCGGCGGCTCGACGGTGCGCCAGGGCGAGCTGATCCGCGCGCTGACCGCGCTGCGCGAGCAGCTGGGCGCCTTCGACTTCGTCCTGGACGTGCCGGGCGTCGAGGAGGCCCGCGAGGCCCGGCAGGAGCTGCGCAACCAGCTGGAGGACTACGTCCTCCCGCGCATCCAGGCGGCCGGCACCCCCATGCTCGTCGTCCTCGGCGGGTCCACGGGAGCGGGCAAGTCCACCCTGGTCAACACCCTCGTCGGCGCCCGCGTGAGCGCCACCGGCGTGCTCCGCCCCACCACCAGCAGCCCGATCCTCGTCTGCCACCCCGACCACGCCGAGTGGTTCCTGGAGGGGCCGATGCTCCCCGGCATGGGCCGGGTGCGCGGGCCCGCCCCCGACGCCATCGCCGGCGACCAGCTCGTCGTCATCACCAGCGAGGTCCTCCCGCCCGGCCTCGCCCTCCTCGACAGCCCCGACTTCGACTCCGTCTTCGAGGACCACTACGAGTTCGCCACCAAGCTGATGGCGGCCGCCGACCTGTGGCTGTGCGTCACCACCGCCGCCCGGTACGCCGACGCCCAGGTGTGGCAGATGCTCCAGCGCGCCAAGGAGAACGGCGCCACCATCGGCGTCGTGCTGTCCCGCGTCCCGCAGGGCGCCGGTCCCGGGGCCCGCGCCGGGACGACCGGCTGGGGCGGCGCCGAGGTCGTCGAGCACTTCGGCGAGATGCTGGACGAGCACGAGGTCGGCGACGCGCGGCGCTTCACCGTCCCCGAGACCCGCATCGAGGAGAGCCGCCTCCCCGAGGAGGCCGTCGAGGACATCCGCGCCTGGCTCGTCGACCTCGCCGAGGACACCGGCGACCGCGAGATCGTCGTCAGCGACACCCTCGCCGCCGTCCTCGACAGCTTCCGCACCCGCGTCCCCGAGCTGGCCAGGCAGGTCGAGGCGCAGGTCGGGCAGCGCGCCGAGCTGGCCCAGCAGGTCGAGGCCGCCTACGGCACCGTCCTCGCCGAACTGGACGAGGCCACCCGCAACGGCTCCCTCCTGCGCGGCGAGGTCCTCGCCCGCTGGCAGGACTTCGCGGGCACCGGCGACCTGCTGCGCGCCCTGCACGTCCAGCGCGCGCGCCGCGGACGGGCCGCCAACCGCCGCCGCCGCAGCCCGGCCCGTGTGCGCGCGCTCAAGGCCGCCCTGCGCAGCAGCCTCGAATCGCTGATCATGTCGTCCGCCGAGCACGGCGCCGAGCAGGTCCTCGCCCGCTGGCGCGAGCACCCCGCCGGCGGCCAGGTCATGACCGGCCCCGCCGCGGCCCTCGGCGGCGTCTCCCCGGAGCTGTCCCGCCGCGTCACCCGCGCCGTCAGCTCCTGGCAGGACCACGTCCAGGAGCTCATCCGCACCGAGGGCGTCACCAAGCGCTCGGTCGCCAAGCTCGTCTCCTTCGACACCGAGGCGGTCTCGCTCGTCCTGATGATCGGCCTGCTCGGCTACGGGACGTCCGACGTCGCCGTCGAGGGCGGCAACAGCGCCGTCCCGCAGCGGCTCCTCAAGGCCCTGTTCGGCGCCGAGTCGCTGCGCGGCATGGGCGCCAAGGCCCGCGCCGACCTGCGCAGCCGCATCGGGATGCTGTTCGACGAGGAGGCGATCCGGTTCGGGCAGGCACTCGACGGCGCCGGCATCCCCGACGAGACCGTCCCCGTACAGCTGTACCAGGCCACCTACAACCTCGAGGTTGCACGATGACCACCTCGGCCATCCCCGCGAACTCGCCCACGGGCCCCGGCGGCATCCCGATCCCCGGGCCGCCCGGACCCCCGGCCGGGC
>NZ_SMKU01000364.1 GCF_004349215.1 Actinomadura rubrisoli | reverse complement strand
CGGCGGCTCGGCGGGCGGGCGGGGCGTGGTGCTCGCGGTGACCGCCACGGGCCGCGAGGCCGAGGACCTCACCGCCGCGCTGTCGAGCCTGCTCGACCCGGCCCGGGTCGCGCACTTCCCCGCGTGGGAGACGCTGCCGCACGAGAAGCTGTCGCCGCGCTCGGACACCGTCGGGCAGCGGCTCGCGGTGCTGCGGCGGCTCGTCCACCCGGACGCGGGCGACCCGTCCACGGCCGGGGACGCGGGCAAGGGCGGCGGCCTGGACGTGGTCGTGACGCCGATCCGCGCGGTGCTCCAGCCGATCGTGACCGGCCTCGGCGACCTGGAGCCGGTGCGGCTGGCCTCCGGTGAGGACGCCGACCTGGACGACACCGTCCGCCGCCTGGTGGACGCGGGCTACCACCGCGTCGACCTGGTGGAGAAGCGCGGCGAGATCGCGGTGCGCGGCGGGATCCTGGACGTGTTCCCGCCCACCGAGGAGCACCCGCTGCGGGTGGAGTTCTGGGGCGACACCGTCGAGGAGATCCGCTACTTCAAGGCCGCCGACCAGCGTTCGCTGGAGGTCGCGCAGGACGGGCTGTGGGCGCCGCCGTGCCGGGAGCTGCCGCTGACCGAGGCGGTCCGCGAGCGGGCCCGCCTGCTCGCCGAGGAGCACCCGGCGCTGGAGGAGATCCTCGGCCGGATCGCGGGCGGCGACACCGTCGAGGGCATGGAGGCGTTCTCGCCCGTCCTCGCCGAGAGCATGGAGCTGCTCACCGACCTGCTGCCGGAGGGCTCGGCGCTGCTGGTGTGCGAGCCGGAGCGGATCCGCACCCGCGCGGTGGAGCTCGTCCGGACGAGCCAAGAGTTCCTGGAGGCCAGCTGGGTCAACGCGGCCGCCGGGGGCGAGGCGCCGATCGACCTCGGCGCCGCCGCGTTCCGCTCGCTGGAGGAGGTCCGCCTCCACAGCACCGAGCTCGGCCTTCCCCGCTGGAGCGTGACAGCGCTTAATCCTGGAATGGCGAGCGAAGGGAGCGCGGGGGGAGCAGGGGGGGCGTCCCCCCTGGAGGGCAGGGTGGAGGCGCTCAACCTCGGGGCGCACGCGGCCGAGGCGTACCGGGGCGACACCGGACGGGTCGTCGCCGACCTCAAGGGGTGGATCGACGGCGGCTGGCGCGTCGTGCTGGTCACCGCCGGGCACGGCCCGGCCGAGCGGCTCGTCCAGCTCGTGGGCGAGGAGGGGCTCGGCGCGCGGCTCACCGGCGTGGACGCGCCGCCGGAGCCGTCGGTCGTCAACGTGACCACCGGGCTGCTGGAGAACGGTTTCACCTGGGAGTCGGTCAAGCTCGCGGTGCTGACCGAGACCGACCTGTCGGGGCAGAAGTCGTCCACCAAGGACATGCGGCGGATGCCGTCGCGGCGGCGCGGCGGCATCGACCCGCTCCAGCTCAAGGCGGGCGACTACGTCGTGCACGAGCAGCACGGCGTCGGCCGGTACGTGGAGATGGTCAGCCGGACGGTGCAGGGCGCCACCCGCGAGTACCTGATCCTGGAGTACGCCAAGAGCGACCGGCTGTTCGTCCCGACCGACCAGTTGGAGGAGCTGACCCGGTATGTGGGCGGCGAGGCGCCGAGCCTGCACCGGCTCGGCGGCGCCGACTGGCAGAAGGCCAAGTCCCGCGCGCGCAAGGCGGTCAAGCAGATCGCCGGCGAGCTGATCAGGCTGTACTCGGCGCGGATGGCGAGCCCGGGTCACCAGTTCGGCGCCGACACCCCTTGGCAGCGGGAGCTGGAGGACGCGTTCCCCTACGTGGAGACGCCCGACCAGCTCGGAGCGATCGACGAGGTGAAGGGCGACATGGAGCGGCCCGTCCCGATGGACCGGCTGATCTGCGGCGACGTCGGCTACGGCAAGACCGAGATCGCGGTGCGGGCGGCGTTCAAGGCCGTCCAGGACGGCAAGCAGGTCGGGGTGCTGGTGCCGACGACGCTGCTGGTGCAGCAGCACCTGTCGACGTTCAGCGAGCGGTTCGGGCCGTTCCCGGTGGTGGTCAAGCCGATCAGCCGGTTCCAGTCCGATAAGGAGATCGAGGAGACGCTCCAGGGCCTCGCCGCGGGCAGCGTGGACGTGGTCGTCGGCACGCACCGGATCCTGTCGTCCCGGACGCGGTTCAAGGACCTCGGCCTGGTGATCATCGACGAGGAGCAGCGGTTCGGCGTCGAGCACAAGGAGGAGCTCAAGCGGCTGCGGACGCAGGTGGACGTGCTGGCCATGTCCGCGACGCCGATCCCGCGGACGCTGGAGATGGGCCTGACCGGCATCCGGGAGATGTCGACGATCCTCACGCCGCCCGAGGAGCGGCACCCGGTCCTGACGTTCGTCGGGCCGTACGAGGAGAAGCAGATCGCCGCGGCCGTGCGCCGCGAGCTGCTGCGCGAGGGCCAGGTGTTCTTCGTCCACAACCGGGTCCGCTCGATCGACAAGGTCGCGGCGAACCTGGCGCGGCTCGTCCCGGAGGCGCGGATCGCCACCGCGCACGGCCAGATGAACGAGCACGAGCTGGAACGCGTCATGGTCGACTTCTGGGAGAAGAACTACGACGTCCTGGTCGCGACGACGATCGTGGAGTCCGGCCTGGACGTGCCGAACGCCAACACGCTGATCGTCGACCGCGCCGACATGTACGGGCTGTCGCAGCTGCACCAGCTGCGGGGCCGGGTCGGGCGCGGCCGGGAGCGGGCCTACGCCTACTTCCTGTACCAGCCGGAGACGCCGCTGACCGAGACGGCGCACGAGCGGCTCGCGACGCTGGCGCAGCACACCGAGATCGGCGCCGGCATGTACGTGGCCATGAAGGACCTGGAGATCCGCGGTGCGGGCAACATCCTGGGCGCCGAGCAGTCCGGGCACGTCGCCGGGGTCGGGTTCGACCTGTACGTCCGGATGGTCGGCGAGGCCGTCCGGGACCTGAAGGAGGGCGGCCGCGCGCCGGTCTCCGTCGAGACGAGGGTCGAGCTGCCGGTCGACGCGCACCTGCCGCACGAGTACGTGCCGGGGGAGCGGCTGCGCCTGGACGCCTACCGCCGCATCGCCGCGATCACGTCCGAGGACGAGATCGCCGCCGTGCACGAGGAGCTCAAGGACCGGTTCGGGGCGCCGCCCGTCCCGGTGCTGAACCTGCTGGAGGTGGCGCGGTTCCGGGCCAAGGCGCGCCGGGCGGGGCTCACCGACGTCACCGTCCAGGGGAACTTCATCAAGTTCACGCCCGCGGACCTGCCCGACTCCAAGCAGGTCCGCTTGCAGCGGCTGTACCCGAAGAGCATCCTCAAGCCGGCGACGGACACGCTGCTGGTGCCGGCGCCGAAGACCGCGCCGCTCGGCGGCCGGCCGCTGCGCGACCAGGAGCTGCTGAAATGGGCGACCGACCTGGTCGAGGCACTGTTCCTCGAATCCGTCCGCGCCTAAGCTGGCGCAGTCCGGAAGTGATCATCGACGAGATGGAGTCCCCCGTGCCCGGTAGGTCCGTGCCCGGTAAGCCCGTGTCCGGTAAGTCCGTGAAGGCCGCGGTGGCCGTTCTGGTGGCGGCCGGCGCGCTGGCCGGTTGCGGCGGCTCGCCGAGGGTGGGCACCGCCGCCCTCGTCGGCGACGACCGCATCACGGTCACGACGCTCAGCCAGACCGTCCGCGACTGGCGGGGCCAGTTCAGGAGCGACGCGGCGGCCAACCAGATGCGGTCCAACTCCAACGACCCGTCCGAGCAGGTCGGGGCGGGCTCCGGCGAGGCCGACATGCGCGGCGCGCTGACCCTGCTCATCAACTTCCGGGTCGCGGAGAAGATGGCCGCGCAGCAGGGCGTGCCGGTGCCGGACGGGCAGACCGACCAGGTCGTCGAGGGGCTGAACAAGCGGCCGGGCGGCGCGGCCTCGTTCACGCTGGCGAGCGGGCTGCCCCGGGAGAAGGCGCGGGACGTGGCGCGCTTCATCGCGACGCGGCAGCTGGTGCTGCGGCGGCTCGGGGCCGACGGCAACCCCGCCAGCCCGGCGACGGCGCAGGCCGGGCAGCGCTGGAACGCGCTGTTCCGCGGCACCGCCGACCGGATGCACATCAAGATCAACCCCAGGTACGGGACGTTCGACGCGGTCCGGGGCGACGTCGGCCCGGTCGGCTACCGGCTGTCCAGCCCGGAGACGGGCGTCGGCCGCCCATGAGCCTGACCCTGCTCGCGACCACGCACCGCGTGGCGCCGGGCCTGCTGTCCTGGAAGGCGTGGGAGGCGCTCCGGTCGGCCGGTCGGGTGCTGGTGCGCGGCGACCATCCGCTGCTGCCCGGCCTGCACGACGCCGGGATCGTCCCCGAGCGGGTGGCCGAGCCCGACGCGGCCGCCCTGGTCGCGGCGGCGCGGCGGGAGGACGTGGTGTGGGTCGCGGCGCCCGAGGGCGACGAGGCGCTCATGCGCGAGATCGGGACGCTCGTCGTCGCCGACCCGCTGGACGTGGAGGTGCTGCACGGGTCGTACGACCTGCCCGGCTCCCGGCTCCTCGACCTCGTCTCCGTGATGGACACGCTGCGCCGCGAGTGCCCGTGGGACCGCAAGCAGACGCACGCCACGCTGGTGCCGTACCTGCTGGAGGAGGCGTACGAGGTCCTCGACACCGTGGAGTCCGGCGACCTCGGCGCGCTGCGCGAGGAACTCGGCGACGTGCTGATGCAGGTGGCCTTCCACGCGGTGGTGGCCGCCGAGCGCACCGATGAGACGGCGTTCACCATCGACGACGTGGCCGCCGGGATCGTCGACAAGCTCGTCCGGCGGCATCCGCACGTGTTCGGGGACGTGACCGTCTCCGGCGCCGACGAGGTCAACGCCAACTGGGAGCAGATCAAGGCGGCCGAGCGGGCCGAGAAGAGCGGCGAGGACGCGTCGGCGCTCGACGGCGTCCCGATGGGGCAGCCCGCGCTGTCGCTGGCCGCTCAGCTCCAGCGCCGCGCCGCGCGGATCGGCGCCCCCGCCGGCCTCGCCCCCGGCCCGGGTGCCGCCGTCCCGCCGGACGAGGCCGGCGGCGTGTCGCCGGACGGGGTGGACCATGGTGCGGGCACCGCGACTGACCTGGGGACAAGGCTTTTCGAGCTGGTCCGGGAGGCGGGCGAGCGGGGAGTGGATCCCGAGGCGGAGTTGCGAGCCGTATCGCGGGTATTCCGCGATCGTGTCAGAGCGTGGGAACGGCGCGAACAAGCCGACTGAATCGGGTGATATGACCCGCCGAATCGCCGATGGGGTGGTCTGGAGGGGTACGCACGTCTACCCTGGGCGCGTGCCGACAGAGGCTGGGAGTGACGGCGGGGACTCGGTCCCCTCACCGGCACGCCGTCCGCGCCGGGTGCTCGCGGGGACGACCACGCGCGCCGAGAAGGTGCGCGCGCTCCGCGGGCTGGGCGCCCTCGGCGGGCTCGCCGGGGTCCTCGTCGCGCTCATGCTCCTCCCGACCGCGTGCACGGCGGGCGTCGGCGCCCGCGACGCGGCGGACTGGTTCGAGAGCGAGCCGGAGGACCTGAGCACCTCGGGCGTCCCGCAGCGGTCCAAGATCCTGGCGGCGGACGGCTCCACGATGGCGACGTTCTTCTACCAGAACCGGGTCGACGTCGCCCTCGACAAGATCGCGCCGATCGCCCGCCGGGCGGTGCTGGCCATCGAGGACAGCCGCTTCTACGAGCACGGCGCCATCGACGCCCAGGGCACGCTGCGGGCCCTGGCCAGCAACCTCAACAGCGGCCAGGTGACCCAGGGCGGGTCCGGCATCACCCAGCAGTACGTCAAGAACCTGCTGCTCGCGCAGGCCGACTCCGCCGCCGAGCAGCGCGCCGCCAAGGAGATCTCCGCGGCCCGCAAGATCCGGGAGCTGCGGTACGCGGTGGCGCTGGAGAAGCGCTACTCAAAGGACGAGATCCTCCGCCGCTACCTCAACATCGCCTACTACGGCGACGGCGCGTACGGCATCGAGGCCGCGTCCCGGCACTACTTCTCCAAGCCTGCGGCCGGGCTGGACCTCGCCG
Organism: Actinomadura rubrisoli; assembly: GCF_004349215.1. Taxonomy (GTDB): domain Bacteria; phylum Actinomycetota; class Actinomycetes; order Streptosporangiales; family Streptosporangiaceae; genus Spirillospora; species Spirillospora rubrisoli. Next base: position 3,282 of record NZ_SMKU01000364.1, on the reverse strand, counting down.
AGGCCGCGCTGCTCGCCGGGGTCGTCCGCTACCCCTACGCCTACGACCCCGTCCACCATCCGGTCGCGGCCCGGGAGCGGCGCGACATCGTGCTGAGGCGGATGGCCGAGCTCGGCTGGATCGACCGCAGGCTGGCCGATGCCACCGCGCGGCTCCCCGTCAAGCTGCGCGTGCAGGACGTCAAGAGCGGCTGCGTCACCAGCAAGGCGCCGTTCTTCTGCGACTACGTGCAGCGCGAGATCCTCACCAGCCCCGTGTTCGGCAGGACGCCCGGGGAGCGGGAGAAGCTGCTCAAGCGGGGCGGCCTCACCATCCGCACCACGCTGGACTGGCGCGCGCAGAGGTCCGCGCAGCGCGCCGTGGACCGGCACGTCCCGGCCAAGAACTCCGCGCGCAAGGCCGCCGCCGAGGCGATGGTGCAGCCGGGCACCGGCGAGATCAAGGCCATGGTCGTGGACCGCAAGCTCGGCTCCAACAAGGAGCGCGGCAAGACCTGGATCAACTTCGCCGCCGACGCCAGCCACGGCTCCAGCATCGGCATGCAGGCCGGGTCGACGTTCAAGGTGTTCACCCTGGCCGCCGCGCTGGAGGAGGACCTGCCGTTCGGGACCCGGCTGATGGCGCCGCGCGGCTACACGCCCGTCGGCTACCGCGACTGCAAGGGCCGCCGCGTCGGCGATCCGAGCAAGACCCTCAGCAACTCCGCCGACGGCGAGGGCGGCCGGACGTTCAGCCTCGTCACGGGCACGCACCACTCGGTCAACACGTTCTTCCTCGCGCTGGAGAAGAAGGTCGGGCTCTGCGAGACGGCCAAGCTGGCCGAGCGCCTCGGGATGCGGCAGTCCAACGGCAGGCCGCTGGAGCAGTTCCCGTCGTTCACGCTCGGGTCCGGCCAGGTCTCCCCGGTGCGGTTGGCGGCGGCCTACGCGGCGTTCGGCGCGCGCGGCCGGTACTGCTCGCCGATCGCCATCCGGCAGATCACCGCCGCGAACGGCCGCCGGATGAAGGTCCCTGGAGCCGGCTGCAAGCAGGCGATCGACGAGGGCGTCGCCGATGCCGTCAGCCACGTGCTGCGCGGCGTCCTCACCAAGGGGACGGCGCGGGGGATGGGCCTCGGCCGTCCCGCCGCCGGAAAGACCGGCACCGTCGACAACTTCTCCGCCGCCTGGTTCGCCGGGTACACCCCGGACCTCGCCGCGGCCGTGTGGGTCGGCGACCCGCGCGGCGGCTACCGGTACCCGATGGAGAACCTGTGCATGGACGGCGAGTGCTACGGCACCGTCTTCGGGGCGACGATCCCCGCGCCGATCTGGCGGCAGAGCATGCTCGGCGCGCTCGCGGGAACGCCCGCGACCTCGTTCCACCGGCCGCCGTCGCACTACTTCAGCGAGGGGTCGGGCGAGGACAAGGCCAAGCTGCCGGACGTGCGCGGCCTGAGACTCCGCGCAGCCGTCGCCAAGCTGCGCGCCGCCGGGTTCAAGGTGCGCGTCGACCGGCCCGTCGAGTCCAGGAAGTACAAGAGGGGCACCGTCGCCGAGATGTCGCCGGGCCCCGGATCCGTCGAGCCGGGCGGCACCGTCACGCTGCGCCTGAGCAAGGGCGCCAAGCACGGCCGTCCCGACCGGCGCGGCGGTGACGGCGGCCGTGGCGGCGGCCGGGAGCAGGTGCCGGTGCCGCCCGCCACCCCGGAGCCGGGCGACCACGGACGGCCGTCGCCGCAGCCCGACCGCCTGCCCTGACCTGCGGATCCGTGTGATCGCCCGGCCGGTCGGGTAGATCACTCCCCGGGGCCACCGCCCCGCGGATCCGATCGGGGGGACGATCGTCATGCAAGCCATCGCCGTGTCCGAATACGGCGCCACACCGGCGCTCACGCAGCTGCCGCGCCCGGAGCCGGGACCCGGGGAGATCCTGGTGAAGCTGATCGCGGCCGGCCTCAACCCGCTCGACTGGAAGGTCGCCGACGGCCTGCTCAAGGACTCCCTCGACGCGTCGTTCCCGCTCATCCTGGGCCAGGACGGCGCGGGCGTCGTGGAGGACGCCGGAGAGGGCGTGACCCGGCTGCGCCACGGCGAGCAGGTCTACGGGTCCTTCTTCGGGGCCGCGCGCGGCCTCGGCACCTACGCCGAGTACACCCTCGCCCGCGAGGACGGCCCGGTCGCCCGCATGCCCCAGGGCATGATCTACACGCAGGCCGCCGCCGTGCCGACCGCGGGCATGACCGCGCTGGCCATGGTGGAGGACGCCCGCGTCGACACGGGGCAGACCGTCCTCGTCGTGGGGGCGACCGGCGGCGTCGGCCAGGCCGCGGTGCAACTCGCCGCCCGGACGGGCGCCAAGGTCATCGCCACCGCACGCTCCGACATGGCGGGCACGATGCGGCGGCTCGGCGCGGCCGAGACCGTCGACCACTCCAAGGGCGACCTCAACGCCCAGGTGCTCGCCGCGCACTCGGACGGCATCGACGCCGTCCTGGACATGGTGAGCGACACCGCCGCGACGGAGGCCGTCGCGCAGATGCTGCGGCCCGGCGGCACCTACATGAGCACCACGTGGTCGGTGAACCCCGACTCGATGGCCGCCAAGGGCCTGCGCGGGGTCAACTTCGAGGGTGAGCCGTCGGCGGACCTGCTGGACCGGCTGTCGGACCTCATCGACGCCGGCGAGTTGCGCGTGGTGATCGAGCGGGAGGTCCCGCTCCGGGACGCGCCGGACGCGCTCGCCGCCAACCGGGCCGGTTTCCGGTGGAGGGACGACCCCCCACACCCCCCGGGAAGAGCGACCGGCCCGGCTCCCTCCACTCCGCTGGCGCTCCGCTCCGGGAACCGGGCCGGTGGCGCGCGCGGCAAGACCGTCGTCCGCGTCTGACGGACCCGGACGAGGTGACGCGGCGGCATGCGCGGGCATGGAGGTGCCGTGCCGCCGAGCGAGCGTGCCGGCGGGCAAGCGAGCGTGCCGACAAGGCGAGCGTGCCGACAAGCGAGCGTGCCGAAAGGGAGGTGCCCGTGACGTACCAGGAGGGGCGCATGAACGAGAGTGAGAAGCGCGACAGGCTCCGCATGATCGACGAGGACCTCGCGCGGCTGCGCGAGGACCTGACCCCGCCGCCGGGCGACGCCAGGGACTTCGTGGACGCGGGCCAGGACCTGGCCGCCCGGGAGGAGCTGGCCGGGCAGATCGAGCTGCTGGAGGCCGAGCGCCGGCGCCTCCGCGACGAACTGGGCCTCGGCTAGCGGCCTCGCCCTGCGGCCTGCCCGACACGCTGCGGGCCGTCCTCAGCAA
>NZ_SMKU01000363.1 GCF_004349215.1 Actinomadura rubrisoli | reverse complement strand
CGGCGCGGCGAGCACGGGGCGCGGCGGGTGCGGGGCCTACTTGGCGTGGCGGCGGAGGGCCTGGAGGTCGTGGACGATGACGCGGCGCCGTCCCGTCTCGATCCAGCCGTGGCGGCGGAGCGTGCGCAGGGCCTTGCTGACCGCCTCCCGGGACGCCCCGACCCAGCCCGCCAGCTCCTCCTGCGACAGATTCAGCGTGATGCGGACGCTCTGGCCGCTCCCCGGGTCCTGGCCGCGGCGCTCGTACGGGACGCCGAACCGCTCGGCCAGCTCGACCAGGCGCTGGGCGACGCGTCCGGTGGCATCGAACATGCCGAACTCGACGCGCTTGCGGTCGGCGTCGCGCCAGCGCTGGCACAGCATCCGCATGATGAGGATGGAGACACGGCCGTGGACCTGCAAGAACGCCATGAACTCCTCCGCCGTCACGGCGAGCAACTGCGCCGGTTCGAGGGCCGCGACCGTCGCCGAGCGAGGGAGCCCGTCGATCGCGGCGACCTCGCCGAGCAGCGCGCCCGGTCCGCGGACGGCGAGCAGCGCCTCGCCGCCGTGCTCCCGGTAGGAGAACGCCTTCACACGGCCCTTCAACAGGACGGCCACCCAGCTCGACTGCTCACCCTCGGTGAAAAGCGTCTCCCCCCGGTCGAAGTCACGGATGCGGCCGCGTGATTCCAGGTCGTCACGTTCCGCCGAAGTGAGTTCGGAGAAGAACGAGCCCGGTTCGAGGGCGCTCATGCCACCACGCTAAAGGGAACGGGACTCAACGTGGGACCCGGTGACGAATCACGAATCCATCACGCGCTCTGTGCACTAATGCCTGTTCGTACGGTCCGGAGTGCGTGAGGCTGGACAACGGCGTGTGCGACCGGAAGGTCGTCCAGCGGCCACGGCGTTCATGGGGAACGGCGTTATGGCGGGCGGCGGTCCGGGGGCACGCCGCCCGTCGTTGTAGCGATCGTCCCCTCCGCTCCATGCGGACGCCCCCCGCCTCCGTACGGCGAGGGGCGTCCAACGCGTCCGGTGCGGGCGGCGGCCAGGGTATGGCCGGCGCGCGTCCGGGACGTGGCCGGGGCGTCAGGCGGACGGGGTGTCCTGGCCCTTCTTGACGATGCCGAGCTTGCTGCCGAGCCAGACCACCGGGTCGTACCTGCGGCCCACGACCCGCTCCTTCATCGGGATCAGGGCATTGTCGGTGATCTTGATGTGCTCCGGGCAGACCTCGGTGCAGCACTTGGTGATGTTGCAGAAGCCCAGGCCGTGGTCGTCCTGGGCGATCTGGCGCCGGTCGCTCGCGTCGGCCGGGTGCATCTCCAGCTCGGCGATCCGCATGAGGAAGCGCGGCCCCGCGAAGCCGGGCTTGTTCTCCTCGTGGTCACGGATGACGTGGCAGACGTTGTTGCACAGGAAGCACTCGATGCACTTGCGGAACTCCTGCGAGCGCTCGACGTCCACCTGCTGCATGCGGAACTCGCCCGGCTTGACGTCGCCCGGGTCGAACGACGGGATCTCGCGCGCCTTCTGGTAGTTGAACGACACGTCCGTGACGAGGTCGCGGATGACCGGGAACGTGCGGACGGGCGTGACCGTGATGGTCTCGTCCGGCTCGAACGTCGACATCCGCGTCATGCACAGCAGCCGGGGCATGCCGTTGACCTCCGCGGAGCACGACCCGCACTTGCCGGCCTTGCAGTTCCACCGGACGGCCAGGTCGGGGGCCTGCGTGGCCTGCAGCCGGTGGATGATGTCGAGGACGACCTCGCCCTCGTTCACCTCGACGGCGTAGTCCTTGAGCTCGCCCTCGCCCTCGTCGCCGCGCCAGACCCGGAACTTGGCCTCGTAGCTCATCGGTCGCCCTCCTCGTCGTCCTTGACGGTGCCCGCGGCGGTCGCGCCGCCCGCCGGGGCCTGCGTCTCCTGCGCCTCCAGCGCCGCGGCCACTTCGGCTGGCAGTTCCTCGGCGGTGAGGTACTTCTTCAGCTCGTCCGTCTCGAACAGCCCGATCAGGTCGTCCCGCATGGCGTCCATCGGCTGGCGCCTCAACTCGACCCGCGGGGAGGACGGGTCGCCGGCCAGCCGGCAGACCAGGTTGACCTTGCGCCACTCCGGCGACATCTGCGGGTAGTCGTCACGGGTGTGACCGCCGCGGCTCTCCTGCCGCTCCAGCGCCGCCTTGGCGATCGCCTCGGACACGATCAGCATGTTGCGCAGGTCGAGCGCGAGGTGCCAGCCCGGGTGGTAGCCGCGTCCGTCGTTCACCGCGACCGGTTCGACACTGACGTTCGCGACGCGCGCGCGCAGCTTGTCGAGGGTCTGCAGGGCCTGCTCCAGCTCGCCTTCCTTGCGGATGATGCCGACCAGGTCGTTCATCGTCTGCTGCAGGTCCGCGTGGACGGCGTAGGGGTTCTCGCCGTTCTCGCGCTCGAACGGTGCGAGAGCCTCGCCGGCGGCCGCCTCGATCGTGTCGTCCGACACGGTGGGGCGCTCGGCCAGCGCGTCCACGTACCCGGACGCGCCGAGCCCGGCGCGCCGTCCGAACACCAGAAGGTCGGTCAGGGAGTTGCCGCCGAGCCGGTTGGAGCCGTGCATGCCGCCCGCGACCTCACCGGCCGCGAACAGGCCCGGCACCAGCGCCGCCGCGGTGTCCGGGTCGACCTCGACGCCGCCCATCACGTAGTGGCAGGTCGGCCCGACCTCCATCGCCTCCCGGGTGATGTCGACGTCCGCCAGCTCCTTGAACTGGTGGTGCATCGCCGGCAGCCGCCGCTTGATCTCCTCGGCACCGCCCGGCATCCGTCCGACGACGGTGAGGAAGACCCCACCGTGCGGCGATCCCCGTCCGGCCTTGACCTCGGAGTTGATCGCGCGGGCGACCTCGTCGCGGGGCAGCAGCTCCGGCGGCCGGCGGTTGTTGTCCGGGTCGTCGTACCAGCGGTCGCCCTCCTCCTCGGAGGTGGCGTACTGGGACTTGAAGACCTCGGGGATGTACTCGAACATGAACCGCTTGCCCTCGGAGTTCTTGAGGACGCCGCGGTCGCCGCGCACCGACTCGGTCACGAGGATGCCCTTGACGGACGGCGGCCAGACCATCCCCGTCGGGTGGAACTGCACGAACTCCATGTTCAGCAGCGTCGCACCCGCCAGCAGGGCCAGCGAGTGACCGTCGCCGGTGTACTCCCAGGAGTTCGACGTGACCTTGAACGCCTTGCCGATGCCGCCCGTCGCCAGCACCACCGCGGGCGCCTCGAACACGACGAACTTGCCGGTCTCGCGGACGTAGGCGAACGCGCCGCAGATCCGGTCACCGTCCTTCAGCAGCCGCGTCACCGTCGTCTCGGACCACACCTTGAGGCGGGCTTCGTAGTCGCCGTGCTCGCGGTGGTCCTCCTGCTGCAGCGCGACGATCTTCTGCTGGGCCGTGCGGATCAGCTCCAGGCCCGTCCGGTCGCCGACGTGCGCCAGCCGCGGGTACTCGTGCCCGCCGAAGTTCCGCTGGCTGATCTTGCCGTCCTTGGTGCGGTCGAACAGCGCGCCCCAGTGCTCCAGCTCCCAGACGCGGTCGGGCGCCTCCTTGGCGTGCAGCTCGGCCATCCGCCAGTTGTTGAGGAACTTGCCGCCGCGCATGGTGTCGCGGAAGTGCACCTGCCAGTTGTCGTTGGCGTTGACGTTCCCCATCGCCGCGGCGGCCCCGCCCTCGGCCATCACGGTGTGGGCCTTGCCGAACAGCGACTTGGAGATGATCGCGGTCTTCTTGCCCTGGAGGCGGGCCTCGATCGCCGCCCGCAGCCCGGCGCCGCCGGCGCCGATCACCACGACGTCGTAGGCGTGCCTCTCGATCTCAGTCATGATCCCTTGGCCTCAGTTGAAGATGCGCAGGTCGGAGATGGTGTTGCTGGCCACCAGCGCGACGTACAGGTCGGCCACCACGAGGGAGCCCAGCGTGATCAGGGCGTACATGCCGTGCCGCTGGTTGATCTTGGACACCCATCCCCACATCCGGTACCGCAGCGGATGCTTGGAGAAGTTCTTCAGCCGTCCGCCGATGACGTGGCGGCACGAGTGGCACGACAGGGTGTAGAGCCAGAGCAGGACGACGTTCGCGACCAGGATGACGGTGCCGAGCCCGATGCCGAAGCCGCCGTCCTTGCCGTGGAAGGCGCGGACCGCGTCCCAGGTGTTGACGAGGGAGATGAGGAACGCGGCCATCCAGAAGTAGCGGTGCAGGTTCTGGCCGATCAGCGGGAACCGCCGCTCCCCGGTGTACTTGCTGTGCGGCTCCCGCACAGCGCACGCGGACGGCGCCGCCCAGAACGACCGGTAGTACGCCTTGCGGTAGTAGTAGCAGGTCAGCCGGAACAGCAGCAGGAACGGCAGCGAGATGGCCGCGAACGGGATCCATCCCCTGGTGCCGGACGGGAGGAACGTGCCGAACTCCCCCGCGTCGCCCGTGTGACCGTCCACCGTGACGTTGTTGCAGATCTCGTTGAAGCACGGCGAGTAGAACGGCGTCAGGTAGTGGTACTCCGGAACATAGAAGGCGGAGCCCCAGAACGCTCGGACGGTCGCGTACACCACCCACGCCGTGAAGATCACGAACGTGGTGATGGGATAGAGGCGCCAGTTGTCCTTGCGGAGCGTACGTTCCTTGATCTGGGCGCGCGTTTTGGACGGCGCCTCCACAGTGCTCATCGTTCGCTCTCCTGAGCTCGGGTCGTCGTGTCCCCGTACCACGGTCTGAGCGCACCCATGCGGCCGTCGCGCCTCGGCCAGACCTGCCGCATGCGGGCGGTGACGCCTCGTGTGCGCTTCCAGCGAAGCGACCATACGCCACCGGCCAGGCACTGTGACACACATAACAGGCAGACCCGCATGTGACCCTGACCACAGACTTTAGCGCCGTAAACCACCGATGACACCGTCCGGCTCCCATAACCAGTTGTTATGGCCCAGCGGAATCGAGACGAGCGCGCAACGGCATGACCAACCGGCCACCTCAGGGAGCCGTCCGCGTGCGTCCAGGGCGCCCGAGCGCGTCCGGCCGTAGAGGCGCACGCCAGCGCCGCGTCCGGTGAATAGAGACGACCGGATTCCGGACGCGCGATTTCTGGGCACACAGATTTCCAGACACGCCGAGCCGCACACACGCGCCGGGCGCCTGAGGGAGACGTTCGAACGGCGGGGCTATTCGACCGGAGGGGGCTGGACGGATGGCGCGGCCAGGTAGGCGCCAATGGTCCGGGCGAAGTGGGCCTCGGCCTCGCTCGTCCGGCCGTTGCCGTACACCCGCAGCAACTCGGCCAACTCGGGGAACCGCTCGTCGATCAGCGCGGCCGCGTCGTCGATCTCGGCGGCCGAGGCGACCTCGCGCAGCAGGGCCTGGACGAGGCGCGCGGCCGACTCGGAGGCGACGCGCCTGTCGTCCTCCATCCGCCCGTCCGGAGCCCGGTCGCGCCGCGCGCGCCCTGCCGCAACGCGGTCGGACGTGGCCGCGCGCAGACCCGTGGTGGCCGCCGCCGACTCGGCGCTGATCTCCCGCAGGCGCTCCTTGACCCCGGCGGCCGTCAACCCGTCGAACGCGGGATCGGCGGCGAACTCCTCGACGGCGAGCAGACGATGCAGGACGGCCGGATTGCTGATCTTCGCGCGCTGCCCCGACATGAGCTGGGAGAGCATCGGCGCGGACAGCCCCAGCACGTTCGCCAGCCCGGACTGCGAGAGCCCGAGACGATCGAGGAGACGGCGCACACGATCGCCGAGCGGCTCCCCGTACCACTCGGTCTGCAGCGCGCGGTTCCGGACGACGGTGCCCTCAGCGACGCTCAAACCGCCACCTCCCCGCACCGCGCCGCTCCTCGGCGCCCTCCGGCAGGAACCGCGCTCAACTCGACCACGCCAACCCCTTGACGATTCGCATTTGCAAATGCTAGATTCTCATTCGCACACGTAAAGGTGCTCTCGTAGGCCATGATGCCACGAGAGTCGATATTTGCATATGCGACAAATCGGAAGGATCACTCATGCGCTCGACACATCGCGCGGCGACCGCGACACCGCTCCCGACCACCGGGCCGCCCAGCTGCAGGGCATTCGGCGACGACTCCCCCTCGTCCGGCGGTCTCCAGGGCGCCCTGCGGAAGCCGGTCTCCAGCCACCCCACCGCCCCAGTGACGAAGGGACGCTCCCATCGCCAAGGCCGGCATCGCGATCACGGCCCTGAAGGCGAGCGGCAAACCGGCGACGCTCACCCCGCACATGCCTTCCGACGCCGAGCAACGACCCGATCCCCACGACCTCAACGGCAACCGCGGTCTCGGCCCCCTGACCGCCCCGGTGAACCTCAAGCGATACACGACCGTGAGCGACGACAACGTCCCCCACCTCGCCAGCGCCCGACCCGGCTCGCTTTCCTAGCCCCTCGCCGTCCCCTGAAAACGTGAAAGCCATCGACGTGCAGTTCGTCACGGCCCACGTCCCGCAACGTCCGTCCCCATCGAAGGGTGAGCGCCATGCCCCGGCCGCCGATCGTCGCCGCCATCCTCGCCACGTCCCTCGCCGTTCGCGCTACGGAAGCCCCAGACTCGACACCGCCCCACCATGGGGACAAGCCATGATTTCGAAGCCCTTGTCAACAGATCGGCGCCGTCGCGCATCCAACGAAGGGGTGCACAGCCCGCACCCCCGCTGGCCCTTCGTAAACTGACAAACCACTCAAAGCCATGCGCCCTGGACAGGGCCCGCCCGAGACGGGACCGGATGAGCGACAAAGACGCCGACCGCGAAGACCTCGCGGGGGACGCCGCCGCCAACGACCCCACGGCCTCCTCCGCCGCTCCGGAGAACCCGGCCGCCCCCGCCCCGGACACGGCCAGCGAGAAGGGCACCGCGGAAACCTCCGCCGTCGAAGACGACGCTCTGGCCCCCACCTCTGCGGAGAACTCGTCCGATCTCACCACCACAGAGGACGCGGCCACCTCCACACCGGCGGACGAGGGCGGCAGACACAGGCGGCGGACGCGCAAGCAGAAGATCGTGCGGCGGACCGCGCTCGGTGTGGCCACCGTGATGCTCCTCGCCGGCGCCGGGGCGGTGGGGCTCTACTACGACCTGGTCGGCGGCATCGACCAGAAGCACGTCGGCGGGCAGCTCGGCTCCAACCGGCCCAAGAAGCTCAACAAGAGCCTCAACGTCCTGCTCCTTGGGTCCGACACGCGAGAGGGCGACAACGCCCGGTACGGCGCCGAGATGACCGGCGCGCGCTCCGACACCGCGATCCTGCTGCACCTGTCCCCGAACCGCGACCAGGCGGTCGGTATCAGCTTCCCGCGCGACTCGATGGTGAAGATCCCCGAGTGCAAGAAGGAGAAGGGCGGAACCGTCCCGGCACAGTTCGGGATGCTGAACGCCGCGTTCGCCTACGCCGGTCCGACCTGCACGTGGAAGACGCTGGAGTCGCTGACCGGCATCCACATCGACCACTTCGTCCAGATCGATTTCTCCGGCTTCAAGCGAATGGTGGACGCTCTGGGCGGCGTGGAGATCTGCGTCGAGAAGCCCGTCAACGACCCGCGCGCCGAGCTGAGCCTGAAGGCCGGCAAGCAGACCGTGAAGGGCGAGCAGGCCCTCGGATACGTGCGGGCGCGCTACTCGCTCGGCGACGGCTCCGACCTCGAACGCATCGAGCGCCAGCAGAAGTTCATGGCATCGGTGGTCGACAAGGCCACCAGCGGCTCCGTCCTGTCCGACCCGGCCAAGACCTACAAGTTCCTCAAGGCCGCGACGAAGTCGATGACGACCGACGACGAGCTCGACCTGTCGACGATGAAGAAGCTGGCGGACGGCCTCAAGGGGATGAGCGCCGGACAGGTCCGGTTCGTAACGGTGCCGGTCGAGGGCTACGCGCCCGACCCGAACCGCGTCCAGTGGAACCAGCAAAGGGCGAAGCCGCTGTTCGAGGCCATCCAGCACGACAACGACCTGCCCGCCGAGCCGGCCGCGCCGCAGAAGCCCGAGCAAAAGCTGCCCGCCCCCGGCAAGGTCAAGGTGACCGTGGTCAACGCAGGTGGCGACGACAAGCTCATCGCCCGCGTCATGACACGGCTCGCCCGCCGCGGCTTCGACGTGGCGAAGAAGGCCGAAAAGGGCCCCGCCGCACCCGAGAGCCGCATCGTCTACAGCCCATCCGTCGAGTCACAGGCGTCCGCGCTGGCCCGGATCGTCCCCGACGCGCTCCTGTCAGCGGACGCCAACGCCCCGCGAGACGGCGTGCGCCTCGTCATCGGCAAGAACGGCGCCCACCTCACCCAACCCGCCCTCAACATCGCCGGAGGAGTAAAGGCCGGACAACAAAACCCCTGCAAGTAACCCCTCCGCAGCCCTCGGTGAGAGGCCGCATCAGCCCCAAGCAACGTCGGCGGGTCGACCAATCTGCGAGCCACTACCCAATGGCGGCGCGGCACCAGCGGGGTCAGGCCATCCTCGAACCACGGGACGAGGAAATGGATCACCAGACCCACAGGCCCGGGCCAGTAAAGCCCCCGGCACCAGCCCACACCCGACCAGCCTGCGGCTGGCGGGACCGAATCAACCCGCGCAGCACGGCGGGGCGACTCAGCCTGCGAGCCACTGACCGAAGGCGGGTCAGCCCCGCGCGGCACCGGCGGGGCGAGGTCAGTGCGCGGCACTAGCGGCTCGGGTCAGCCTCACAGGCCACCGGACGGGAACGAATCAGCCCCCGGCAACTAGCCGGGACAAGGCCAGCCCGCACCGCATTCGGGGGCGGCCCAGTCCGCGTGGCACTAACGCGGGCCGGTCAGCCCACAGAACAAAGGCTGGGATCGGGACGGCCCACAGAGCACCGGCAAGAGTCAGAGGCAGCCCACGCGGCCTTGAGGGGACCGGAACAACAACGGGGGCGCTGGCTGAGGCCGGAACAGCCGCAAGAACAAGCTGCGGCCGGAACGGCCCACACGGCACCACCAGGTCGGCCGGGTCTGCGACCCACTGCCCAGGGGACGGACCAGCCGACAAACCCCTGCCCGGAGGCCAGACCCGCCCGTGCGGCACTGACCGGCTGCCCCAGGCCGCGGGCCACTGACCACGGGACGGACCAGCCGACAAACCCCTGCCCGGAGGCCAGACCCGCCCGTGCGGCACTGACCGACTGCCCCAGGCCGCAGGCACTGACCACAGGACAGACCAACCGACGAGCGCCTAGCCGGGGGCCAGACCCGCCCGTGCGGCGCTGGTCGGTTGGCTCAGGCTGCGGGGTATTGGCCAGGGGCCGTCAGACCATAGGCGACGGGCTGGGGTTGGGGCAGATC
>NZ_SMKU01000362.1 GCF_004349215.1 Actinomadura rubrisoli | reverse complement strand
GGGCCGGAGGTGGGGCTGGACGCTTCGGGCATGTGCACGGACCGATTCTCTCAGGTGTCGCCGGAGGCGCCGTCGCCGGCCAGGGTGCCGCCGGGAAGCGTCTCGCTCATCTCGGCCGGACCTCCGTCCCTCGCGGCGCCCCCGAAGGCGGGGGTGTTCGGGCCGGACCCGTTCGGGGCCGGCGCCTCGTGCGGTGTGACCGCCCGCGGGGCCGCGGGCGGCGGCGCGGGCACCACCGGCATGACCGGCGGCGTCGCCCGCGGCGTGACGCGCACGCGCGCGACCCGACGGCCGTCCATCCGGGCCACCGCGAGATCGCGGCCCGCCGCCCGCACCGAGTCGCCCTCGGCGGGCACGCGGCCGAGGACCGCCATGATGTGGCCGGCGACCGTCTCGTAGGGCCCGGCGGGCAGCCGGATCCCGGTCTCGGCGGCGAAGTCGTCCAGGTTGAGCAGACCGTCCACCTCGACCACGCCGCCGTGCAGGCGCCGCGCCTGCGCGTCCTGCACATCATATTCATCGCGAATGTCGCCGATCAGTTCCTCCACGAGGTCCTCCAGCGTGACGATCCCCGCGACGCCGCCGTACTCGTCCATGACGATCGCCAGGTGGCAGCCCTCGCGGCGCATCTCCGACAGCACCGGCAGCACCCGTTTCGTGGACGGCAGGAACTTCACCGGCCGCACCAGCCGCCCGACCGGCCGGTCCCCGTCCGGGCCGTTCGGCACCAGCAGGTCGCGGATGTGGACGAACCCGATCACCTCGTCGTGGGAGTCGCGGCAGACCGGGAACCGCGAGTGCGGGCTGCCCGCCGCGATGCGCGCCGCCGCGTGCAGCGGGAGCGCCGCGTCCAGGAACTCGACCTCGGTGCGCGGCACCAGCACCTCCCGCAGGGGCCGCTCCCCCGCCGCGAACACCTCCCCGATCAGCGCCCGCTCGTCCGCGGTGAGCTGGGTGTTCTCCGCGACCAGCGCCCGCATCCGCTCCGCCGTGAGCTCCTCGCGCAGGGCGCGCGGGTCGCCGCCCGCCAGCCGCACGACCAGATCGGTCGATCTCGACAGCAGCCACACCAGCGGCCGGGCGAGGCGCCCCGGCGGCCGGGACGGCGGCTGCTCCACACGCGGCGTCCGATCCATGCGTTGAACCTTCCCCGTTCGGGGTTCCGGATAGCCTGGACGGAACCCGCCCGCCCGGTTCCCCGCCACACCGCCATGGAGGTTCATTCGTGAAGCTGCTCGTCACCGGAGGCGCCGGCTACATCGGCAGCGTCGTCTCCGCCCTGCTGCTGGAGGCGGGACACGAGGTCGTCGTGCTGGACGACCTGTCCACCGGGCACGAGGACGCCGTGCCGGAGGGCGCCCGGCTCGTGCGGGGAACGCTCCGCGAGACGGCGGCGGAGGTGCTGGGCGGCGCCGGGTTCGACGCGGTCCTGCACTTCGCGGCCAAGTCCCTCGTCGGCGAGTCCGTCGAGAAGCCCGGCCTGTACTGGGAGAAGAACCTCGGCGAGTCCCTGGTCCTGCTGGAGGCCATGCGCGTCGCGGGCGTCCCGCGGATCGTGTTCTCCTCGACGGCCGCGACGTACGGGGAGCCGGAGTCCACGCCGATCCTGGAGACCGACCCGACCCGTCCGACCAACCCGTACGGCGCGTCCAAGCTGGCGATCGACACGACGCTCGCCGAGTACGCCCGGCTGCACGGCGTCGGCGGCGTCTCGCTGCGCTACTTCAACGTCGCCGGCGCCTACGGCAGGCAGGGCGAGCGGCACGCCGTCGAGACCCACCTGATCCCGAACGTGCTGAAGGTCGCGCAGGGCGAGCGGGAGTCCGTCAGCCTGTTCGGCGAGGACTACCCGACGCCCGACGGCACCTGCGTGCGCGACTACATCCACGTGATCGACCTCGGCAGGGCGCACCTGCTGGCGCTGGAGGCGTGCGCGCCCGGCTCCCACCAGATCTTCAACCTGGGCAGCGGCACCGGCAACTCCGTCCGCGAGGTCATCGACGTCTGCCGCGAGGTGACCGGGCGCGAGATCCCCGCCGTGGTGAGCCCGCGCCGCGCCGGCGACCCCGCGGTCCTGGTGGCGTCCTCGGAGAAGATCCAGTCGCAGCTGGGCTGGAAGCCCGAGCGTGACCTGCGCGCGATGGTCGAAGACGCCTGGACCTTCCTCCGCTCCCGATGACCCGGCCCGCCGGGTCCGCGACCGGGCTCGATTCCGGCGCGCTCGCCTCCGCGTTCGCCGAGGCGTTCCAGCGGGCGCCCGAGGGCGTCTGGCACGCCCCGGGCCGCATCAACCTGATAGGCGAGCACACCGACTACAACGACGGCCTCGTACTGCCGTTCGCGCTGCCGCAAGGCGTGTCGGTGGCCGGGTCCCGCCGCGACGACGGCGTGATCGAGGTCCGCTCCCTCCAGACCGGCGGGACGCTCGTCACCGCGCCCGTCGCGGGCGGCCCGGTCGCGGCCGAGGGCCGGCCGTCCGACCGGGCGTGGGCCGCCTACCCCGTCGGCGTGGCCCGCGTCCTGCGCGAGCACGGGACGGGCGGCGCGTCCCTGCTGATCGACTCCGACCTGCCGCAGGGCGCCGGGCTGTCGTCGTCGGCCGCGCTGGAGTGCGCCACCGCCCTCGCCCTCTGCGACCTGCACGGGGTCGAGATCGAGCGGCCCGCGCTGGCCCGGCTGGCGCAGCGCGCCGAGAACGAGCAGGCCGGCATGCCGTGCGGGCCGATGGACCAGTCCGCGTCGCTGCTGTGCACGGCCGGGCACGCGCTCCTGCTCGACTGCCGCAGCGGCCTGTCCACGCAGGTCCCGTTCGCGCCCGCCGAGGCCGGGCTGACCCTGCTGGCCGTCGACACGCGCGCGGGCCACACCCTGACGGGCGGCGAGTACGGACGGCGCCGCGCCGAGTGCGAGCGGGCCGCGTCGCTGCTCGGCGTCGCCGCCCTCCGCGACGTCAAGGACCTGGCCGGGGCCCTCGGCTCGCTGCGCGACCCGGTGCTGCGCCGCCGCGTCCAGCATGTCGTCACCGAGAACCACCGCGTCGAGGCCGCCGCCGGCCTCCTGCGCGCCGGGGCGCCGGCCGAGCTGGGCGCGATGCTGAACGCCTCCCACCTGTCCCTGCGGGACCAGTTCGAGATCTCCTGGCCCGAGGCCGACGCGGCGGTCGACGCCGCGCTCCGCGCCGGCGCGCGCGGCGGCCGCATGATCGGCGGCGGCTTCGGCGGCTCCGTGATCGTCCTCACCGCCACCGACCGGGCCCCGCGCGTCCGCGACGCGATCACGACCGCCTACGCCGCCCGAGGCTGGACACCCCCGAACTTCCTAGAAGCCCGCCCCTCCCCAGGCGCCCACCGCACCCGCTAGCGCCACCACGAAGACGAGCCCCAGACCTCCAGGCCCAGGGCTCGTCGTGGACTCTCGTGTCAGATAAGACCGAGCTTGCGGACGGCGTCGCGCTCTTCCGCCAACTCGCGGACGGAGGCGTCGATGCGGGCGCGCGAGAAGTCGTTGATCTCCAGCCCCTGGACGATCTCCCACTTCCCGTCCTTCGTGGTGACGGGGAAGGACGAGATCAAGCCCTCGGGGACGCCGTACGAGCCGTCCGACACGACGGCCATCGAGGTCCAGTCGCCCTCGGCGGTGCCGTTCACCCACGTGTGCACGTGGTCGATCGCGGCGGACGCGGCGGACGCGGCCGACGACGCGCCCCGCGCCTCGATGATCGCGGCGCCGCGCTTGGCGACGGTCGGGATGAAGTCGTTCTCCAGCCAGCCCTGGTCGTTCACCGTCTCGGCGGCGTTCTTGCCCGCGATCTCGGCGTGGAAGATGTCCGGGTACTGGGTCGCCGAGTGGTTGCCCCAGATCGTCAGCCTGCGGAGGTCGGCGACCGACACGCCCGCCTTCTTCGACAGCTGCGCCAGCGCGCGGTTGTGGTCGAGGCGGGTCATGGCGGTGAACCGCTCGGCCGGGACGTCCGGCGCGTGCGACTGGGCGATCAGGGCGTTGGTGTTGGCGGGGTTGCCCACGACCAGCACCTTGATGTCGTCGGCGGCGCCGGCGTTGATCGCCTCGCCCTGCGGCTTGAAGATGCCGCCGTTGGCCTCCAGCAGGTCGCCGCGCTCCATGCCCTTCGTCCGGGGCCGGGCGCCGACCAGCAGCGCGACGTTCGCGCCCTCGAACGCCTTGGCGGCGTCGTCGAGGATGTCGATGCCGGACACCAGCGGGAACGCGCAGTCGTCCAGCTCCATGGCGGTACCCTCGGCGGCCTTCACCGCCTGCGGAATCTCCAGCAGCCGCAGGCGGACGGGGACGTCCGCGCCGAGCAGCTGGCCGGACGCGATGCGGAACAGCAGCGCGTAGCCGATCTGGCCCGCGGCGCCGGTGATGGTGACGGTGACTGGGGTGCGCGTCATTGCCTTCTTCTCCTGCTGTGACCTGACGGGGCTCAGGCGGCCATCCTTGGAACCCGACCGCCCGAGAGACGCGCCGCCGCGCGTTTTCTCTCGCCGTCGAGATATTTCACCGGGCTCAGGCTATCGCGCACCCCCGGGCTCCCGTCCGGCAGGTACGCCGACTGGCATGTCCCGGAACGCCGAAGGCCGCCCCGAGGTTTCCGGGACGGCCTTCGGCGTACTCATCCCCGCGACAGCGGGGCCGACCAAGTCACCCCCGTATGCGCGGGGAGCACGGAAAGGAGACCCCCTGGTTGACCACCCAGGCGGGACCATCCCCGCCTTAACGCGGGGCGTTCGGTCGAATACTATCCGTTCATCTTCTTCTGGAGGTTCATGTCGAGGGCCTCCAAAAATTCCTGCGTGGTCAGCCAAGGCGTCGAGGCGCCGACGAGCAGGGCGAGGTCCTTGGTCATCTGACCGGCCTCGACCGTCTCGACGCAGACCTCTTCGAGGGCGCGCGCGAAGCCGATCAGCTCGGAGTTGTTGTCGAGCTTGCCCCGGTGCTCCAGGCCGCGCGTCCAGGCGAAGATCGACGCGATCGGGTTCGTCGACGTCGGCTTGCCCTGCTGGTGCTGCCGGTAGTGCCGGGTCACCGTGCCGTGCGCGGCCTCGGCCTCGACGGTCTTGCCGTCGGGGGTCATGAGCACCGAGGTCATGAGGCCGAGGGAGCCGAACCCCTGGGCGAGGGTGTCGGATTGGACGTCGCCGTCGTAGTTCTTGGCGGCCCACACGAAGCCGCCCTCCCACTTGAGCGCGGCCGCCACCATGTCGTCGATCAGCCGGTGCTCGTAGGTGAGCCCCTTGGCCTCGAACTCGGCCTTGAACTCGGCCTCGTAGATCTCCTGGAAGAGGTCCTTGAAGCGGCCGTCGTAGGCCTTGAGGATGGTGTTCTTCGTCGACATGTACAGCGGCATCTCGCGGTTGAGCGCGTACCGCATGCTCGTCCGGGCGAAGTCCCGGATGGAGGCGTCGTAGTTGTACATCCCCATGGCGACGCCGCCGCCCGGGAAGTCCGCGATCTCGAACTCCATCGGCTGGGAGCCGTCCTCGGGCGTGTAGGTGATCGTCACCTTGCCCGGCCCCGGGACGACGAAGTCCGTGGCCTTGTACTGGTCGCCGTGGGCGTGGCGGCCGATGATGATCGGCTTCGTCCAGCCCGGCACCAGCCGCGGGATGTTGGAGGCCACGATGGGCTCACGGAAGATCACCCCGCCGAGGATGTTGCGGATCGTTCCATTGGGGGAACGCCACATCTTCTTGAGGCCGAACTCTTCGACGCGCGCCTCGTCGGGGGTGATGGTGGCGCACTTCACACCGACGCCGTGCTCCTTGATGGCGTTGGCGGCGTCGATCGTGACCTGGTCATCCGTGGCGTCACGGTGCTCGATCCCCAGGTCGTAGTACTTCAGGTCCACATCGAGGTAAGGCAGGATCAACTGGTCCTTGATGAATTTCCAGATGATCCGCGTCATTTCGTCGCCGTCGAGTTCGACGACCGGGGCCGCTACTTTGATCTTGGGCATGCTGTTGCTGTCCCTTTCCTACACCGGCCAGCAGTCCTTGTAAGGCTCAACTGGCAAGGCTAGCCGAGGTGGTCATGAGGTCTAGACCTGGCCTCGCGTGCGTCCGGCCGCAGGCCCGCTACCTGGGCGGACCGCCCCTGCGCCGGGTGACGAGCAGCGTCACGCCGCGCACGACGATCACGAGCCCGATCAGCACGCCGAACGCGCCGGAGAGCAGGAGCCCGGTCCTGTCCGTCGGCGGGACGCTCAGCGCGACGAACGCGATCCCCTCGCCGAGGATCACGAGCGTCCAGCAGTCGACGGGACGGCTGCGTACCGCGAGCAGGCCGAGCTGCGACTCGGGCAGCAGCAGCCGCGCGAGCGCGCCGAGCAGCAGCGCCGCCGCCATGAGCCCGGACCCCTTGCGGAAGTGGTCGAGGGCGCACAGCGCGAGCCCGCCCGCGACACCGCTCAGCACGAAGAGGTAGGGCAGCCGTCCGAGCCAGTGCGGTGCGGCGCTCCTGCCGCGCGGCGCCCTGCGCCTCCGCCGGTGCACCTCCGTGCTCATGGTGCGTGACCCCTCCGGCTCTGAACGGTTGCGTGGCTCCTCACGGTAGTCCCAATCCGGCGACGGCACGACATCGCCGCACGATGTCCATCGTCCGCACGGTGACCATTGCCTGACCGGCCCTTCAAGCGCATCGAGACCACTTCCGGACACGCGGGGTGCACACCCAGTGACAGGGACGGATGGGGTACGGGAGATGCCCATGAGCCCCAAATGCCTTGTGCCATCGGTCCTACTCGCCAGTAGGAGGGTGTGACGGTGACGCGCCCGGGTAACCCGGCAGACAGGGGTCGCTAACTAGCTGGGAGGACTGCCGTGGAGGGGCCGTTCA
Organism: Actinomadura rubrisoli; assembly: GCF_004349215.1. Taxonomy (GTDB): domain Bacteria; phylum Actinomycetota; class Actinomycetes; order Streptosporangiales; family Streptosporangiaceae; genus Spirillospora; species Spirillospora rubrisoli. Next base: position 2,677 of record NZ_SMKU01000362.1, on the reverse strand, counting down.
TGCGGATCGAGGACAGCGGGCTGGTGGTGCCGCTGCGCCCCGACGTTACGACGGTCGGGAGAGGGAGAGGAGTCGACATCCGCCTCGACGACCCGAGTGTGTCCCGTCTGCACGCGGAGATCGTTCGGCGGGGCCCGTACGTGTATGTCGTCGACATGGGCCTGTCCCGTAACGGAACACGAGTCAACGGCCGGCCGATCGCCCGCCGAGTCTTGGAGGACGGCGACGTCGTGAGCTTCGGCACGGCGCGCTGCCGCATGGGGGGCATCCCCCGGGAGGAGGTCGATCCGGACGTCGAACTGCGGCGTGCCGTCGCCCCCGAACTGACCCGCCGCGAGGTCGACGTCCTGACCTCGCTCTGCCGGCCCGCCCTCTCGGACGAGGCCTTCGTCGCCCCCGCCACGGCCCGCGAGATCGCCAGTGATCTCGTGGTGACCGAGGCGGCGGTGAAGCAGCACCTGCTGCGCCTCTATCAGAAGTTCCGGATCCCCGAAGGGGCCAACCGGCGAACGCGGCTCGCCAACGAGGTCATCGCGATGGGCCTCGTACGTCCGCTGCCGCCGGTGCACGTCCCCCAGCAGAGCCGTCCGCCGATGGACGGCCGGACGACCGGGGTCAGGAGCCCTGCGGAGGCGCGCAGACCAGGTGCGCCGGGACACGTTCCCGGCCACGTCACGGGCCCGGGCCGGGCCCCGAGCACCGCAGGCCGCCGGGCCAGCTAATGATCGTGCGGTCGCCCTCTCCGGCAGCGCAACACGAGGGCGACCGCTCTGTTTATTTGAGTTCCCTTGGCGGTCGGCGCTGGCGCGCCTTCCTTCGGCGGGAACTCGGCGATCGCTGGCATCGCTTCGTCTCGCCTGGCGGCTCGCTTCGCGATCAGGTTCTTGCTTCGCTCGAACCTGGGCTTCGCACGCGATCGCAACGTTTCGGCTGTTGGGAGCTGAGGTTCAAGCAGTGGTCGAAGTGACGATAGTGCGGCGCTGAGGTCCGGGGCCGTGGCCAAGGTGACGGTGGCCTCGTACGGGTGATGCGGGGCTGAGGTTCGGGCAGTGGTTGAGGTGACGATGCTGGGGGCTTCGGTTCGGGCCGTGCCCCTCGTGCGCGCGGTGCAGGGCCTCCATTCGGGCTGTGGCATCGTGCGCGCGGTGAAGGGACTCGGTTCGAGCCGTGCCCCTCGTGCGGGCGGTGCGGAGCTTCGGCTCGGGCCGCGGCCCAGGCGACGGCGGCCACAGTGCGGACGGTGCAGGACCTCGGCTCGGGCCGCGGTCTCGCGCGGGCGGGTGCGAGTGCCCGGGTCGGGCTTGGTCAGGGGGCTGGCGCCTGTTCGGCGGCCTCGACCACGTTGGCTAGGAGCATGGCGCGGGTCATCGGGCCCACCCCGCCGGGGTTGGGCGCGACCCACCCGGCGACGTCTCGCACGTTCGCGGCGACGTCCCCGGTGAGCTTGCCGTCCACCCGGGACACCCCGACGTCCAGGACGGCGGCGCCCGGCTTCACCATGTCGGCCGTGACGAGGCCCGGGACACCCGCCGCGGCCACGACGATGTCGGCCTTGCGGGTGTGCGCGGCAAGGTCGCGGGTGGCGGTGTGGCAGAGGGTGACGGTCGCGTTCTCGGTGCGGCGGGTCAGCAGCAGGCCGAGCGAACGCCCCACGGTGAGCCCGCGCCCGACGACGGTGACCTCGGCGCCCTTGATCGGGACGTCGAACCGGCGCAGCAGCTCGATGATCCCCTTCGGCGTGCACGGCAACGGCCCCGGCTGCATGAGCACGAGTCGGCCGAGGCTCATCGGATGCAACCCATCGGCGTCCTTCGCGGGGTCGATGCGCTCCAGCACGCGCTGCTCGTCCAACCCCCTGGGCAGCGGCAATTGGACGATGTAGCCGGTACAGGCGGGGTCGGCGTTCAGCTCGGCGACGGCCTGCTCCACCTGCTCCTGCGTGGCGTCGGCGGGCAGATCACGGCGGATGCTCTCGATCCCGACCTCGGCGCAATCGCGGTGCTTCATGTTGACGTAGGAGTGGCTGCCCGGGTCGTCCCCGACCAGCACCGTCCCAAGCCCCACGGACACACCACGCTCCCGGAGCACTTCCACACGGTTCTTAAGGTTCGACCGGATCTCCGCGGCGGTGGCCTTGCCGTCCAGAATCTGTGCCGTCATACGGTTTCCTCCGCGCTGGTAAGGCCGGGACATCCGGAACCGGGTCCCGGCTTAGGCCCCGTCCACCCAGGCGCGCGGTGTCCGGACTGAAGTTCGCTCCCCGGTGGTGCCCCACCTTGCCTGCGCCAGTCGCGTCGAAACCATGCTAGTCAGTCCCGCCCCAGGGACGCTCGCAGGACGGCCTAGTCCTCATCGGGCCTCTGACGCCAGGCAATGAGCCGGTCGGTGCCGTGCCAGCCGAGCTGGGCGGCGAGCATGGCGGCCAGGACCGCAGCGATCAGGCCGATCACCTGCCGGGATTCCATCAGCAGGGCGTCGGCCTGGGAGACCGTCCCCACAAGGAGGGTCAGCACCACGTCCATAGAGCCTCCATCTGTGAACGGCCACGCCAGGGTCAAGGAATGTCACAGAGGGCGTGGCAGGCCGAGGCTACCAACGCCGCACGGGTAAAAACGCCCAAGAGCGCAGTAAAGGGCAGGAGGCGAGGACACCCCAGGGCCAACCCCGCCCCCCAAAC
>NZ_SMKU01000361.1 GCF_004349215.1 Actinomadura rubrisoli | reverse complement strand
CGGTGGGCGGGCGGCTGGGCCGTCATGGTGGGTCTCCTAGCTGCGGCATCGGGGGCGGTCGGGGTTGGGATCAAGTGAATCAGTCGTGAAATTGGATCGTAACAACGGAATCACTTGTATTGGCCGAGAACCTCTGTAAGGGTCGGGCCAATAGCGACACATCGGGCGACGGCGCCCAGGGAGGGTCGAGGATGAGCGGCGAAAGGCTGCGCAACTTTATCGGCGGCGAGTACGCGGACGCTAAGGACGGGCGGACGCTGGAGGTGGTCGACCCCAGTACCGGCGAGGCGTACGCGGAGGCGCCCGTGTCCGGCGCCGAGGACGTGGACGCCGCCTTCCGCGCCGCCGCTGACGCGTTCCCCGCGTGGCGCGACGCGACGCCGGGGGAGCGGAGTCTCGCCATGCTGCGTTTCGCCGATGCGGTCGAGGCGCGCGCGCAGGACCTGGTCGCCGCGGAGAGTCGCGACACGGGCAAGCCGCTCCAGATGACCCTGGACGAGGAGGTGCCGCCGATGGTGGACAACCTCCGGTTCTTCGCGGGGGCGTCCCGCGTGCTGGAGGGCAAGGCCACCGGCGAGTACATGGCCGACCACACGTCCTCCATCCGGCGAGAGCCGATCGGGGTCTGCGCCCAGGTGACGCCCTGGAACTACCCCATGATGATGGCCGTCTGGAAGATCGGGCCCGCGCTGGCGGCGGGCAACACGGTGGTGCTCAAGCCGTCCGAGACGACGCCGGTCAGCACCTTGATGCTGGCCGAGATCGCGGCGGAGTTCCTGCCGCCGGGCGTGTTCAACGTGCTGTGCGGCGACCGGGACACCGGACGTGCGCTCGTGGAGCATCCGACGCCGCAGATGGTGTCCATCACCGGGAGCGTGCGGGCGGGGATGGAGGTGGCCGCCTCGGCGGCCAAGGACCTCAAGCGCGTCCACCTGGAGTTGGGTGGCAAGGCTCCGGTCGTGGTCTTCGACGACGCGGACGTGGAGGCGGCGGCGTCGGGCATCGCCGAGGCCGGGTACTTCAACGCCGGGCAGGACTGTACGGCGGCCACGCGTGTTCTGGTGGCCGACCGGCTGCACGACGATTTCACCGCGGCGCTCACCGAGGCCGCCAGGGGGACCGTGGTCGGGCCTCCGAGCGACGCGGACGCCTACTACGGTCCCGTGAACAACTCTGGGCAGCTTGAGCGCGTCCAAGGGTTCCTCAACCGGGTGCCCGGTCACGCTCAGGTTCTCACCGGCGGCGAACGGGTCGGGGACCGTGGCTACTTCTTCTCGCCGACGGTCGTCGGGGGGCTCCGGCAGGACGACGAGATCGTGCAGAACGAGGTGTTCGGCCCGGTCATCACCGTCCAGAAGTTCGCGGACGAGCAGCAGGCCGTCGAATGGGCGAACGGCGTGAAGTACGGCCTGGCGGCCAGTGTGTGGACGCAGAACCACGGGCGGGCGATGCGCATGACCAAGGCTCTGGATTTCGGCGCGGTGTGGGTCAACACCCATATCCCGCTGGTGTCGGAGATGCCGCACGGTGGCTTCAAGCACTCCGGCTACGGCAAGGACATGTCGATGTACGGAATCGAGGACTACACGCGGGTCAAGCACGTCATGCACTACATCGGCGGCTGACCGGCGGTCTGACCATCGGGGGGTCCCTGCAAGCAGCGGTGTGCGCGCCGCGACCGAGCCGTGGAGGAACCCCGGCCATGACCGAGACCCAGTCCGCCCCGGCGCGCGACGACCCGGAGCGCGCAGTTCCCGCCATCGAGCTCGCCGGGGTGGAGAAGGACTACCACGCCTACGGCGAGACGGTCGCCGCGGTCTGCGGTGTCGATCTGGCGATCGCGCAGGGGGAGTTCTTCTCGCTGCTCGGCCCGTCCGGCTGCGGCAAGACCACGACCATGCGCGTCATCGCCGGCTTCGAGGAGCCGACGGCGGGCGAGGTCTACCTGCACGGGCGGAGCGTCACGGGCGTGCCCGCCAACCGGCGCGACGTGAACATGGTGTTCCAGTCGTACGCCCTGTTCCCGCATATGAGCGTCTTCGAGAACGTCGCGTTCGGCCTGCGCCGGCGCGGCGTCCCCAAGGGCGAGATCAAGGCGCGGGTCGGCGAGATGCTGGAGATCGTCGATCTGACGGGACGGGAGCGGCGCCGTCCTGCGGAGTTGTCCGGTGGGCAGCAGCAGCGGGTGGCGCTGGCGCGCGCGCTGGTCAACCGTCCGCGCGCCCTTCTGCTGGACGAGCCGCTCGGCGCGCTTGACCTCAAGTTGAGGCAGGCCATGCAGGTCGAGCTGAAACGGATCCAGCGGGAGGTCGGCATCACGTTCGTGTACGTGACGCACGACCAGGGCGAGGCGCTCACCATGTCCGACCGCATCGCGGTCATGAACGAGGGCCTGATCGAGCAGCTCGGGACGCCTCGGGAGATCTACGAGCATCCGGCGACGCGGTTCGTGGCCGGGTTCATCGGGACGTCCAACCTGCTGGACGGGGAGGTCGCCGAGGTCGGGGCCGGCCGCGCGGTGATCTCCTACGGGGCGGACGGGCGGATCGAGGTGCCGGTGCGGGACGGGCTGGAGGTCGCGGTGGGGGAGCGGCTGGAGCTGACCGTGCGTCCGGAGAAGATCGGGATCGGGTCGGACAGGCCCGGGGACGAGGTGTGCGGCGTCCGCGGGACCGTGACAGAGGTCGTCTACCTGGGCACCTCGACCAACTACAACGTCCTCACCTGCGGCGGGGCCGACGTCGTCGTGTTCCTGCAGAACGCCGCGTCCGCCGACGACATCGCCGTGCGCGGCGACGGCGTCTGGCTGTCGTGGGACCCGCGCCACTCGTACGCCATAGGAGCCCCCCAGTGAGCCACATCGATCCCGCGTTCCTGCGCGGACTCACGCGGCCGCGTTCGGTGCCGGCGCGGCGCGACTTCCTGCGGCTGATGGGCGTCGCGGGCGGCGGGCTCGCGCTGGCGGCCTGCGGCGTGGAGGGGCAGGGCGGCAAGGCGAAGGTCAGCCAGACCGACGTGCAGAAGTACTGGGCGGGCAAGGCGCGGACCGGGAAGCTGTCCTGGGCGAACTGGCCCGGCTACATGCAGGACGACCACGCGACCATCAAGGCGTTCGAGAAGGCCACGGGCACCAAGGTGACCTACAAGGAGGTCATCCAGGAGACCGGGCCGTGGTTCGGCAAGATCCAGGCGCCGCTGGCGGCGGGCCAGTCGATCGGCTTCGACCTGATGGTCATGACGAACGGCATCCAGCTGGAGAAGTGCCGGCAGCTCGGCTACCTGGCGCCGCTCGACCTGGCGCGGCTGAAGAACTTCGCGGCCAACGCCGGGCCGGGGTTCAAGAACCCGTCCTACGACCCGGGCAACGCCTTCACGATCCCGTACGAATCGGGCATCACGGGCATCGCGTACAACACCAAGTACGTCAAGGACGAGATCACCAGCATCGCCCAGCTCTTCGACCCCGGGTACAAGGGGAAGGTCGGCATGATGGGCGACTCCCAGGAGCTCGGGAACTTCGGGATGTTCCTGCTCGGGATCGACCCGGAGAAGTCGACCCCGGCCGACTGGGAGCGGGCCGCCGCCAAGCTCCGCGAGCAGCGCGACAAGGGGATCGTCCGCAAGTACTACAGCCAGGACTACGTCGACGCCGTCAGCAAGGGCGACGTGTGGATGACGATGGCGTGGTCCGGTGACGTCTACAGCCTGACGAGCCCGGACGTGAAGTTCGTGGTGCCCAAGGAGGGCGGCACCCTCTGGACCGACAACATGTGCATCCCGAGGACCGCCCAGAACCCGGTGGACGCGCTGACCCTCATGGACTGGCTGTACGTCCCGGCCAACAACGCGCCGCTGACGGAGTTCGTCAACTACATCACGCCCGTCCCGGGGACGAAGCAGATCATCGCGGCGGACGCGGCGAAGGCCACCGGCGAGGACAAGAAGGACCTGACCCGGCTGAGCACCAGCCCGCTGGTGTTCCCGTCCGAGACCGACCTGGCCCGGCTGCGGCACTACCGGCGGCTCTCCCAGGCGGAGGAGACGCGGTACCAGAAGATCTTCGAGCCCATCGCCAAGGGGTCCTGATGGCCGCGGGGCACGCGCCGAGCGGTCCGTCGAGCGGTCCGCCAAGCCGTCCGCCGAGCCGTTCGCCGAGCGGTCCGTCGAGCCGTTCGCCGAGCGGTCCGTCGAGCCGTTCGCCGAGCGACCGGGGCGGCGCGCGGGTGCGCGGGCGCGCGTGGCTCACGCCGTACCTGCTGATCCTGCCGAGCGGGCTCTGGCTGCTGGCGTTCTTCGCGATCCCGCTGGTGCTGATGGTGTCGCTGTCGCTCCAGACCGGCAACCTCATCGACGGGTTCCGGCAGACGTTCCATTGGCAGAACTACACCGACGGCCTGGACACCTACGGCGACAAGTTCGTCAGGTCGCTCTGGTACGGGCTGCTGGCCACAATCGTCTGCATTGTGCTCGCGTACCCCGCTGCGTACTGGATCGCCTTCCGGGGCGGCCGCAACAAGTCGACGTACCTGTTCCTGCTCCTGCTGCCGTACTTCGTGTCGTTCGTGCTTCGGACGGTCTCGTGGAAGCTGGTGCTGACCGACAACGGGCCCATTCTCGGCCCGTTGCGCGACCACGGGATCCTGCCGTCGGGCTTCCACGTCCTGGACACCGGGTTCGCGGTCGTGTCCGGGCTCTCCTACAACTTCCTGCCGTTCATGGTGCTGCCGATCTACGTGGCGCTGGAGCGGATCGACCCGCGCCTGGTGGAGGCGGCCTACGATCTGTACGCGGGCCGCGCGCAGGCGTTCGTCCGGGTCATCCTGCCGCTGTCGCTGCCGGGCGTCTTCGCCGGCGTGATCATGACGTTCGTGCCGGTCTCGGCGGACTACGTCAACGCCGAGGTGCTGGGCGGTCCCCGCAACACCATGATCGGCAACGTGATCCAGGCGGAGTACTTCGACAACAGCGCCTACCCGGTGGCGTCGGCGCTGTCGTTCGTGCTGATGGCGATCCTGCTGCTCGGCATCTTCGCCTACGCGCGGGCCCTCGGCACCCAGGACGTTCTGGAGGCGGCGCGATCATGACGGTCCTCACCCCGGGCAAGGCCCCGCCGCCGTCCCGCCCCTCCGCGCCCCGGCGGGGGCACCCGAGGCGCCGCCGGATCGCCGTCCTGCACGTCTACACCCTGCTGCTGATCGCGTGGCTGATCCTGCCCATCGCGATCATGATCCTGTTCGGGTTCAACGACACCCACAGCAAGCAGAACTTCCGCTGGGAGGGCTTCACCCTCAAGTGGTACGTGCACCTTTTCGACAAGGACGACCTCACCACGGCGGTGGTCAACTCCCTGACGATCGCGCTGCTGAGCACGCTCATCACCACGGTCATCGGGACGTTCGCGGGCCTGGCGCTCGGCCGCTACCGGTTCCGGGGCAAGGGCGCGACGAACCTCGTGCTGTTCATGGCGATCTCCTGCCCGGAGATCGTGATGGGCGCCTCGCTGCTGTCGATGTTCGTCACGTTCAACCTGCCGCGCGGCTACCTGACGATCCTTCTCGCGCACGTGATGTTCTCGATCGCGTTCGTGGCGGTGACCGTCCGCGCCCGGGTGGTGGGCCTGGACCCGGCGGTGGAGGAGGCCGCGCAGGACCTCGGCGCCGGGCCGTGGACGCGATTCCGGCTGGTCACCCTGCCGATGATCATGCCGGGAGTGATCGCGGGGGCGCTGCTGTCGTTCGTGCTGTCCATCGACGACTTCGTCATCACGAACTTCACCGGCGGCGCCACCGTCACGTTCCCGCTGTGGATCTACGGCTCGACGCGGACCGGGACGCCGCCGCAGGTCAACGTGATGGGCACGCTGATCTTCGCGGTCGGTGTCGTGGTGGCCCTGGTGTCCGCGCGTCGCAGCCTCCGCGCCCCCCGCTGACGTGGACATGCTGACGTGCACACGCTGACGTGTCGGTGTCGGAGCCGCCCGCTCCGGTGCGGACGTCATGCTCGGCCCTCTGCACAAGGGCGCGCTCTGGGCGCCGGTCAGTCCGGGGACTCGTCGATCGTGCCGAAGATGACGGACGAGACCTCCAGGTACAGCTGCTCCGGGTACGGCATGAAGCCGACGTTGCGGAGCGCCTGCTTCTGACCGGCCGACTCCATGACGAACTCGCCGTACCCGAGCATCCGTCCGGCGACGGAGCGCTCCAGTGCGATGTCGGTGACCTTCGCCAGCGGCATCATCGCGACGTTGCGGTTGAGGACGCCGCTGATCAGCATCACGCGGTGCTCGGTGACGAGGAAGAACTCGATCGACCAGGCGAGGACCTTCCAGACCAGGTAGCCCAGGGTGATCACCCACGCCCACCACACCCAGAACACGCCGGTGATGACGCCGGCGGCGCCGCAGGCGACGAGGCCGACGACCACGATCGACACCGGGAGCATCAGGACGGCGGGATGCCGGCGCACCGCGATGACGCGTCCCTCGTAGGCCATCAGATACTTGTCCACGGTCCGCGACGAGCTGTCGCGCTGCACCATCATGTCCTGCAGATTCACGGCGGCGTCCTCGTCATGATCCGGTGGGTCCAAACCTAGCCGAACGGACGGCGGTGCCGCAGGGACCTATGCGGTATGGAGCCGGTCCAGCACGGGCCGCGGCATCGGCCTTGTGCGCCGGGGATCGGCGGCTGATGATGTTCATCATGGACGGCGTGCGGGAGCCGGCGGAGGGAACCGTGCGGGAGCCACCGGAGGGAACACGGAGTGGTCATGCGGATGCGAGGGGGCCGCGAGGAGAGTTCGCGCCGGACGTGACCGGACGACCCGTCTGGCGGCTGCTGCTCCGGGGGCTCGGCGTGTACCTGCCGGGTTGGGAGGCGCCGACGGGCGCCGTGCGCGTGGTGGGCGCCGGGAAGGGCTTCGGGCCACCCGCGTTCCTCAACGGGGACGCCGGGTTCGGGGTGCAGGTGCCGGAGCGGCGCCGCGGCCTGGAACCCGACCGGGAGATCTACGTCCGGGGACGGGAGAACCCGAGTTTCGGCATCGTCGTCGCGGGCCCCTCTGCGGCGATCGGCAGCCGCGTCGTGGACGCGGGGGCGCTGATGCGGTTCGCGCGCAAGCTGACGTTCGAGGAACTCCTCGACACCGCCGACGCCGATTCGGTGCCTTACGCGGTCCGTGGTGCGCGTGCCGTGGAGAACGTGGTGTTCCTCGACAGGGCGGCGGGGCTCGGGCTCTGCGCGGAGGTGGAACCGGTGACGCGTTCCGTCAGGTGCCCGCTGTACGTCCGCCTGGGGTTTTCTGGGGATCGGACCGTACGCGCCTATGGGCTCGCCGCACAGAGCGCCTAGAACGGCGACAGGACGGGTTCTACGGGGTGCTGGCCCACGCGGTGAGGTCCCAAAGCTGGTGGGACGGCAGGTGCCGCAGCCGGACGGTGGCCGTGGCCGGGTCCCAGAACACCTCGTCGCTCTCCAGTTCCAGCGACTGCCCCGCCGTGAGGACCGCGCAGAGCAGCTCCTCGCGTGTCCGGACGGCCATGAGCGGGCCGATCTGCGCCACCGCGCCGGTGCTCTCGTTCAGCGTGCGCAGCAGGGCCTTGAGCGCCGCCTCGTCCTCCGGCGGGCGCGGCGGCTCGACGCCGGACGGCAGGCCCGGTTCGACGCGGGCGAGGCCGCGCCGCCCGTTGCCGTTGTGGGGCAGGTCGGCGCCGGTCGAGATGAGCAGCGCGCTGAACGCGCCCGCGAGGTCGTCCGCCGCCTGCCCGCCGAGGAAGTAGCGCCGCCGCTCGGGGGAGTCCGGCGCCGGGCCGTCCGCCCCCTCCGCCGTGCGGAAGCGGACGCTGAGCCGGTTCGCGCGCACGCACCGCTCGTACATGTCGGTGAGGATGTCCTGGAGCTGGCCGTCGCGCGTCCACAGCCGTCCCGTGGCGGTCACGGCGGCGCCGTCGGCGGGCGGGCGGGCGCGGCCGGTCAGCGCGGCCGTGACGGTGTCGTCCAGCTCGCCCTCGGTGAACTGGAGGAGCTCGGCGACGACGTCCTCGACGTCCTCCAGCGTCCGCGTGAGGGTGCGCTGGAGCTCCAGGATCTCCTCGCCGCCGCGCTCAAGGTCGGCGAGGCGGTCGAGCGCGGTGTCGACCTTGCCCTCCACGGCGGCGGCGCCGGTGCTCGTCGCCGCCCGCACGGACGTCTCCACCTCGGTCAGCTTGCGGCGCAGCGCGGCGAGCGTGACGCGCTGCTGTTCGAGGTCCTGGAGCCGCCCGGCCTGCGTCCGCAGGAAGTCGTCGGCCCGGTGGACGAGCCCGGCGAGCTCCTCGACCTGGCCGGTGTTCTGCCGGAGCCGCGTGTCGAGGGCGGGCAGCACGTCGCGCTTGACCCGCGACAGCTCGGCGGTGAGCTGCTCGCCGACCGTCACCAGGACGTTGTTCTGCTTGGTCACCTGCTCGTTCAGCTCGTCGATCCGCCGGGTGAACGCGTTCTGCTGGTCCCTGCTCTGCTTGCCGGCGTACAGCTCCAGCGCCCCGACCACGACGCACATCACCACCAGGATGACCGTCGTCATGGCACTCCTCAGGCGGCCGATTTCTCACTGATTGCGGGTTTTGATCGCGACCATAACTTACGATCGCGCGCGCCGACTGGAACTTACGTAACCGACTGATCTCAGTGGCCGCCCGGTGCCAACCGCCCACCGGAATCCGTCCCGTGACCGCGCCCGTGCGGTCAGTCACAGCCCTCGAACTGCGGGACGGTGGTGGTGACGTTGAGGTGGACCGGGCCGAACCACTTCTTCAGCAGCCGCGGCGCCGTGCCGTCCTGGTACATCTCCGTTATCGCCTTGTTGACCGCCTCGCAGCCGTCCGCGTCGCTCTTCCGGATGCCGATGCCGTACGGCTCGTCCGAGAAGGGGGCGTTCACGACCTTCAGCTTCCCGCCGCTCCGCGCCGCCCGCGCCGCGAGCCCGGCCAGGATCAGGTCGTCGGTGGACACCGCGTCCAGCCGTCCCGCCGAGAGGGCGTTGAGGCAGTCCTCATAGCCCTTCGCGGCGACCGGCAGCGCGGCGACGCCCCGCTCGTCGCGGACGCGCGGGAACGACAGCGAGCCCGGGACCCGGCAGAGCCGCTTGCCCTTCAGGTCGTGGACGGTCTTGATGCCGGCGTCGGACGCGCGGACGAGGATGTCCTGGTGGGCCACGTAGTACGGGCCCGCGAACGCCACCTTCACCTTGCGCTCGGGTGTGACGGAGTAGCTCGCGACGACCAGGTCCACCACGCCGGCGGACAGCATCGGCTCGCGGGTCGCCGAGGACACCCCGTGGAACGTGACCTTCGCCCCGGTGACGCCGAGGCGCGCGGCGACCTCCTTGGCGATGTCGATGTCGAAGCCCTCGTACACGCCGTTGACGCGCGAGCCCACCCCGGGCTGGTCGGTGTTGACGCCGATGACCAGCGTGTCCTTCGCGGTGACGGACCTTTCGCGCGCGTCGGCGACGCCGCACGCCCCGGTGGCCAGGACCACCGCCGCCACGGCGGCCCGCGACCC
>NZ_SMKU01000360.1 GCF_004349215.1 Actinomadura rubrisoli | reverse complement strand
ACGCCACCCGGGCCCGGTGACAACACCCCCCGGATCATGCTTGCGACAGGGGGCTTGAATCATGCCGGACCGGGTGACCTGGCTCCCACCAACCAGCGGTCGGTGGGACGTGAAAAAGGTAACGGGGGCTGGTGGCGAGCGTGTTCGTGGCCGCCGTCGGGTGCACCTGGCGTCACCTGCATCCGGTGTTCGGAGCGTCCGGTCAGACGGTACGTCGCCGCTTCACCGAGTAGGGCGCCGCACGCGTGCGGGCTAGGAGGCACCAAGTGATCTTGGTTGGGGAACTGTTGTTGGGCCCGTTAAGGGAATTGGCTGGGCGGCTTGGAGTTCGCTGTGCCTTACGCGGTGCCGCGCGCGTCGTCGCCGCGCATTTCCTCGACTACGACGCTTTGGTAGGCCCGGGAGGTGTCGGGCACGTAGCTGAGGCGGGCCAGGGCCTTGCCGTCGTGGTCCCTGATCTCGAAGTGATAGCCCTCGCCGGCATCTCCGACGTGGGCGACGGCCTGGTCGTGCCGGAGCCTGCACATCGTGTCGACCTTCTCGAGTGCGACCTTCAGGCTGCCCGCATCGCTGATGAGCCGCGCGGGCTCACTCGTCTCCCAGATCTCGAACATGTCGCGTCCTGTCGGCGGTCGGTCGGAAGGAACGGGCGGGTCATTCCAGACGTCGGAGACAGCTTGAACCGATTTGGTGGATCTTTCAATCAGCACAGGTCTCGGATTGATCACTATTCGAAGTTATGCACGCTCACAGCGTCATAGAAGCACGTAACGGCGGCGGATGCCTCCCCTGTGCGAGGTTGTGTTGGTAGGGGCGGTGGCACGGAACCGAATGTCATTCGGTGGGCTGGGTGGACTATCCGTCGGTGTCTCATCGTCCGCGATCACGCCTGTGGGGTAGGGATGGCGTCCGCCGTCATCGGGGGACAGCCGTACGGTCGGCTATGCGGTGCTTGGCGAACGGTACAGCAGTGTGGCGTAGGTGATCGTCTGAGCGGGGCTCGTGAGTGGCGTGCGTCGGTAGGAACGCGGCCGAGTTCTTCGATTTGCTCTCTGGCGTGGCCAAGCTCGGTGGTGGCGTGGTGGCGGTCAAGTGGCGCCTGATGTCGGCCGAGATCACCTTGGCCGTCGCTGACGGTCGTGGACGCCCGAACTGCCTGGACAGGTCATTCTCGCTGGGTAGGGGCGTGAGGAGTAGCTCGCGGGGGACCCTGGTTCTGCCGGTTGGTCCGGCGACATTGTGGTCCTGCTCTAGAGACGTTCGGGACGTCCGGCGTCCTCACGGGTGCCTCGCTTAACGACGCCGACTTCGGGGTGGGCTAGCGGATGGCCGGGTTGCAGGAGGGTGCTCGTCTGCGGTATCGACTGCTGTCGCGCTGGTCGACGCTTTCGGGCGCGGACGGATCGCCAATGCGTTCATCGTCTTGGCTGTGCCGAAATCCCGGGAGCGGCCGGACGTGGCTATTCGGTGCTCCGGGCGGCACGTCCGGCCTGACGTCCGAGGGACTGTGGGGCGCGCTCGGCCCCTTTAAGGCCCCGGTCTTCCAGCTCTACGGGATGACGGAGACCACTGAGGTCGAAGCGGAGGGCCATGTCCTCGCGCGCCTGATGCGCTCGGCGGGTCGTCCGTACGAGTGGGCCGACGTGGAGATCACGGAACCGGGTGGTGGGGTCGGGCGGCCGCCGGGTGTGTTCTGTGGGGTACGGATCCGTTCCTCGCATAACACAAAGGACGTGATCGTCGCCGGTGCCGAGAACGTGTAGCCGATCGAGGTCTAGGGGTCCTCGCGGTCCATCTCGTCATCGCCGATGTCGCGGTCTCGGTGTCTCGGACGTGTGTTGGGGAGAGGCCATCAAAGACGTCGTCGTGCGCGCCCCGGCGTCGTGCTGAATGCGGTGAGCGCTTACGCCCGCCGTAACGGCCAGTTCTGCTCTGCCACACCGGGCCGGCTCTAACCGCCCGGCGGGCGCGAGTTTGGCGTCAGCGTGGACCATGAGGGCCTCCAGGACGAGATGTGCACGTGTTGTGGTGACACACCTCGCCAGGAGGGTCCTCGCTCATTTCGAGCCCATCAAGCCGTGTCGCCGTCATCAACGTCCATGGTCAGTACACCTGGCGGCGGGGCGGTTTCAAGTGCGTGTGGTTGGCGACTTCCTGGGCGCGCTGCTGCGAGATCCTCAAGGAGGATCTGTGCGCCTTGTTCTGGGAGGGTCTAGGTCGCACTGTCGAATGGTTCTTCTTCGTCTGGTCTTGCTTCGTCGTGCTCTGCTCCGTTCTGCGGCGCCTCCTGTGCTTGCCGTGGCGAGATGTCCTCGTGGTGTCAATGCCTGTGATACCCCAGAGCTTGGCACGTGCGGGAAGTCGTTTCGCTGCCTCTGGGGTGCGGTGAGAGCGGCCAGCGTTTCGTCCAGAGGGTGGTCGGGCGTTTGACGGCATCGTGCTCAAACTTGCGTGGTCTCGTTGAGCAGTCGGGTTGCGCTCTTCTTGGAGTTGTGGTCGAACTCCGCAGGGTTTCCGCCGTCGCCGTACACAAGGCGGTGCTTTTTGGTGCGAGAGGGAACTCAGGCTGCAGGGTGGGGGTTTGGTTAGGGGATATCTGTGACGGTTACGGCGGTTTGTTTGGCGTTGGGTTCGGTGAAGTGCAGGAGGGACTCGGCCTCGGTGGTGAGGGCGTCTAGAGCGGAGGGAGAAAGGGGCTCGAAGGGGTGGAGGCGGAGGGTGGCGATCTTGCGTTTGTATTCGAGTTCCCAGGTGCCGTGTGCGAAGCCGTCCCAGAGGAAGACGGCGCGGACGCGGAGGTTCTTTGTGGTGAGTGATGGGCGGTGGGCGTCGGCGATGATGCGTCTGCGGTCGGCGTGGGCCAGGACGAGGTTGTCGAATTCGGGTAGGAAGCGTGCGGGGGCCGGGACGTCTTCGTCCGGACGCGGGGCGTCGGGTAGGTCGAACAGTTCGCGGCCCTTGTCGTCGGCGAACACGCGGAGTCTGGGGCGTAGGCGGTCGAAGACCTCGCCGAGCGCGGGCAGGCCCGACCATGTCTGGGCGTCGGCGGGGGATGCCGGGCCGAACGCTGCCAGGTAGCGAAGGATCAGTTCGTCGAGTGCGGGGGACGTGGGGGCGGTGCCCAGCCACGTGTCGGCCAAGGTGAACTCGGAGGTGCGGGGGAAGGCCCATCGGTCTTGCGTCGGGACCATCACCAGCGGGACGCACATCCGCACGGTGTAGCCCAAGGCTCGGTCGTTGACGTTCGGGAACCGGTCTTGCAGGAGTGTTCGCACCTCGTTGAAGGTGCGGGGTTTCTCTTCGAGCAGTGCGCGTGCGGCCGGGACGATCTGCTTCAGATCGAGGCCGTCCGCGCGGTCGCCTAGGACGCGCATCGCGTTGTTCAGCATCGGCTGCATCGTCGTGCGGAACGCGGTGTAGTCGGCGGCGGTCATCAGGTGGAGGGTGGCGCGCATCATGGTTGCCCGGACGAGTGACCGGTCGTGTATTGCCGTGTATAGGGAGGACGTCTGGAAGCCGTCCAGGCGGGTCCATAGGCCGAGGAAGGGCGGTTTGGGTTCCTGGGCCTGCATGCCGCACAGCCGTGCCACGGCGTCGGCGACCGGGATCGCCTCGCGTGCGAGGAGGAGTTGGCGTGCCAGCGTGGCCCTGTTGAGGGCCTGGACGCTGAGGGTTTCCACCATGCTGATCGCCTTTCAGAGGCAGGCGTAGACCGCGTCCACCAGGGCCCGGTTCCTGGGGTTCTGCCAGCGCGGGCCCATCTCGTTCATGACGTAGCCGAAGGCCATCCCTGTGTCAGGATCGCAGAAGCCCAGCGATCCGCCCGCGCCGAAGTGGCCGAACGAGCGGGGGTTGGGGCCGAGCGGACGTTCTGGCTGGGTGAGCTGGAAGCCGAGCCCGAAGCGGGACGGGCGGCCGAGCACCAGGTCGTGTCCGGAGACCTGTTCGGTGGTCGCGGCCGTGAGGATGTCCGGGGCGATGATGTGGTGTCCGCCGGCGGCGAGGGCCGTGTAGACGCGGGCGACGCCGCGGGCGGTGCCGTGCCCGTTGGTGGACGGCAGTTCCGCCTCACGCCAGGCGCGTGTGTTGATGACGCCCATGCCCGATAGGCCGCCCGGGTTGAAGTAGGCGTTGTAGGTCATGAGCTGGGAGCCGGATAGGTCCATGGAACGGTCGTCTTCGGGAGGGGGCTCGTCCCAGGCGAATTCGGCCACGCGGTGGTGTTCGGTGGCGGGAAGCCCGATGTGCACGTCCGCGCCCAGGGGGCCGGATATTTCTTCGCGCAGCAGCGTTCCGATGGTGTGTCCGGTGGCGCGGCGCACGACTTCGCCGATGAGGAACCCGAAGGTGTTGACGTGGTAACCGTGCCCGTGTCCTGGACGCCACCAGGGTTCCTGTTCGGTCAGCGCCTTGGCCATCACCGAACGGTCGAACATCGCGCCCGGGGGGAGGCGGTCGCGCAAGGCTGGGAGACCGGCCTGGTGGGTCAGGAGGTGCCGGACGGTCACTTCCTCCTTGCCGAAGCCGGGCCAGTAGCGGCTGACGGGGGCGTCCACGTCGAGACGTCCGTCGGCCATGAGGCGGGCTGTGACGAGCGCGGTGAGGCCCTTGCCGACGGAGAAGAAGTTCACCAACGTGTCGCGCGTCCAGGGCCGGTCAGGGGCCGCTGTGCCGCCCCACAGGTCGACGACGGTGCGGCCGTCCACGGTGACGCATACCGCGGCGCCGTGTTCGCCCCGCAGGGCGAAGTTGTCGGCGAACGCCTCCTGCACCGCGGCGAAGCGAGGGTCGCAGGTGCCGTCGATCATGTGCCCTCCGTTCCCGAACGGGATTCTAGCGGATCGACGATGTCGTCCAGCACCTCGCGGACGCAGCGCCGCAGCCACGCGTGGGCCGGGTCGGCGTCGTAGCGGGTGTGCCATCCCATGGACAGGTGCAGGGGAGGCGGTTCGAACGGCACCGGTACCTGGACCAGGCCGAGGCGGTCCACCAGGCGGCGGTGGAGCCGTTCGGCGGCGAAGCCCATCAGGTCGGTCTCCTGGACGATGAGCAGGACGGTGCTGACAGTCGGCACCGTCCCGGCCAGCCGCCGTGAGCGGCCCCTGTCGGCGAGAATCTCGTCCAAGGGGCCGGACAAACGGCCGCGCCTGGTGTTGACGAGCTGGATCGCGCCTGCCCACTCGTCCAGCGTCACCTGACGGCCCGCCAGGGGGTGCCCTGGCCGGACCACCGAGATGAAGCGGTCCTCCAGGAGCGGTTCGGTCCTGGTCTCCGGGTGCTCGTCGATGACGCCGATCTCCAGGTCGACCGTGTCGCGCCGCAGGAGATGGGTGTCGCGCGGGCCCTCGCCGAGGAACCGCAGGGTCAGCTCTGGTGCCTCGCGTGCGACGCGCTCCAGGAGGGGCCCGGCGAGGACGGCGACCGTGCCCTCCTCGGCCTGGAGGGTGAAGCTCCCGGTCAGCTCGGACGGGTCCAGGTCGTCGGCGGAGAACAAGGCCCGCGCGCGCTCTACGAGCTCATGGACCTCCGCGCGTATGGCAAGCGCGCGCGGCGTCGGCACCATGTTCCGGCCCGAACGGACGAGCACGGGATCGCCCAGTGCCTTGCGGATCCGTCCGAGCGTCCGGCTCATCGCGGGACCGGACAGGTGCAGGCGCTCGGCCGCGCCCGTGACACTGCCCTCGTCCAGGAGGACGTCCAGCGCGACGAGCAGGTTCAGATCCATTCCGGATTGCACCGAACGCACCCCTCATCTGCAAAAGATGCATTTGAAAGCAAGTCACGCCCAGCCTACGTTGGAGAGCACGGAGGCGGCGCGCGGCCTCGGATATCCCCCCTCCGTTCCTTCCGCCCACGCGGCATGACGTGCCGACGTGCGCTCCCCGAAACGACTCCTGAGGAAATCCCCATGACGATCGATGCAGTCCAGGGCTCCGCGCCGCCGGACTCCGGCCGCGCCCCCGCGCGCTGGATGACGCCGCTGATGTCGGCCTGTGTGGTCCTGGTGGTGGCCATGGTCGCCGCGATCAACCTGTCCATTCCCAAGCTGTCGGCGAGCTCGCTGAGCCCCTCGTCCACGGAGCTGCTGTGGATCGTCGACTCCTATGTCCTGGTGTTCGGCTGCCTGCTGATTCCCGCCGGGGCGCTCGGCGACCGGTACGGGCGCAAGGGCGCGCTGATGGCGGGGCTCGGGGTCTTCGCCGCCGGATGCCTGGTGTCGGCCGCGGCGCCCAGCGTCGCCGTCCTGCTGGCAGGACGGCTCGTGACGGGAGCCGCCGCGGCGCTGATCATGCCCGCGACCCTGTCGCTGCTCCTCCAGGCGACCGAGCCCGCGAAACGGGCCACCGCCATCGCCACGTGGACGGCCGCCACCGGGATCGCGGGCGCCGTCGGCAACCTCGGCGGGGGAGCGGTGCTGGAGTGGCTGCCCTGGCAGGGCCTGTTCCTGGCCGGCGCGCCTCTCGCCGCCCTCCTGGCGGCCCTGGTCGCGCGGCTGGCCCCGCGCGGCGAGCGGCATCCCGCCGACCTCGACCTGCTGGGCGCCGGGCTGCTCACGGCCGCCCTGTTCGCGCTGCTGTTCGGGATCATCGAGGGGCCCGGGCGCGGCTGGACGTCCGCGCAGGTGCTCGGCGGGTTCGCCTGCGCGGTGGTGCTGCTGGCCGCCTTCGTCGCGCACGCCCTGCGCGCCGCGCACCCGCTGCTCGACCCGCGCGTGTTCGCGATCGCCCGGCTCCGCAGCGGCGTGCTGGGCCTGGGGCTGGCGTTCTTCGGCCTGTTCGCGCTGTTCTTCGTCAACGCCCAGTACCTGCAGTACGCCAAGGGCTACTCGCCGCTGCTCACCGGCGTCGCGATCGCGCCGCTCGTCGTCGGCATGGTCATCATGTCCAAGCGGAGCATCGGGCTGGCGCGGCGGTTCGGGACCCGGCCCGTGGTCGCCGTGGGGCTGCTGACGCTCGGCGTCGGGCTCGGCCTGCTGTCATTCGCGGACGCCTCCACGCCGTACTGGCTCTACGCCCTGGCCCTGGTCGTGATGTCGCTCGGCATGGGCCTGTGCACGCCGGCGCTGTCGGTCGGGGTCATGGCGTCGCTCCCGTCCGCGCGCGCTGGGCTCGGCTCCGGGCTGAACGGTGCCGCGCGGGAGATCGGCAGTGCGCTCGGTGTCGCCGTCCTCGGGACGATCCTTACAGACCAGTTCGCGGACGGGCTTCCCAAGGCTCTCGCAGGGCATGCGCACTCGGCGGGTGAGGCGCTGTCGGCCGTGGACGCCATGGGCGGTGGGGCGGCCGTGCACGCGCAGGTCATCGGGGCCTTCACCGACGCGATGTCCGCGGGTTACCGGGTGGTCGCGGTCGTCGTGTGCGTCGCCGCGCTTCTGGTCTCCCTGGGCCTGCCGGGGCGCGACCGGTCGTCCGAATAGCCGGATTCCCTGGAAGCGCGGCAAGTAGAGATATATCGTGTTGTCCGGTCAATCGAGATATGTCGTGTCAAGGCGAGGGGTGACGGTGTCCGTGGAACAGAGCGCGCCCGCCCGGGGCGTCCGGGGAAGGTTGCTCGACCTGATGTTCGTCCGGGGCCGCGTCGAGGACGTCCGGCCCGCGCCAGGGCGGATGCGGTGGATCCGCGTCGGCGGTGTGCCCGGCCTCGACTGGACGCCCGGCCAGCAGGTCCGCGTCCACGTGGCGGACATCACCGCCGCCCGGACGTGGGTGAGCGGCGCCTTCATGAACGCGCTGCGGACCTACTCGGTATGGGACTACGACGCGTCCTCCGGCGTCATGGAGCTGTGCGTCATGGACCACGAGGGGGACGGGCCGGGCGCGCGATGGGCCAGGACCGTCCGTCCGGGCGAGGGGGTCGTCTTCGGAAAGCCCGAGGGGCCGTTCGCCCTGCGGCCCGCCGCGTACCACCTCTTCGCGGGGGAGGAGACGGCGGCGGTCCCGTTCGGGGCCATGCTCCGCGCGGCCGGGGAGGACGAGGCCGTGCACGGGGTGATCGAGACCGCCAGGCCCGAGGACCGGCTGCCGCTTCCGCGCGCCGGGGAGCTGACCTGGTGCCATCGCGGGGACGCGCCGGCCGCGTCGTCCGCGGTGCTGGTGGACGCGATGCGCGGCCTCGACCTTCCGGACGAACCGGGCGTCGCCTACGTGGCCGGAGAGGCGCGCACCGTGCAGGCCGTCCGCGCCCACCTGATGCGCGAGCGGGGCTGGCCGCGCAAGTCCGTGCTGGTCAAGCCGTTCTGGACGCCCGGCAAGCGCGGCATGGAGTGATCCTCAACGAGCGGGAACGTCCGGGGTTACGGGATGATTTTCTTGAAATGCACGTGCATCAGCCCTTGCACCTGCACGCTATTCCTAGCAGGATTGCCCCGGACCCCCGCACGTGAACTCCCCGGAGATCGCGATGACCGCACACTTGAGCGACAGTGACCGACAGGCGCTGCGGCTGGCCCAGGATCTCCGAGAGGAGATCCGGGCGGCACTACCGCAGCTCGCAGCCGCCCCCTCGGTCTCCCCCTTCGTCGACCAGGGCGGGACGCCCAGCGTCCTGCTCCGGATGGACGCCGACACCGCCCGCGCGCTCATGGCCGTCCTGGCCGAGCGGCGCGCGGAACGGGCGTCCCCGTCCCCGGAGCCGCGCCGGGCCGACGGCTCGCACGTGCCGCCCTCGGCACAGCCACCACCGCCCACGGCGCAGGCCGCCGTGACGACGGGACCCATGGTGGCCGCGGTCTCTCCGTTCGGAGAGCCGGGGTACGGAGAGCCGGGATACGCGGAGTCCCCGTTCATCGAGCCGCCCGCTGGCGCGCCGACGTTCCCGGGTGGCACCGGCCCGACGCCGCTGGTTCCATCGGTCTACCCGATCCGCTGACCACGCGCTCGGTCCGCCGGTACCCGGAACGTCTCGGACCCGGACGGCCGCGCGCCTTTCCAACACCTGTTCCAGCGCCTGTCAGCAGGCCCGCTCGGCATGCCTGCTGTCCGGCGGGCGCTGCTGCCTTCAGGTGGGTTCTTCCTCGTGAGCCCCATCGGCAGGTCCCGATCGGCGGGCTCCTGCTGGTTCGCTCATCCGGCAGAGCTCGTCCGGGCTGATCTCGTCCGGTCTCATCCGGTGGATCTCATCCGGTCTCGTTAGATCTGATCCGGTCTCGTCCGGTTTGTCGCCGTTCCCGTGTCAGGGGTCACTCGTAGGGGTTGCGGGGCTTGGCGACGCGCCTCACCGCGCTGCCGCGCAGCTCGTGCACGCCCGTCTCGACCTTGCCCGACGCCGGTGGCCGCCACGTGCCGTCGACCTGGACCCAGGTGTCGGCGGGCGGCCTCGGCAGGCCGCGGACGATCACCGGGAACGGGATCGCGTCGCCCGCGCAGCACGCCATCTTCAGCCGCGTCACCTGCCATCCCCCGTCCTTGCGCGGCGTCACGAAGCCCGTGAGCCGCACCGGGACGCCCGTCAGCGACGCGGCATCGCCCGTCTGGGCCTCGTAGGACCGTCCGATGAACTCGCCCATCGTCATGGGGACGGGAGCGCCCGTGCGGGGCAGCGCGCCGAAGCCCTGGGCGGGAGGGG
>NZ_SMKU01000035.1 GCF_004349215.1 Actinomadura rubrisoli | reverse complement strand
GGGCCCCCGTTGTGGGAGATCCCGGCCGGGGGCGCCGGGGTGCCGCCGCCCTGCATCCGTCCGCCGGGCGGGATGTTGGACGACAGGGTGTTGTGGGTGAACTGGTCGACCTGGCGGCGGGCCCGGTCGGCCTCGGCGCGGGCGGCGTCGCGCTCCTCGGCGAGGGCGGTCAGCGCGGCCTGCTGCTCGGCGACCGACTGGGACAGCTGCCGCAGCTGCACCGACTGGTCGTTGATCTTGTTGTTCAGCTCGTCGCGCTCGGCGAGGGCGGCCTGGGCCTGCCCCTGGGCGGCGTCGCGCTCCTTGGCGGCCTCCTCGGCGCGGGCGTTGGCGCGGACGAGCTCGGCCTCGGCCTCGGACTGCGTGCGCAGCGCGGCGGTGCGCTCGGCCTCGGCCTTGCTGGCGGCCTGCATGGCGCGCTGCCGCTGCGCCTCGGTGTCGCGCATGGCGTTGCGCAGGTCCTCGGCGCCCTGCCGGGCGACGGCGGCCTCGACGCGCTGCGACTCGACGGCGCCCTCGGCCTCGGCGAGCTTGGCGTGCAGGGTGACGAGCTCGGCGCGCGCGGCCTCCAGCGCGGCGAGCAGCTCGGTCTCGCGGGCGGCGATGCGGTCCCGCTCGCTCTCGGCGGCCAGCTTCGCGCTCATGGACTGCTGCGCGATCTGGTGGGCCTCCTCCCACGCCTGCTGCGCGGCGTCGCGCTTGGCGGTGGCGAGCTTGGCCTCCTCGCGGGCCTGGCCCGCCTCCTGCTCGGAGTCCTCGGCGCGCTTGCGGGCGGTCGACGCCTCGTGCCACGCCTCCTCTGCCTTGCGCTGGGACGCGTCGCGCTCGCTCTGCGCTATGGCGAGTTCGCGGGACGCCTCGGCCCGCACCTCGGCGACGCGCCGCTCGACGCCGGCCACGCTCAGCTCGGAGGCCAGCGAGTCGGCGAGCAGGTCGGCGGCCTTCTCCAGGCGCTCGACCATCTCCCACGTGGAGGCGAC
Organism: Actinomadura rubrisoli; assembly: GCF_004349215.1. Classification (GTDB taxonomy): domain Bacteria; phylum Actinomycetota; class Actinomycetes; order Streptosporangiales; family Streptosporangiaceae; genus Spirillospora; species Spirillospora rubrisoli. Next base: position 42,088 of record NZ_SMKU01000035.1, on the reverse strand, counting down.
CTGGCCGGTCAGGCCCGGCGCGTCCCGGCCGCGCTCGCGGCGCTCGCGCGCCTCGCGGGCGCAGCCGCCCTCGTTGTCCTGGCAGTAGCGGACGGAGCGGACGGCCCCCCTGGGCTGCGGGACGGGGCGCCCGCAGTTGGCGCACGGCCAGACCGTGACGGGCTCGCCCAGCCGGGCGACCGCCGTTTCCGTGGACGGGCCGGACTCCGGCGCTCCGCCCTGCGGGCCCTCGGCATCGGGCTCGCTCTCCTGCGCCGCGGACGCGGCGTCCTGACGCTCCCCGCCCTCGGCGACCGCGGCGTCGGGAGTCGCGGCCGTCTCCTCGGGGCCGCTATTGTCGCGCTCTTCGCTGTTAGGCATGGAATGAACCATACGCACTAGTCGCCGTGGCTGCAGTGACTTGGGTGGTACATGTGGGGCCGCTCATACCGCCGCCGGCTTCACAAAACGCGTCCCACCTGCGGTCCGACGGAGGACGTCAGGACTCGGAGTGGCCCGCCCGCAAGGCGTCCCGCTGCACGCGCCAGCGGTCCATCATGGCGCTCAGCTCCTTCTGCAGGAACGAGAAGAAATCCGCGGATTCGATGAGGCGCCGCCCCGCCGGGGTGCCTGGGCCGACCGTCTCCGCGCCCTCGTGGAGGCTCTCCTCGAACAGGTTGAGGATGCGGTCGCGGCCGAACATCGCGTCCTGCCACACGTCGTCGCGGACGCGGAAGATGTCGCGCCGCGAGCCGGGGTCGCGCTCGCGGACGGCCATGCTCACCGACGTCAGGTGGCGGACGGCCCCCGAGATCGCGGCGGGGCTCACCTGGAGCCGCTCGGCCAGCTCGGCGGCCGTGAGCGCGCCGGAGTCGGTGGACATCAGCGCGGCGAAGACGCGGGCGGGCATGCGCTGCCACCCGGCGTCCACCATCTGGGAGGCGAAACGCTCGATGAACCGCTGAACGCCCTCAGCGTCCCGCTCGGACTCCGTCGCCTCCGTCACGCGCATCATCTCCCTGGTCGACCGCCTCGCCGGATCGTTCACGACCAGTATATATGTGCTTTGCAGACTTCATAATCTTCACAAGTTCATGAAGTCAGTGTAGTTTCCAAAGCATGCAAACCGCCATCTCGGTGTCCGGCCTGGTGAAGACGTTCGGCCGGACGCGCGCGCTCGACGGCCTGGACCTGACCGTGCGGACCGGCGAGGTACACGGCTTCCTCGGCCCCAACGGCGCCGGGAAATCCACCACCATCCGCATCCTGCTCGGCCTCATCCGCGCCGACACCGGCACCACCCGCCTCCTGGACGGCGACCCCTGGCACCACGCCACCACCCTGCACCGCCGCCTGGCCTACGTCCCCGGCGACGTCACCCTCTGGCCCAACCTCACCGGCGGCGAGGTCATCGACCTCCTCACCCGCCTACACGGCAACCCCACAGACGGCACCACCAACCGCCCCGACCCCGACCGCCGCACCCAACTCCTGCACCGCTTCGACCTCGACCCCAAAAAGAAAGGCCGCGCCTACTCCAAAGGCAACCGCCAAAAAGTCGCCCTCATCGCCGCCCTCGCCTCCGACGCCGAACTCCTCATCCTCGACGAACCCACCACCGGCCTGGACCCCCTCATGGAAGAGGCCTTCCGCGAAACCATCCACGAAGAAAAACACAACGGACGCACCATCCTGCTGTCCAGCCACATCCTCAGCGAAGTCGAAGCCCTCTGCGACCGCATCACCATCATCCGCAAAGGCCGCACCGCCGAAACCGGAACACTCAACGACCTACGCCACCTCACCCGCACCTCCATCAACGCCGAACTCGCCACACCACCCGACGGAATCGCCGCCCTACCCGGCGTCCACGACCTCCAAGTGGACGGCGACAGGGTCAGATTCGAGGTCGACACCGCGCATCTCGACACGGCGCTGCGGCAGCTGACCCGGGCCGGGGTGCGGAGCCTGACCAGCAGGCCGCCCACCCTGGAAGAGCTGTTCCTGCGCCACTACCAGGACGACCTCACCGACGCGGAGGCGTCATGACCACGGCCACCCTGCGGCCGGCGGCACCGGCCGGCGTGCGCGGCGACCGGCTGGCCGGGACCGGGCTGCTGCTGAAGATGGGGCTGCGCCGCGACCGGATCATGGTGCCGGCCTGGATCTACGCGCTGACCGCGCTGGTCGCCAGCACCGTCTACAGCTTCGACAACACCTACGACTCTCCGGCGGCGCTCGCCAAGTTCGCGCGCGGGATCAACGACAACCCGTCCGCGAAGGCGATGTACGGGCCGGTCCTCAACGACCACACCGTGGGCGGGCTCAGCGCCTGGCGGGTCGGCGCGACGGGCGCCGCGCTGACCTCCATCATGTGCGTCCTGCTCGTGGTCCGCCACACGCGCGCCGAGGAGGAGACCGGGCGGCTGGAACTGGTCGGCTCCGCCGTCGTCGGGCGCCGCGCGCCGCTGACCGCCGCGCTGCTGGTGGCCGGGACGGCCGCGGCGGCCATCGCCGCCGTGACGGCCGCCGTGATGATCGCCTTCGGGGTCCCGGCGGCCGGGGCGGCCGCCTACGGCCTGTCCCTGCTCGGGGCCGGGCTGGTGTTCTCGGGGGTCGCGGCGGTCACCGCGCAGCTCGCCGAGACGTCCCGGCTCGCCAACGGGCTGGCGTTCGCCGTCCTCGGCACGGCCTTCCTCGTCCGCGGCCTGGCCGACGTCGGATCGGCGCGGTGGCTGTCGTGGCTGTCGCCGATCGGGTGGGCGCAGCGGGTGCGGCCCTGCGCGGACGAGCAGTGGGCCGTCCTGCTGCTGCCCCTGGCCGCGTTCGTGGTCCTGGCCGCCGCCGCGTACGCGCTGACCGAGCGCCGCGACCTGGGCGCCGGGATCCTGGCGCCCTCGCTCGGCCCGGACCGGGCCGCGCCGTCGCTGCGGAGCCCCCTCGCCCTGTCGTGGCGGCTCCAGCGCGGCGCCCTCACCGGCTGGGCGGCCGGGTTCCTGGTGTACGGCCTGGCCATCGGCGGGGTCGCGGACGGCGTGGGCGACCTGGTGGGCGACAGCGACTCGACGGCGAAGAGCATCCGCGAGATGGGCGGGCAGCAGGACATCACGGACGCGTTCCTCGCCACCGCCATGGGCCTGATGGCGCTGCTCGCCGCCACCTACGCGGTGCAGGGCGTGCTGAGGATGCGGGCCGAGGAGGCCGAGCAGCGGCTGGAGCCGGTGCTCGCCACCGCGGTCGGACGGGTGCGCTGGGCCCTCGCCCAGCTCGCCGTCACGGTCGCGGGCACGGCCGTCCTGCTCACCCTGGCCGGCGTCGCCATCGGGTTCGTGCACGGCCTGCGCTCGGACGACCTGGGCGGGCAGTTCCTCCGGCTGCTGGGCGCCGGGCTCGCGCAGCTGCCCTCGGTGTGGGTCGTCGCCGCGGTGACCGTCCTGCTGTTCGGCCTCCTGCCGCGCCTCACGCAGGCGGGCTGGGGCGTGCTGGCGGTCTGCCTGCTCCTCGGCCAGGTGGGGCCGCTGCTCGACCTGCCCCAGGCCGTCCTGGACGTCTCGCCGTTCACGCACACGCCGAAGGTGCCGGGCGGCACGTTCAGCGCGCTGCCGCTCGTCGCGCTGACGGCCGTCGCGCTGGCCGTCGCGGCGGCGGGCCTGGCCGCCTTCCGCCGCCGCGACATCGGCTGATCCCGCCCCCGTCCACGCGCGAGGGCGGCGGTCAGGCGCGTTCGCGGGCGGCGTCCTGGAGCGCTTCGAGGGCGCGGGCGATGGGCGGCTGGTCCTCGCTGCCGCGGCGGACGCAGGCGATGACGCGGCGCCTCGGCACCACCTCGCCCCGCAGCGGGACGCGGACGACCTCGTCCGCCGGCGGCAGCGGCGCCAGCCGGGGGATCAGGGCGACGCCGAATCCGCGCGCGACCAGCGCCGAGACGGCGAACCACTCGTTGGCCTCGTGGGCGATATGGGGCGCGTAGCCGCCGGCGGCGCACGAGGCGAGCAGGAGCCGGTGCTGGTCGGAGCGGTCCGGCGAGCCGATCCAGGACTCCTCCGCCGCGTCGGCGAGGCGGGCCGTCCCGGCGGCGGCGAGCGGATGCCCCGCCGGGACGAGCAGGTCCTGCGGCTCGTCGAGCACCGGCCACTGGCCGAAGCGCGCGTCGTCCGGCGCGGGCGTCCGCTCGCTCGGGATGACCACGGCGATGTCGGCGTGCCGGGCGAGGAGCAGGTGGGCGGCGTCGTCGCTGTCCTTCTCGCTCATGTGGACGGCCAGGCACGGGTGCTCGGCGCGCAGCCGGGCGGCGGCCGGGGCCACGAGCGCGGCCAGGGCGCTGGACACGCTGATGAACCGCACCTGCCCGGATATCCCCGCCCGGTGGTCGGCCAGGTCCGCGCGGGCGCACTCCCACTGCGCGTACAGGACGTCGGCGTGGCGCAGCACCGTGTGCGCCGCCGCGGTCAGCCGCACCCGCCGGCCCTGCGCCTCCAGCAGGTCGACGCCGAGGTCGCGCGCGAGCTGGCGGAGCTGCTGCGACACCGTCGAGGGGGTGAGGTGCAGGGCCTCGGCGGCGGCGGTCACCGTGCCGCGCTCGCGCAGGACGCGGAGCGTCTGCAGTCGAGGGTCGATCATGTGTCCATTCAACACGATAGTGTGCGAAATCTTTCGATGGACCCGAATGGTCGGCCGATCCCAGACTGGCCGCATGACGATCAGATCCACGGTCCCCGCCCCGCTGCTGGTCCTCGGCAGCGTGGTGTCGGTGCAGGCGGGGATGGCCTGCGGGAAGGGGTTGTCCTCGGCGGCCGGCCCGGCGGGCGTGGTCGCGCTGCGCCTGGCGTTCACGGCGCTGGCCCTCCTGCTCATCTGGCGTCCCCGGCCGCCCCGCCGCGAGTCGCTCGGCCTGATCGCGGCCCTGGGCGCCGCCATCGCCGGGATGCAGCTCATCTACCCGGCGATGGACCGCCTGCCGGTCGGGATCGCCTCGGCGTTCCAGTTCCTCGGCCCCCTGGCGCTCGCGCTGGCGAAGGCGCGGCGCCCGGCCGACCTGCTGTGGGCGGCGCTCGCCGGGACGGGCGTGTTCCTGCTCTCCGACCCGCTGGGATCCCCCGTCCCGCTCGCGGGCGCGGCGCTCGCCCTGGGCTCCGGCGCGTGCATGGCGGCCTACCTCGTGCTGAACAAGCGCGCCGGAGCGAGCGCCGCCGGCGGTGCGCCGCTGGCCTGGGCCGTACTCGTCGCGGCGCTGCTCGTCCTCCCCTTCGCGCCGACCGCCGGAGACGCCGTGCCGCGCCCGCACGTGCTGGTGGCCGGGCTCGGCGTCGCCCTGCTCTCGGCCGTCGTGCCGTGGTCGCTCGATATGGCCGCGCTGCGCCGGCTGCCCGAGCGCGTGGTCGCGGTGATGGTGAGCCTGGAACCCGCGGCGGGCGCGGTCGCCGGGCTCGTCCTGCTCGGGGAGCACCTGGCGTGGCCGTCCTGGCTCGCCATCGCGTGCGTCTCCGCCGCGTCCGCGGGCGCCGCGGCGGCCGCGCTGCGGACGGCGGCGTCACCCGGCGGGGGCGGGGAGGGTGATGGTGACCCTCGTCCCGGCTCCGGCCGGGCTGTCGATGTCCACGCGGCCGCGGAGGGCGCCGACACGGTCGGTGAGGCCGGACAGGCCGCCGCCCGTGACGGGGGCGGCGCCGCCGGCGCCGTCGTCGCGGACCTCGGCGACGACGCCGTCCGGGCCCGTCCGGACGCTGAGCTCGATGGACCCGGCGCGGGCGTGCTTGACGGCGTTGGTGACCGCCTCGCAGAGTGCGAAGTACAGCGTTGACTCGATCTCGGGCGGGAACCGCCGGTCGGGCAGGTCGAGGCGGACGGGCACCGCCGAGCGCGCGGCGACCAGCCCCAGCGCCGGGCCGAGGCCCGCGTCGGCGAGGATCGCCGGGTGCACGCCCCGCGCCAGGTCGTCCAGCTCGGCCACCGCCTCGGCGAGCTCGCGGCGGCAGCCGGCCGCCTGGTCGCGGGCGGACGGCTCGGCCGCCGACGACTCCAGCGCCTCCAGCATCGTCTCCAGGGCGCGCAGCCGCCGCTGCGCGCTGCGCTGCAGGTCGGCCGCGAGCCGCTCGCGCTCGGCGGCCTGCACGCGGACGAGGCGCTCGCGCGCGGCGCGGGCCCGCTCCAGGTGGGCCTGCGCGGTCGCGTGGAGCTGCGCGGTCTCCAGGGCCCGGCCGCCCGCCGCCAGCGCCGCGTCGACCAGCGGCTCGTGGCCGCGGAGCGCGGCGGCGAGCTCCACGGTGGCCAGGGGCTCCCCGCCGGACGTGCGCACCTCGTGCCGCCAGCGGTCCGGGCCGGCCGGCCGCGAGGCGTCGTCGACGGGGCGGCCGGCGACGTCCACGTAGGTCTCGTCGGCCGGGATCCAGAACCACAGGTCGAGGGTGGCGTCGCGCAGCACGCCGCGCAGGGCGTCCCGCACCTTCTCGATCGACACCGGCTCGGTGAGGCGCTGCATCCGCTCGGCGACGGTCAGCTCGGCCAGCCGCCCGCGCAGGGCGGTGGCCAGGAACACCAGCGGCAGGACGGTGGCGAAGACGCCCTGGACCAGGTACACGCCGAGCACGTCGTCCAGCCGCAGGTCGGCGCGGACCAGCGAGCCCTGGCTCGCGACCGCGCCGGCGGCGCCGACCATCATGGCGACGGCGACCGGCACGGTGAACCGGTGCTCCAGGCGGCTCGTGCGCGGCAGCCGGGCCGCCAGGATGGCCACCAGGGCGGCGACGAGCATCGCGTGCAGGACCGTCGAGACGCGCTGGACGCCGTCGAAGAGCGTCCGGTCGGGGAACACGGTCGGCCACGCCACCGAGGCGGCGAAGCCGTTCCACCCAGGATGGGACGTGGCGCAGAGCAGTGCCTGGCCGCCGATCAGGATGACGGCGAGGGCGCCGAGCCACAGCCGCTCGGTGAGGCGCTCCAGCCGTCCTGACGGGTACAGCACGACGCCCACCCCGGCCGTCAGGTAGAACAGCGACTGCGCGAAGACCGACACGAGCGGCGCCGCGCCCGTGTTCCAGCTCCCCACCCAGGTGATCGCCCAGGCGACGGAGGCGGCGAGGAACGCCGCGCCGGACCGGTGCCCGGGCCGCCGGGGCCGCCCGGCGGCCAGCACGCCGCCGGCGACGGCGAACGCGCCGCAGGCGAGCAGCGTGACCGCCGCGGCGACGGGATGACCGCGCCAGTACGGCCAGCCGCACCCCAGCGTCGCCGCGGCCACCGCCGCGCCGGCGCCGACGGCGAGGCGGACCGGCGTGCCGAACCACAGCGGCGTCCGCCAGCGAACGGACCTCACCACCACCCCTTTTCGTGACCGGCCGTACCGGGAAACCACCGGCCGGACAACGGGTTTTCCCGGATGTGCCGAGGGTCGCGGCGACGGGAGGATGGGGAGCGCCGGAAGACCTTGGGCACGGACCTGAGGCGCGGATCCGTGACACGTCCCGGTGGCGCACGAGGGCCGCCACCGGGATCACGCAACGCGACCGGACTCGCACCGTCAGTCTTCCCCACAGCGCCGGTCAGCGCGAGGGCCCGTTACCCGATTGATGCGCGGGACATATGGGACGAACCATCCAGTACAGACCGCGCCGCGCCGGCACGGACCCGGCCCGTCCAGGACGGATCAGCGCGTCTCGGCGGCCCGCAGCCAGGTCAGCACCGCCAGCACCCGCTTGTTGCTGTCCTGCGGGCCGGACGGCCCGCTGGACGAGGTGATCCCGAGCTTGGTGAAGATCGCGCGTACGTGGTCCTCGACCGTCCGCGCGGACAGGTGCAGCCGCTTGCCGATGCCCGCGTTGGAGTGGCCCTCGGCCATCAGCGCGAGGACCTCCCGCTCGCGGTCCGACAGCCGCGCCAGCTCCTGCTCGTGGTGCCGGGCCTCGACGAGCCGGCTGACCACGTCCGGGTCGATGACGACCTCGCCGCGCATCACCCGCTCCAGCGCCGAGCGCAGGTTGTCGACGTCGGTGACGTGGTCCTTCAGCAGGTACCCGACGCCGCGCGGCTGGTCGCGGAACAGCTCCATCGCCTGCGGCGTCTCGTTGAAGGCCGAGAGGACGAGCACGCCGAGGCCGCCGTGCAGGCGCAGGAGCCGCCGGGCGGCGACGACGCCCTCGTTGGTGTAGGTGGGCGGCATGTGCAGGTCGAGGATCGCCACGTCGGGCGGGTCGTCGGCCACGCGGGCCAGCAGCTCCTCGCCGGACGCGGCGGAGACCACGACCTCGATGCCGACCGTGGTGAGCAGGGTGACCAGCGCCTGCCGGAAGATCCCGCTGTCCTCGGCCACGGCTACTCGCATGGCAGGACCATCCTTACCGTCGTGCCCCGGTCGGGATCGCCGTCGACGTGCACGTGGCCGCGCAGCGCCCTGATCCGGCCGGACAGGCCGGCCAGCTCGGCGGCGGGATCGCCGGGGCTCCCGCCGTCGTCGCTGACCTCCACGACCAGCTCGCGCCCGTCGGGACGGACCCGCACGGACACGCTGGTCGCACGCGCGCGGTCGACAGCGTACGACAGCGCCTCGCACAGCACCGCGTAAAGCGTCGACTCGATCTCCCGGGAATAGCGCCGCGGCTCCACGTCCAGCCGGATGCGGGTGCCGATCCGCTCGGCGACCACCTCCAGCGCGGGGCCGAGGCCGTCCTGGACGAGCAGCGCCGGCTGCACCTCCCGGGCCAGCGAACGCAGCTCGGCCAGCGCCGCCATCAGCTCGCGGCGGCAGGTCCGCGTGTGCTCCTTCACCGCGGCCTCGCCCGAGACCGCCTCCAGGGTCGCGAGCATCGCGCCGAGCGCCAGCAGCCGCTGCTGCGCGCCGTCGTGCAGGTCGCGGGCGAGGCGCTCGCGCTCCACGGCCTCGGCCCGGACGAGGCGCTCATAGGCGGAGCGGACCTGTTCGAGGTTGGCGTGCACGGTCGCCTGGAGCCGCGCGGTCTCCAGCGCCCTTCCGCCGGCGACGAGCGCGGCCTCCACCAGGGAGCCGTGGTCGCGCAGCGAGCCGCCCAGCTCCACGATCGCCAGCGGGTCGCCGGCGGCGGTCAGCACCTTGCGCCGCCAGCGGCCCGCGTCCCCGCCGGCCGGGTTTCCCCACGCTTCGGCGTGGTCTCCCCCGGAGTCGTCGACGGCCACGGGACGTCCATCGGTGTCGACGTAGACGCCCTCGACCGGGGCCCAGAACCACAGCTCCAGCGTGGGGTCGTGCAGGACGTCCCGCAGGGCGCCGCGGACGCGCTCCACCGTCACCGGCGCGGTGAGCCGCAGCATCCGGCCCGCGACCGTCAGCTCGGCGACGCGGATCCGCACCCCGGACGCCAGGAGGGTGAGCGGGACCAGGATCACCACCGCGCCCTGCAGCGCGTACACCCTCAGCAGGTCGTCCAGCGTGACCGACGCCTCCATGATCGGCCGCTGGGACAGCGCGGCGGAGATGCCCACGAACGTCAGGGCGCCGGTCACCGGCAGGGTGAGGGCGCGCTTCAACCGGCCCATCCTCGGCAGCCTGAGCAGCAGGACGACGACGAACGACAGGGCCAGGAGCAGGTAGAGCGCGGCGGACGCCTTCAGGACGACCCGGAACACCTCCATGTCGGGGTACAGCGCGGGCCACCACACCGTCCTGCCCCGGAACGCCGCCCACTCCGGCTCGGAGAAGACCCAGAGCGCCGTCGGGCACACCCAGAGGATCATGCATGCCGCGATCAGCCAGATCCGGTCGGCGAGGCACTCCAGCCGCCCGCCCGGGTACAGCAGCACGCCGGCGCCGAGCGCGAGGTAGAACTGGGCCTGCATGTACGGCGACAGCAGCGGCCCGGGGCCCGCGTCCCAGCTCGCCAGCCAGTTCAGGGCCCAGGCGAAGGCCGCCAGCACGAACAGCCGGCCCGTGGGCCGCGTGCGGCCGCCGGTCGCCAGCAGGACGCCCTCGATCGCGATGGCGGCGCTGCTGGTGAGCGTGACCGCGGCGGAGATCCGGTGCTCCTGCCAGTACGGCCAGCCCGAGACCAGCGCCACTCCCGCCGCGGCGAGACCGACGGCGAGGGCGCGTCTCGCCTCCGCGCCGTACCACGGCGGCGTCAGGCGCCGCCGCGGGGCGGAAATCACCACGACCACCCTTTCCATGCTCGGACCCGCGGGCTCGCCCCACCACCGGAAACCCACGGGTCTGCATCCGTGCTTTCCCGGACTTCGATGCCGAGCGGGTTCCGGCCGGGCGCGGCTTCGGCCCGGCGGGCCTCGGACGCGGCGCGGACGCGGCGCGCGGAGGCGTCACGGACCGCCTCCGCAAGTGCACCGAAAGTGTCCCCGACTTCGCCGCGCGCTTGTAGAGGGCGTTATCCGATCGATGCGCGCATGGTGCTTTGCACCGAAATGCTCCCTCGGCAAATGACCGGTGGAAACCCGGGCCCGGGCCCGGGTTCGCCTGGATGTGCACAGCCCGGGCGGACTTCCGCCTACGGCACGAGCCGGCAGCGGACGGCCCGGCGGCGCTGCGGGCCCCCGGGCATCCCGCTCCGTCCTGGCCCACCTCGGCGGGCGCTTGCACTTCCGGCCGCTCGCGGGAGTTCTTGGTCGGTGCCCGGACGCGGATAGTCAAAATGTGCTGGATTCTCGGCGGAAACACGGGCGGCCCCTTGACAAGGGCTCTGTGGTTCCTCAGCACTAGCCAGGCCGACCAAGATGGGCCTGTGGGGCCTTGCCTGACCATTTCGGACCAAGGATTGTTGATGTTAGTCGGGAGGCTTTCGTGACGTCGGGTTTCGATGGGTTCGCCGCGGTGCAAATTGCGAACTCCTGCCGTCGCGGACGAGGCCACCGAGATCAACAGGAGGATCGATGAACAGGTTCATCCACACGGGCGGCAAGGCGATGAAGGCGCTGGTGGCATTGTCCACCGGAGCCGTGCTCGGCCTCACCGGCCTGGCCGATGCCGGAATCGCTCAGGAACGGCCGGCCACCGCGACGGGACGGACGTCCGGCCCGATGACATACGGGAAGGGGGTGACGGTGCAGCAGGCGCTGAAAGCCGAGGTCGCCCGGCGCGGAGCGGCGGCCTACTCGGTGTGCTATCAGGCCCACGTCGCCTACCTGAACTGGCAGAACGTGACGTGCAACGGCGGCATTGCCGGCACCGTGGGACGAAACCTGGCCATCGAAGCGGTGAACGTCGCGGTGTCAGGTGCGACATTCTGCGTAGAGGCCCACATCCGGGATAAGGATTGGCAGGGAGAACAGTGTGCCCGTGACCAATGGCTCCATGTCGGCACGGAAGGACAGAACCGGCCGATGGAAGCGCTCCGCTTCTGGGTCGGGGGCCCGACCAAGGAGGTCGGGCAGGCGCATGTGCAGGACTGGGATTGGCTGGGTGTAGTCGCGAACAACTACGACAGCCCTCTCCGTATAGAACTCGGCACGACAGGCAGGGGCCTGATGCTAGAAGCCTTCACCCTCCAGATAGTGAACTAATAGTCGGGCTCCGTCTGACGAGGACTGGACCCCCGCCTACGGCACCCTTGGGGAGGAGACCCGGGCCTTCGGTCCCAGGGCGCCGGGTGCCGCGCTAGACGGGGGTCCAGGGATCAGGGGTTACGGGCCTTCGGGGTCGACGATGTCGCGGTCCACCCAGAACGGGTCCATCAGCGAGCGGAGCCGGGAGGACCCCACGCGGTCCAGGATGTCGAGCGCCGCGATGTTGTCGGTCAGCTGCCGCATGCGGCTGGCTCCGAACAGCACCGTGCTCGTGGACGGGTGCGTGAGGGTGAAGGCGACGCAGAGCTGGGCGGGGGTCGCGTCCAGCTCCGCCGCGAGCTCGGCGAGGCCCTTGGCCGCCTCGACGATGCGCGGGCGCACCTCGCCCGGGTCCTTGCCGATCTGGCGGGACGGCGCGGTGTTGCCGGCGAGGATGCCGCCCTCCAGCACGTCCGACGCCTGCATCGACACGCCCTCGGCGAAGACGGCGGCGAACGGCTCCCCGTCGGGGATGGAGCGGCGGCACGGGCTGTACTTCAGCTGGGCGAGCTGGGGCCCCGGCGAGCCCGCGGCGAGGGCGTGCCCCCGGATCGTCCGGACGGCGGTGGCCGACCAGTTGTTGACGCCCCAGCAGCCGAGCAGGCCCTCCCGCTCCAGCTCGGCCAGGTCCTCGGCCAGGCGGCGCAGGTCCAGGTCGTCGCGCCGGATGTCGCCGAGGACGGCGACGTCGGCGTGGTCGGCGCCGACCCGGAACAGCGCGTTGGCGAGCTGGTCGCGCAGGGACTGCTGGGGATACCCCTCCAGCCACAGCTTGGTGGACAGCAGGTAGTCGTCCCTGGCGATCCCCCCGGCGCGGACGATCGCCGAGAACAGCACGTCGGTGAACACCGGCGGGTGGCCCGGCATCCCGTAGACGGCGACGTCGAAGAGGTTGATCCCGGAGTCGACGGCGTGGCGGACCATCGCGACGGCGTCGCCGAAGTCCATGCGGTCGTAGGTGTGCCAGGAGCCGAGGGACAGGACGGACGCCTCGGGCCCGGCGGTGCCGAGACGGCGGCGGGGGATGGTGGTGGGCACGGTTTTCCTCATCGGTGGGGGTGGATGACGGCCTTGACCTGTTCGAGCCGCCCCATCGCGGCGAGCGCGTCGGAGGCCCCTTCGAGGCCCTCCGGGGCGCTGAAAAGGTCGTCCCAGGCGAAGCGGTCCTGGAACGTGCGCAGGAACTCGACCGAGCGGTGGTAGTCGCCGACGTCGCCGTTCAGCGAGCCGAGGACGTTCAGCTCCTTGCCCATGATCGTTCCGAGCGAGAGTTCGTCCGGCTGCGGGCCGGTGGTGCCGACGATGACGAAGCGGCCGCCGAACGCGGCCATGTTCACCGCCTCCGCGCCCACGCCGGGCGCCCCGGCGAGGTCCAGGACGAGCTCGGCGCCGCGCCCCCCGGTGGCGTCCATGACGGTGGCGAGCCGCGCGTCGGCGTCGCCGTCCAGCCCGATCGTCAGGTCCGCGCCGAAACTGCGGGCCAGGTCGAGGCGGGCGTCGGGGGCGCCGACCGTGATGACCTTGCCGGCGCCCGAGACGCCGGCGACGGCCGTGGCGACGATCCCGAGCGCGCCCGCGCCCTGCACGAGCACGGTCGAGCCGGGGCGGACCCCCCCGGCCCGGTCGAAGGCGTGCAGGACGGTCTTGACCGCGCAGCCCGCGGCGGCGGCCCAGGTGTCCTTCACGTCGTCGGGCAGCACGACCTTCAGCGCGCCCGGCGTCACGTAGTTGTGCGCGGCGAGCCCGCCCGTGGCGTAGGGCCAGCGGTCGGCGCGCTGCAGGAACCCGTAGCCCCGCTCGGCGCAGGCGACCGGGTTGCGCAGGACGGTGCAGCCGTAGCAGTGCCCGCACACCGACTCCGACCAGCCGATCCGGTCGCCCACCTTGACGGTGCGGCCGAGCGCGTCGCGCGTCCCCGGCCCGACGGCGCACACGGTGCCCATCATCTCGTGGCCGAGCACGATCGGGAGCATGTCCGGGAACGACATGGCGCCGGACCACAGGTGCACGTCGGTCGCGCACAGCGTCGCGCAGTCCACGCGGACGATGGCGGCGCCGGGCTCGCACTCGGCGGGGAGCGGGAGCTCCTCGACGCTCAGGTCGGCGCCGTGCTCGCGCAGGACCGCCGCCCTGGTCGATGTCAGGTCGGGCATATCGCGTCTCCTCGGTTCGTCATCTGCTGTGGGCGGTGTCCCAGACCTCGCGGCGGCTGCGCCACCACAGGAGCACGAGGATCACCAGGAAGGGCACGACGCCCTGGTACTTCTGGATGGAGTCCAGCGCGGACGACATCCCCTCCAGGCAGCCCAGGATCAGGCCGCCGACCAGCGTCAGCGGCAGGCTCCGGAACGCGCCGACCATCGCGACGGCCAGAGCGGTGCTGATCAGCCCGGACAGGGTCCCGAAGTCGCCGCCGAGCCGGGGCGCGACCAGCACGATCACCAGCATCGTGATGGCGCCGACGCCCGCCCACACGCCCACGGCGAGCCGGGGCGCGGGGATGCCGACGACCTCGGCGGTGCTCGGCCGCTCCGACAGCGCCTGGAGCTTCAGCCCGATCCGCGTCCGGGTGAGCAGGAGGCCGACCGCGAGGGTGATGAGCACCGCGAACGCCAGCGAGACGAGGACCGACTGCGGGACGACGACGCTGCCGACGGTGAAGACGGGGTCGCCGAACGGGTTCGGGAAGCGGTGCGCGCCGGTGCTGGTGCCGCCGAACAGCCGCAGCCCGATCGCGCTCAGCGCGACGAACAGCGCGACCGTGACGGCCGCCTTCGTCCGCTCCCGGTGCCCGGCGAACCAGCGGACCAGCGCCGCGCCGAGCAGCCCGGACAGCAGCGCGGCCGACAGCGCGCCGATCAGCAGGGCGGGCCAGACGTTCATGCCCTCGTCGGTGAGCGACACCATCACGAACGCGCCCATCGCGCCGACCGCGGTCATCGCGAAGTTGACGACGGCGACCAGCCGGTAGGTCAGGACGACGCACAGGCCGAGCAGGGCGTAGCCGCCGCCGCTGGTCAGCCCGGCGATCACAGAGTTCACCATCGGGTTCCTCCGGGTGGGGCCGGGCGCGCGCGGGTGCCGCGCGCGCCCGGAGGGACGGGGCTCAGCTCTTGCCCGGAACGGTGAAGCCGCCGGGAAGGACCTTCCAGCCGCCCTTTTCGGCCTTGACGAACCGGCTGCCCTGGATCGGGTTGTGCTCGTTGCCCGGCCCGAACACGTACGGGGTCCCGACCATCGGGTAGTTGATCGGCTTCATCTCCTTGAACGCCTTGGTCACCGACTCGCGGGTGATGTCGCCCTTGATGGTCTTGAGGACCTGGACGAAGATGTCCGCCGCCATGACCGCGCCCTGGCTGAACGCCGTCTTCTGGATGCCGTTCTTCTCGATGATCTTCGCCCAGCGGTCGTTGCCCGGGAGGGTCGGGTCGGTGTAGGGCTGCCACTCGGTGCCCGCGTAGGACGTCATGTCCGCGGGGATGGTCTTGGCGTTGGCGTCGGTGTAGCTGTTGGCCGCCAGGATGAAGTCGACCTTCTGCATGCCCTGGGTGCGGGCCTGCGCGAACCACGGGCCGACGGTGGCGTTGTAGAGCACGGCCTGGCAGCCGGCGTTCTTGTCGGCGACCAGGTAGCGGGTCGGGTCGCCCTGGCCGACGGCGAGGTTCTTGTGGGTGAGGGTCTTGCCGGTGAGCTCCGTCCACTTCTTGATGGCGCCCTCGATGCCGCCGCCGCTGCCGGGCAGGACGGTGTAGTCGAGGCACACCTTGTCGCGCTTGAGCGTCTCGGAGGCGTAGTACAGCATCGCCGTGGTCAGCGCGTACGGGCCGGGGTTGACCGGCGCGATGTTCGGGCTGGAGAAGCAGGCCGGGTCGACGCCGATCGCCGGAATCGAGACGATCTTGTTCTTGCTGTAGGTGGCGCGGTTCAGGCCGCAGTCCACGGCGCTGGACGAGCCGGCGAGCGCGACGACGCCGTTGGACTGGATCAGCTCGCGGGCGGCCTGCCCGGACCGCGAGGGGTCCATCGCGTCGTCCTTGCTGATCAGCTCCAGCTTGCGGCCGTTGATGCCGCCGGCGGCGTTGACCTCCTCGAAGACGGCCTTGACGGCCTTCGGGACCTCCGGGGTCTGGAACAGCCCGGTGATGCCGTTGATCGCGCCGACCTTGATCGGCCCGTCGGTGCCGCTGTCGGAGGAGTTGCAGCCGGCGGTGAGGGACACGGCGAGCACGGTGGCGGCCGCGGCGGACATATAGGTGAGTTTCATGGCTGAGGCCCTTGTTCGCAGGGTGGGACGGCTGGCGGGGTCTTGGTCAGGACGCCGGGACATCCGCGGCACCCAGATAGGCGGCCCGGACGGCGGCGTCCGCGAGGACGTCGCCGGTGGGGCCGGAGGCGATCACATGCCCGAAGTCCAGGACGGTGACCTG
This sequence comes from Actinomadura rubrisoli, assembly GCF_004349215.1. Taxonomy (GTDB): domain Bacteria; phylum Actinomycetota; class Actinomycetes; order Streptosporangiales; family Streptosporangiaceae; genus Spirillospora; species Spirillospora rubrisoli. The sequence continues at coordinate 26,165 of NZ_SMKU01000035.1, read as the reverse complement.
CTCGCAGGTCGCCTGCACGAGTTCCATGTCGTGCTCGACCAGCAGGATCGACACCCCGAACCGCTCGGGCACCTGGGTGAGCCGGGCGCCGAGCCGCAGCGACTCGGCGGCCGACTGCCCGGCGGCCGGCTCGTCCAGCAGCGCGACCTTGGGCCGGGCGGCGATGGCCGCCGCCACGTCCAGGAGCCGCCGGGTGCCGGCGTCGACGATGGACACCGGGACCTCGCCGGGCGGGCAGCCGAAGAACTCCAGCAGCTCGTCGGCGTCGGCGCGGGGCAGCCGGCGTCCGGAGCCGATCGCCAGGTACTCGTACTGGGTGAGCTCCGGGGCGATGGCGGTCGTCTGGAAGGTGCGGCGCAGGCCGCGCCTGGCCCGGACGCTGGGGCCGTGCTTGTCCAGCCGCGCGCCGGCCAGCTCCACCGTCCCCCCGTACCCGGCGACGAAGCCGGTCACGGCGGAGATGAAAGTGGACTTGCCCGCGCCGTTGGGCCCGATCAGCCCGACGACGGCGCCCTCTGGGACGGTCAGGTCGACGGCTTCGAGCGCGACGACCTCCCCGAACCGGACGGTCAGGCCCGTCACCGACAGCAGCGGCTTCCGGTCGCCGGGGTCGCGCGGCACCGCCGGGAGCGGCGGCGCGGGCTCGGCGGCCTTCTCTGCCCCCTCCTCCGCTCCGATGCCGGCGTCCTTCATCAGCTTGCGGGCGCCGCGCTCGCGCTTGCGCATCCGGGTGAGGTCGGTGTGGCTCAGCCCGCTGCGCAGCGCCAGCAGGGCGCCCACGCCGAACAGCACGCCGCCGAAGTCCTGCGGCAGCGACACCTTCTCCATGATCGTCGGCATGATCGCGCCGAAGATCCCGCCTATCACCGCGCCCTCCGGGTGGTGCGGGCCGATCATGATGGCGACGGCGAACAGCGCGAGGGACTGGCCCATCGCGAAGTTGCTCGGCACCACCGTGCTGAGCTGCCCGACCAGCAGGCCGCCGCCGATACCGGCGACGAACGCGCTGATCGCGAACGCCGCGAGCTTGCTCCGGGCCACCGAGACGCCGTGCGAGGCGGCGGACCGCTCGGAGTGCCGCAGCTCGTACCACGACAGCCCGAGCCGGGTCTTGCCGATCACGCCGAGCACGACCGCGAGCACGGTGAACACGATCGTCACGAACACGAAGTACGAGCCGTCGGTGACGAACGGCTCAGGCCGGTCCAGCATCTTCAGGTCCTGGGCGCCGGGGAACGGGTTGACGTTCCACACGATGTCGGCCGAGACCGCGAAGCCGAAGGTGACGACGGCGAGGTTGACCCCGCGGATGCGCAGCGCGGGCAGCCCGATCGCGACGCCGACGGGCACCGCCGCCAGGCCGCCGAGCACCAGCCAGACGAAGAACCCGCCCGGCGCGTCCGCCACGTTCAGCCGCAGGACGACCCACGCGCCGATCGCTGCGAACGACATCTGGCACAGCGACATGACGCCGACCCGGCCGACGATCACGCCGTAGCTCTGCATGATCACGGCGCTCACGACGGCGCTGATCGCGAGGTAGATCCAGTACGGCGACAGCACCGCCGGGAGGGCGACGCAGGCCAGCGCGGCCAGGCCGATCCCGATGCCGAGGCCGCGCTTGTCGACGAGGTTCATGGCCGCTCGCTCTCTGCCGCCCCGGCGTCCCGGTCGGCGCTGGTCAGTGGCGGCCCGCCGAAGTAGAGCCGGTGCAGCCGCTCGTCGTCGCCGCGCAGCTCCGAGCACGGCCCGGAGAACACGACACCGCCCTTGCGCAGCACGTGGGCGCGGGTGCCGACCTCCAGCGCGAGGTTCGCGAACTGCTCGATGAGCACCACCGCGATCCCCATGCCGGCGAGCTCGCCGATCGTCGCCATGAGCCGGCGCACCACCATCGGCGCCAGTCCCAGCGACATCTCGTCGATCAGGATCACCTTCGGCTCGGACACCAGCGCGCGGCCGAGGACGACCATCTGCTGCTCCCCGCCGGACAGGAACCCGGCCTGGAGGTTGCGTCGCTTGTCCAGCTCGGGGAAAAGCTTGTAGGCGGTGGCGAGCTCGCCGCCGCCGGACTGGGAGACCAGCAGGTTCTGCTCGACCGTCAGCGTCCGGAACGTGGTGCGGGCCTGCTCCACGTAGCCGAGGCCCGCCCTCGCCCGCCGGTACGGGGCGAGCTTCTCGATGGCCGTGCCGTCCAGCCGGATGGTGCCGGACTTGACGGGGGCCAGCCCGGCGATGCCGTCCATGAGCGTGGTCTTGCCGGCCCCGTTCGCGCCGAGGATGACCGTGACCTCGCCCGGGGCGGCGTCGAGCGTGACGTCGTGGATCACCGGCACGTCGGCCCGGTTCACGGCGACGCCCTCCAGGGCGAGGGCGGGCGCGGCCATCACGCGCCGCCGGAGAACGCCGACCGCAGCGCGGCGACGGCCCGCGCGTGCGCGTCCTTCGCCGCCGTCAGCTCGGTGGCGAGCAGGCCGAAGAAGCCGTGGATCAACCCGTCGTAGCGGACCACCTCGGTGTCCACGCCCGCCGCCTCCAGCTCCTTGCCGTACTCCTCCCCCTCGTCGCGGAGCACGTCGTACTCTGCTCCCAGGATGAGCGCGCGCGGCAGCCCCTCAAGGTTCCGGGCGCGCAGCGGCAGCAGGTAGGGATCGTTCAGGTCGCGCGCGTCGGAAGGATACGTCGTGAAAAACCACTCCATGCTCGCTTTGGAGAGAAAGTAGCCTTCCGAGAACTGTTCGTACGACGCGCGGCCGTCGTCCGGGTGGCCGAGGACCGGCGAGACGAGGATCTGCAGGCCGAGGGCCGGGCCGCCGAGGTCGCGGGCCTTGAGCGCGACGACGGCGGCGAGGTTGCCGCCGGCGCTCTCCCCGCCCACGGCGATCCGTGCCGGGTCGGCGCCGAACTCGCCGCCGTGCTCGGCCAGCCAGCTCACGACGGCGTAGGCGTCGTCGGCGGCGGCGGGAAAGGGGTTCTCAGGGGCGAGGCGGTAGTCGACGGAGACCACGACGACCTCGGCGTCGGCGCAGACGGTCCGGCAGGCGAACTCGTTCTCGTCAAGGGTGCCGATCGTCCAGCCGCCGCCGTGGTACCAGACGAACGCGGGGAACGGGCCCTGCCCCTCGGGGGTGTAGACGCGGACGGGGATGTCGCCCGCCGGTCCGGGGATCGTGGTGTCGGCGACGCCGCCGACGGGCGGGAGGTCGTCCGGCATGGTCCACATCAGGCGGAACTGCTCGCGCATGGTCGCCGCGTCGGGCAGTTCGGCCGCCTGGTTCGGGTCCTCGGCAGGAGTGCGGTCGATGATCTGCCGCGCCTCGGGATCCAGGGGCATCGTTTACCTCCGAAGGCCCGGTGTGCCCGCTCCCCGGGGGGTCGGGCACTCCAAAATCGTATCTGATTCCGTGTACGTTAATTGCATCCCATCAGCGGTGTCCAGAGTTGGAGCGCGATATGACCGAGGAATGTACGGCGGCCGACCTCGTCTTCACCGGCGGACGGATCCACACCGTCGACGACGGGGACCGGGTCGCCGAGGCGATCGCGGTGAGCGGCCGCCGCATCGTGCGCGTCGGCACCGACGGGGAGATCGCGCCGCTGGCCGGACGGGACACGCGGGTCGTCCGGCTGGACGGACGGACGGTCGTGCCCGGGATCAACGACTCGCACCTGCACGGCGTCTGGCTCGGCGCGATGTGGCCGAGCCTGCTCATGGACCAGCTTGCCGGTTCCGGCGACCACGCGCACGACGCCGCGCCCCGGCTGGAGACCGCGGCCGACCGGCGGCGGGCGATCCTGCGCACCGCCGATCTGCTCGCCTCGTTCGGGATCACCAGCTACACCGAGCCGGGCCTCGGGCCGGGCGAGGACGACGGCGCCAGCGGCTGCTTCGGCTCCGCCGCCCTGCGCGAGTACGCCGAGCTGGCCGCCGAGGGCGCGCTGAAGGCGAGGGTCACCGCGCTGCTGCTGTTCGGGGAACTGGACGGGCCCGGCTCGGCGGCGGAGCTGGAGAAGGGGCTGCGCGACTTCGCCCCGCCCGCCGACGTCCCCGGGCTGTTCCGGGTGGCCGGCGTGAAGATCTTCGCCGACGGCATCCCGCCGATGCGGACCGCCTGGACCGACCGTCCCTACACCGGGGGCGGGCACGGCTCGCTGCTCGTCGACGGCGGCTCGGACGAGGAGCGGGAGGCCGCCCTGCGCGCGATGATCGACGCGGCGCACGACGCCGGGCACCAGGTCGGCGTGCACGCCACGGGCGACCGCGCCACCCGGGTCGTCGCGGACGCGTTCGCCACCGCCCTCGGGCGGGACGGCCGCGACGCCCGCCACTACATCATCCACGGCGACCTGCTCACCCCCCGGACGCTGACCGTCCTCGCCGCCGCCGGGATCGGGCTGAACACCCAGGCCGGCATCCCCGTCGCGACCGAGCCCATGCTCGCGGACGCGCTCGGCGAGGACGCCCTGCGGGACGCGTGGCCCACCCGCGACGCGCTGGACGCCGGGATCCGGCTGTGCCTCAGCTCGGACGCCCCGGTGCTCACGCCGGACTGGCGCGCGGGCCTGGCCGCGGCCGTGACCCGCCGCGGCCTGGACGGCGCCGCCCGCGGGGAGGCCCAGCGGCTCGCGCTCGCCGAGGCCCTGCGCGCCTACACCATCACCCCCGCCTGGCAGGACGGCGCGGAGGGATGGAAGGGCTCGATCGAGGCGGGCAAGGTCGCCGACCTGTGCGTCCTGGACGGCGACCTGTTCGACGTCGAGCCGCAGGCGCTCCCGTCCGTCCCGGTCGCGATGACCGTCCTGGGCGGCGAGGTCGTCCACGAAGCCTGAAGCCCTGTCCCCGCGCGGGCCCAGCCCCCCGCGCGGGCCCAGACCCCGCTCCCCGCCCGGGGTCAGCGGCCTCCTGGGGCGTCGGTGCCCCAGGAGGCCGCCGGGTCGACCACTCCCCGGTCGAGCCACAGGCCGGCGGCCGCGTCGCGCAGCTCGTCGCCGTACCGGGCGGCGAGGCGGAGGGCGGCGAGGTTGTCCTCAAGCTGGGCCAGCCGGCTGACGCCGACCAGGACGTTGGCCACGGCGGGATGGGTCAGGCAGTAGGCGATGGCGAGCTGCGCGGGGGTCGCGCCGAACCGCTCGGCCACGCGCACGACCTCCGGGAGGGAGGCGCGGATCCGGTCGCGGATGCCGCCCGGGTCCGCGCCGATCTTGCGCTGGGGGTTGGGCCGCCCCGCGAGGATGCCGCCCTCCAGCACGTCCGACGCCTGGAGGCCGAGGCCCTCGTTCGCGAACAGCTTCCCGTAGGGCTCCCCCTCGGGCACCGAGCGGCGGGCCAGGCTGTACTTCAGCTGGGCGAACGAGGGCGGCACCAGGCCCTCGGCGACGGCGAACCGGGCCGCGAACAGCACATCGCCCGCCGACCAGTTGTTCACCCCCCAGGACGCGAACCGCCCGGCCCTGACCAGCTCGGACACGTCTGTCACCACGGCGCGCAGGTCGGGCCGCTCCATGAAGTCGCCGACGACGACCATGTCGGCCCGGTCGGTGCCGATCCGGCCGAGGGAGACCTTGATCTGTTCGGCGAAGGTGGATGCGGGGTACTCCCAGAGCCAGAGCTTGCCGCACAGCAGGTAGTCCTCGCGCGCGAGCCCGGCGTCGCGGACGGCCTCGCCGAACAGGACGTCCGTCACGGCGTTCTCGGCGTGCGGCCCGAAGTCGTAGTGCGCGACGTCGAACAGGTCGACGCCGCGGTCGACCGCGAGGCGCACCAGCGCGGCGGCGTCCTCGCGCTCCATCCGGTCCCAGGTGTTCCAGGAGCCGAGCGCCAGGAGGGGGACCTCCGGGCCGTCCACACCGAGCCGCCGCCTGGGCACCCGTTCTGCGAACTCCATCGCTGACCTCCCATGAGGTGAGTGGCCGCGGGCCCTGCCCCTGGCCGTGATGCAGGCGATCGTATAGCATCTGGCATATTCTTTACCCAGAAGGAGACGTGTTCATGTCGCATACCTCCCCGGGCGCCGACCCGTCCGGCATCCTTGGCGTCGCCACCGGCTACATGGCCGCCAAGCAGCTGTTCGCCGCGAGCGAGGCCGGCCTGTTCGCCGCGCTCGCGGACGGCCCGGCGACCGCGCCCGAGCTGGCCGGCCGGACCGGGCTGCCCGAGCGCACCGCCCGGATCCTCGCCGACACCATGGCGGGGCTCGGGCTGCTGACCCGTGTGAACGGCCAGTACGCCAACTCCGCCGGCACCGAGTTCTACCTGGGCGGCGGCGGCGACATCGACCTGCGCCCGTTCCTGGCGTTCCTCGACGCGATCAGCTACGGGCACTGGCTCGGGTTCGGGGAGACCGCCCGCACCGCCGAGCCCGCCGCGCTCGACCTGGCCGGCGACCGGATGCAGACCTTCCTCGGCGGCGTCATGACCTACAACTCCCTGCACGCCCGGATGCTCGCGCAGAACTTCGACTTCACCCCGTACGCGCGGATCCTGGACTTCGGCGGCCTGTCGGGCTCCTTCCTCGCCGAGGCGCTGCGCGCGGCCGAGAAGGCGCAGGGAACGTTCCTTTCCGGCGGCGACCTCGTGGAGTTCGCCCGCAAGGTCCTGGAGGACGCGGGTGTGGGCGACCGCGCCGAGGTCGTGCAGACCGACCCGCTGACCGGCGACGTCCCCGAGGGATACGACCTGGTCCTGCTGGAGCACGTCGTGCACCGGTACGGCGCGGAGGACAACCAGGAGATCGTCAGGCGGGCCCGGCGCGCCGCCGCTCCCGGCGCCAGGCTCGTCCTGCTCGACTTCTTCCTGGACGACGCCCCCGAGCAGCGCGTCCTGGACGCGGTGCACGCGGGCGAGTACCTGGTCATCGACGGGACGGTCGTCTACCCCGAGGACGAGGTGCGCGGCTGGCTGGCCGGGGCGGGCTGGGAGCCGGTGGAGACGCGGGCGCTGCCCGGCAGCCCGCGGATCATCATCGCGGAGGCCCGGTGACCGCCGGGCGGACCGTCCTGGTCACCGGCGGCGCCAGCGGCATCGGGCGCGCGGTGGCCGAGGCGTTCGCGGCGGCCGGCGACCGGGTCGTCATCGGCGACCGCGACGAGGTCGCCGCCGCCCGGGCCGCCAAGGAGCTGGACGCCCGCGCCGTGACCATGGACGTCACCGACGCGGAGTCCGTCCGGTCCGCGGTGGCGGAGGTGACCGGGGCGCTGGGGCCGGTCGAGGTGCTGGTGAACAACGCCGGCGTCGTGGCGGGCGGCGGCCCGCTGGTGTCGCTGCCCCTGGAGGTCTTCGACACCGTCGTGGCGGTGAACCTGCGCGGCACCTTCACCGTCACCCAGGCCGTCGCGGCCGGGATGATCGAGGCCGGGCGGGGCGGGCGCATCGTCAACATCAGCTCGATCGGCGCCCGGCAGCCCACTCCCGGGCTCGGCCACTACGAGGCCACCAAGGCCGCGGTGGACGCCCTGACCCGCACCAGCGCCCTGGAGCTCGCCGCGCACGGCATCCGGGTCAACGGCGTGGCGCCCGGCCCCGTCCACACGCCGATGACGGCCGGGCTGATGGACGACCCGCAGGCGCGCGCGGCGTGGGAGAGCCGCATCCCGCTCGCCAAGATCGGCACCACGGACGACATCGCGCCGCTCGTGCTGTTCCTGGCCTCCGACCAGGCCGGCCACATCACCGGCGCCGTGGTCCAGGTGGACGGCGGCCAGCTGCTCACCTGACCGTGGAAGACCGAACGCGCCGTTCCCCACCTTCGCCCGGCGGGAACGGCGCGTTCTTTTGCCCGGTCGGCGGGCGTGAGGCCCGGTCAGTGCGCGTGCGGCTGCCCGGGGTGGGCGCTGTGGAGCGCGTCGGCGGTGGCGTTCTTGTGGGCGCAGGCCACGCGCTCGATCTCGGTGGGGTCGGCGCCCGCCGCGATGAGGTCGAGAATGTGCCGGTGCTCGACCACCGACCGGCGCGCCCGGCCCGGGACGTAGGTGAAGGTGGAGCGGCGCATGTGGTCCAGGCGCGTCCACTCGGCCTCCAGCAGCGAGCGGAGGTGGCCGTCCGGGCAGTGCTCGTAGATGGAGAAGTGGAACTCCCGGTTGAGCGCGGTGAACGCGGTCGGGTCGAACTCCTCCAGCGCCTCCACCATCCGGTCGTTGATCTTGCGGGAGGCGGCGATCTGCGCCGCGGCCATCACCGGGGCCGAGATCGCCGTCGCGTACCCCTCCAGCCGGGCGAGGATCTGCAGGGTGTGCTCCACCTGCTCGGCGTCGAAGACCGCCACCCGTGCGCCCACGTTGCGGACGACCTCGACCAGGCCGTCGGACTGCAGGCGGCGCAGCGCCTCGCGCAGCGGGATCGTGCTGACCCCGGTCTCCTGGGCGAGCTGGTTGATGACCAGCCGGTAGCCCGGCACGTACGTGCCGTCGAGGATGCGCGACCGCAACAGCTCGTAGCAGAACTCGGCCTTCGACTCCTTGCCCTGGTCCTGCTTCTTCGCGGAACTCACCCGGTTCTCCTCATCCTCGGACCGCAACCCCCCGGTCTCGCTCGCCGGTCCGGTCACCGCGCCAGCACGTCCAGGACCGTGTCGCGGAACCGCGCGCCGGCGAGCACCTCGTGGTGGGCGCCGGGCACGGTGACCAGCCTCGCCCCGCCCACCGACTCGGCGAGGCCGTCGATTCCCTGTGTCAGCTCATCATTCTCGCCGACGACGAGGACAGGCAGAACCTTCGCGTTCCACGGCCCTCCGGCGAACGGGGTCGCGCGCAGCCCCTCCACGCACAGCGCGAGCCCGGCGGCGCGGTCGCCGTGCGCTTTCACCATGCCCGCGATGGCCCCGGTGAAGGGATCGTCGCATTCGGTGCCGTCCTGGACGGCGCGGTGCAGGGCCTCGATGTCAACGGCGGTGAAAGGCTCGGCCGGGCTGAGGCCGCCGAGCACGGCGCGCTCGACGCGTCCGGGCGCCGCGGAGGGCAGCTCCCAGGCGATCCGGGCGCCGAGCGAGTATCCGGCGACGTCGAACGTCGCGGCGCCCGCCTCGTCCATGACGGCCACGAGGTCGGCGGCCAGCGCGGGCGCGGTCACCTCCGCGGAGGTGCTCGGAACCGGGCTGTCCCCGTGGCCGCGCAGGTCGGGGACAATGACGGTGCGCCCGGCATCGGTGAGGGCGCCGGCGATCCCGGTGTCGATCCAATCGGCGGCACCGTCGGAGCCGAAGCCGTGCACGAGGAGCACGGGCGGCGCGTCGGCGGGCCTGCTGGGCGTGAGCGTGCGTGCGGCCAGACCGGCTGTGTCCCGCATCCTTCAAGCACCTCCTAGAGGATTTCGCATACGATTTGCGATCATACTGTACGGGCGGGTCGCTCCCCCTCCTCCGTGCCCGCCTGGTTGGAACGATCGAAGTGACTCACATTGCACCCTCGTCATCGTGCATGACTTCATATACGATTTACTTTTGACCCCTGAGGTTCGCTTCCGTTCCCAACAGGAGAGCCCCTGTGCCGCACCCCCTGGGCAACCGGCCCTCGAAGATCATCGCCGTCCACCTCAACTTCCCCTCCCGGGCGAAGGAGCGCGGACGCGTCCCGGCCGAGCCCTCGTACTTCCTCAAGCCGCCGTCCTCCCTCGCGGGGACCGGCGACGCGCTGGTCCGCCCGGCCGGCTGCGAGCTGATGACCTTCGAGGGCGAGATCGCCCTGGTCATCGGCGAGCGCGCGCGCCGGGTCACCCCCGGCGAGGCGTGGCGGCACGTCGGGTGGGTGACCGCGGCCAACGACGCGGGCGTCCACGACCTGCGCTACGCCGACCGCGGCTCCAACCTGCGCTCCAAGGGCTCCGACGGCTTCACCCCGATCGGCCCGCGCCTGCTCGACGCGCGGCGGCTCGACCCCGCCGCGCTGCGCGTGAGCACCTGGGTGAACGGGGAGCGGGTGCAGGACGACACGACCGACACACTCCTGTTCCCGTTCGCCACGCTGATCGCCGACCTCTCCCGGCTCGTCACCCTGGAGGCCGGTGACGTCATCCTCACCGGCACCCCGGGCGGGGCGTCGGTCGTCTCCCCCGGCGACACCGTCGAGGTCGAGGTGACCGCCGGGGACCTGTCCACCGGACGGCTCCGCAACACGGTGTCCGAGGCGGACCGCCCGCTCGAAGGCTGGGGCGCCATGCCCCGCGTCGACGACGCGGTGCGCGCGGACGCCTGGGGCCCGGCGCACGAGGCGAGGCCCGCACTGGACGAGGCGACCGCCGAGGCGCTGCGCGGCCTGTCGACCGCCACCCTCAGCTCCCAGCTCCGCAAGCGCGGCCTCCAGCACATGACCATCGACGGTGTCCACCCCGCGGACGGCGACGCCAAGATGGTCGGGACCGCGCACACGCTGCGTTACCTTCCGCTCCGCGAGGACCTGTTCAAGCGGTACGGCGGCGGCATGAACGCCCAGAAGCGCGCCATCGAGGAGCTGCGCCCAGGCCAGGTCCTGGTCATGGACGCGCGGCGCGACCCGTCCTCGGGCACGATCGGCGACATCCTGGCGCTGCGGGCCAGGATGCGCGGCGCGGCCGGGGTCGTCACCGACGGGGGCCTGCGCGACAGCGCGACGGTCGCGGGCCTCGGCCTGCCCGTCTTCCACGGCGGCGCCCACCCCGCCGTCCTCGGCCGCCGCCACGTCCCCTGGGACACCGGCGTCCCGATCGCCTGCGGCGGGGCGCTGGTGCAGCCGGGCGACATCCTGGTCGGCGACGCCGACGGCGTGGTCGTCGTCCCTCCCGATCTCGTCGCCGACCTCGTCGAGGACGCGATCGAGCAGGAGGCGCAGGAACGCTTCATCACCGAGCGCGTCGCCGCCGGCGAGCCCATCGAGGGCCTCTACCCGCTCGGTCCCGGCCGGCGCGAGGAGTACGAGACCTGGCGCCGCGAGGGCCGCTGACCGCCTCCCCCCGATCCGACCTCCCACCGATCCGAGGAGCAGACCACGTGAAGTTCCGCACCGACCCGTCCACCATCCGCGGGTCCATCGCGCCCGTCGTCACGCCGTTCACGACCGAGGGGGCCGTCGACCACGACGCGCTGCGCGGACTGATCCGCTGGCAGCTGGAGTCCGGCTCGCACGGGATCTCGCTCGGCGGCTCGACCGGGGAGCCCAGCAGCCAGACGGTCGCCGAGCGCGTTCTGGCCATCCGCACCGCCGCGGACGAGGTCGCCGACCGCGTCCCGTTCCTGCCGGGGACCGGCGCGGCCAAGCTGGAGGAGACCCTGGAGCTCACCGCCGCCGCCCGCGACGCCGGCGCGGACGCCGCCCTGGTGATCACCCCCTACTACGCGCGGCCCACGCAGGAGGCCCTGTACCGCTGGTACGCCACCGTCGCGCGCGAGTTCCCCGACCTGCCGCTCGTGGTCTACAACGTCCCGTCCAGGACGGCCGTGGACATCGCCCCCGAGACCGTCCGCCGGCTCTTCGCCGACTTCGACAACATCGTCGGGATCAAGGAGACGACCAAGGACTTCGAGCACTTCTCCCGCGTCCTGCACGCCTGCGGGCCCGAGCTGCTCGTCTGGTCCGGCATCGAGCTGCTGTGCCTGCCCCTGCTCGCCCTCGGCGGCGCCGGGTTCGTCAGCGCCGTCACCAACCTCGCGCCCGCGGCCGTCGCCCGGATGTACGAGCTGTGGACGGCCGGGGACCACGCCGCCGCCCGCGACCTGCACTACCGCCTGCACCCCCTCGTCGACCTGCTGTTCGTCGAGACCAACCCGGCGCCCGCCAAGTGGGTGCTGGAGCGGCAGGGGCGGATCCCGTCCGGGCACGTCCGGCCGCCGCTCGCCGCGCCGTCCGACGAGGCCCTGGCGCGCATCCGCGCCCTGCTCGACCAGGGCGGCGACCTCACCGCGGCGATCTGACCCGCTCCCACGGCGGTCCGCCCCGCGTTCCCGCCGCCCGCAACCGACCCGGAAGAGAGCATCGATGCCCGTCCCCTCCACCTCCGCCCGCCCCGCCGGCCTGCCGGAGCACATCCGGCACTGGATCGGCGGCGAGTTCGCCGACAGCGCCGGCGGCGCGGTCTTCGACGTCACCGACCCCGTCTCCAACACCCGCTACGCCACCGCCGCCGCGGGCGGCCCCGCCGACGTCGACCGCGCCGTCGCCGCGGCGGGCGCGGCGTTCCCCGGCTGGTCGGCGCTGGGCAACCGCGAGCGCGCCACCATCCTCATCCGCATCGCCGACGCGGTCGAGGCGCGCGAGGACCGGCTGGCCGAGCTGGAGTCCTTCGACTCCGGCCTGCCGATCACGCAGGCGCGGGGCCAGGCCCGCCGCGCCGCCGAGAACTTCCGCTACTTCGCCGACGTGATCGTCGCGCTCGGCGAGGAGGCGTACCGGGTCGGCGACCAGCAGATCAACTACGTCGTGCGGACCGCCGCCGGGGTCGCCGGGCTGATCACCCCCTGGAACACCCCGTTCATGCTGGAGAGCTGGAAGCTCGCCCCGGCGCTGGCGTCCGGCTGCACCCTGGTGCTCAAGCCCGCCGAGTGGACGCCGCTGTCGGCGGGCCTGTGGCCGGAGATCTTCACCGAGGCCGGCGTCCCCGCCGGGGTGGTCAACATCGTCCACGGGATCGGCGAGGTGGCCGGACAGGCCCTCGTCGACCACCCGGACGTGCCGCTGCTGTCGTTCACCGGCTCCACCGACACCGGCCGCCACATCATGCGCTGCTCCGCCGACGGCCTGAAGGCCCTGTCGATGGAGCTGGGCGGCAAGTCGCCCGTGGTGGTGTTCGCCGACGCCGACCTCGACGCGGCCCTGGACTCGGTCCTGTTCGGGGTGTTCTCCCTGAACGGGGAGCGCTGCACGGCGGGCTCCCGCGTCCTGGTGGAGAGCCCCGTCTACGAGGAGTTCACCCGCCGCCTCGCCGAGCGCGCCGAGAAGGTCAGGGTCGGGCCGCCGTCCGACCCCGCCACCGAGGTCGGCGCGCTCGTCCACCCCGAGCACTACGCCCGGGTGCTGGACTACGTCGAGATCGGCCAGCGGGAGGCCAAGCTGATCGCGGGCGGCGGCCGCCCCGGCCACCTGCCCGAGGGCAACTACCTCCAGCCCACCGTCTTCGCCGACGTCCCCCGCGACGCCCGGATCTTCCAGGAGGAGATCTTCGGCCCGGTCGTGGCCGCCGCGCCCTTCGACGACGAGGCCGAGGCGATCGAGCTGGCCAACGCCACCCGCTACGGCCTCGCCGCCTACGTCTGGACGGGCGACCTCAAGCGCGGCCACCGCATCGCCCACGCGGTCGCCTCGGGTATGGTCTGGGTCAACTCGCATAACGTCCGCGACCTGCGAACCCCGTTCGGCGGTGTCAAGGATTCGGGCGTCGGACGCGAGGGCGGCGCGCACAGCATCGACTTCTTCTCCGAGTCCAAGATCGTGCACGTCATGCTCGGCGAGGTCCACACGCCTCGCTTCGGAGCCTAAGGAGGGCCCGTGAACACTCCTCCCCCCGATGTCATCCGGTCCGCCTACGCGCAGCTGGCCGTCACGGACCTGGCCGCGGCCCGCTGGTTCTGGGTGAACATGCTCGGCCTGCACGTCCAGCACGAGGACGGCGACACCCTCTACCTGCGGGGCACCGACGAGCTGACCCACCACTCCCTCGTCCTGCGCGCCGGACCGGCCGCCGCGCTCGACCATCTGGCCTACCGGGTCCGCGCCCCCGAGGACCTCGACCGCGCCGAGCGGTTCTTCGGCGGGCTCGGGCGGCCGGTCCGCCGCGTCCCCGCCGGGACGGGCACCCACGGCGTCGGCGACGCGGTCCGCGTCGTCGACCCGCTCGGGTTCACGGTGGAGTTCTTCCACGGCATCGCCCGCGGCGAGCGCCTCATCCAGCGCTACGACCTGCACCGCGGCGCCCGCATCGCCCGGCTGGACCACTTCAACATCTGCACGCCCGACATCCCCGCCGCCTACGAGCACTACCGGTCCCTCGGATTCGGGTGCTCGGAGACCATCGAGGGCGACCAGCACGAGCTGTACGCGGCGTGGATGTTCCGCAAGCAGACCGTCCACGACGTGGCGTTCACCGGCGGGGCCGGGCCCCGCCTGCACCACATCGGGATGGCGACCCACGAGTCCCACCAGGTCCTGCACACCGCCGACGTCTTCGGCTCGCTCGGCAAGGAGCACCACATCGAGCGCGGCCCGGGCCGCCACGGCGTCTCCAACGCCTTCTACGTCTACCTCCGCGACCCCGACGGCCACCGCGTGGAGATCTACACCTCCGACTACTACACCGGCGACCCCGACCACGAGACGTACCGGTGGAACGTCCACGACGACCGCCGCCGCGACTTCTGGGGCAACGCGGTCATCGAGTCCTGGTACAAGGAGGCCTCCCCCGTCCTGGACCTGGACGGGCGGATGCAGCCGATCCGCGAGGCCGTCCTGGACGAGTCGGCCGTCCAGGTGGGCGCCGACGGCCTGGGAATCACGACCCAGGAATGAGAACGGCCCCGGGCGGGTCAGTCGGGGAGCATTGGCATGGGCGGGGCCTGGTCGTGGCCCAGCAGGGCGGCGCGCGTGATCGCGGACGAGCCGAACCGGTCGCGGACGCCGTCGACCGCCGCGTCCAGCGCCATCGCCTGGTCGAACGGGAGCGCGAGCTGCACGGCGGCGTCGTCGTGCAGGTTGCCGAGGGACACCCCGACCAGCGTGAGGCCCCGGCTGCCGATCATGGGTGCGGCTGCGGCGAGCAGGTCCCGCGCCGCGTCCAGGATCACCGGGGTCTCGGCGGTGGCCTGGGGCAGCGTGTGCGAGCGGGTGGCCCGGGCGAAGTCGTCGAACCGCAGGCGCAGCGTGACCGTCCGGCACACCCGCCGGGCCGCCCGCAGCCTGCCCGCGAGCCGGTCGACCAGCCCGACCACGATGACCTCCACCTCCGCGCGGGACCGCCGGCGGCGGCCCAGCGCCCGCTGCGCGCCCATCGAGCGGCGCCGGACCCCGGTGCGGACGGGGCGCGGGTCGCGGTTGCGGGCCAGGGCCGACAGGTGCCGCCCGGCCGCCGGGCCGAGCAGCGACACCAGCGTGCCCTCCGGCGCGTCCGCCACGTCGCCGACCGTCCCGATGCCGAGGTTCGCGAGCTTGGCCGCGGTGGCGGGCCCGACGCCCCACAGCCGCCGGACGGGCAGCGGGCGCAGGAAGTCCAGCTCGCCGTCCGGCGGCACCACCAGCAGCCCGTCCGGCTTGGCGACGCCGCTGGCCACCTTGGCGAGGAACTTGGTGCGCGCCACCCCGACCGTGATCGGCAGCCCGATCTCCTCGGCGACGTCCCGCCGCAGCCGCGCCGCGATCCCGGCGGGCTCGCCGCGCAGCCCGTCCACGTCGAGGAACGCCTCGTCGATCGACAGGCCCTCGACCAGCGGGGTCGTGGCCCGGAACACCGCGAACACCGCGCGGCTCGCCGCGGTGTAGGCGCTCATCCGGGGCCGGACGACGATCGCGCGCGGGCAGAGCCGCCGGGCCTGCCCGCCGCTCATCGCGGTCCGCACCCCGTACGCCTTGGCCTCGTAGCTGGCCGCCAGGACCACGCCCGCCCCGACGATCACCGGCCGCCCGCGCAGGGCGGGGTCGTCGCGCTGCTCGACCGACGCGTAGAACGCGTCCAGGTCGGCATGCAGGATCGTCGCTCCGGCGGACACGAACATATGTTCGCATAGCCCGGGATCAGGGTGCCTCGCCGGGCTCACCCGGTCGGGGGCGGACGAGCCCGTGGTCGTAGGCGAACACCACCGCCTGGATCCGGTCGCGGAGCGCGAGCTTGGCGAGGATGCGCTTGACGTGCGTCTTCGTCGTGGCCTCCGCGACGTGGAGGAGGCGGGAGATCTCGGCGTTGGACAGGCCGCGGGCCATCAGCAGCAGCACCTCCCGCTCCCGCCCGGTCAGCCGGTCCAGGCGGCGCCGGACCTCCGGGCCCGGGGGCGGGGGCGAGGTGCGGGCGAACTCGCCGAGGAGCCGCCGGGTCACCGAGGGGCCGAGGAGCCCCTCCCCCGCGGCGATCGTCCGGATCCCCTCGATGAGGGTCTCCGGCGGGGTGCGCTTGAGCAGGAAGCCGCTCGCGCCCGCGCGGACGGCGGCGAACACGTACTCGTCCAGCTCGAAGGTGGTCAGCACCAGGACGCGGGTCGCGGTCCCCGCGGCTGTGATCTCGGCGGTGGCGGCGACGCCGTCCTTGACGGGCATCCGCACGTCCATCAGGACGACGTCGGGCGCGGTGGTCCGGGCGAGCAGGACGGCGCGCGCGCCGTCGGCGGCCTCGCCGACGACCGTGATGTCGGGCTGGGTCTCCAGCATGACGCGCAGGCCGCCGCGCATCAGCTCCTCGTCGTCGGCGATCACGACCCGGATCACGCGGCGGCCCGCCCGGTGAGCGGGACGCGGACGTCGACCCGCCATCCCCCGCCGGGCGCGGGCCCGGCGTCGCAGGTGCCGCCGATCCCGCGGGCGCGCTCGCGCATCCCGGCCAGGCCCCGTCCCGCCCGGGACGGCCCGCGCGCAGCGCCCGTCCCGTCGTCGGCGACCGCCACCTCTACGGCGTCGCCGTCGCGGGCCACGCGCACCCGCACGGTCGTCGCGGAGGCGTGTCGGACGACGTTGGTGAGCGACTCCTGGACGATGCGGCGCAGGGCCTCGGCGACCGGCCCGGGCACGTCCGGCAGGTCCTCGGCGATCTCGACCTCGGCCCGCAGGCCGTCCGGCAGCACGGCGACCAGCCCGCGCACCGCTTCGGCCAGGCCGGGCGGCCGCTCCTGCGGGCCGAGCAGGCCGAGAACGCGGTCGAGATCGGCGAGGGCGGCGCGCCCGGCGGCCTCGATCCGGCTCAGGGACGACCGGACGACGTCCTGCCCGGCACCGGCTTCCTGCCCGGAGCCGAGGGAGAGGCGGGCCGCGCCCGCGTGGGTCACCATGATCGTGACCGCGTGGCCGACGGCGTCGTGCAGCTCGCGGGCCATCCGGGCGCGCTCGTCGGCGAGGGTCCGCTCGCGGAGCGCGGCGATCCGCTCGACCTCGCGCGCCCGCAGCGCCCGCGCCGCCTCCCACCGCGACCGGGCGGCGTCCCCGACGACCAGCGCGCCGCCGTGCAGCACGGCGCCGAACACGAACGCCGGGATGTTCTCGGTGGCCAGCGCAACGAGCGCCGCGGCCACCGGCAGGGCGGACAGCTCCGCCGCGCGGCCCCGGGGACGGGTCTGCACGACCATCGTCAGGGCCAGCGCGGACGCCGCGGACACGTTGGTCAGCGGGTAGCCGGTCAGCGCCACCGCGACCGTCGCGGCCGCCGCGGCCCACAACGCGGTCGCCGGTGCGAGCCTGCGGCCCGCAATCGCGGCGAACCACACCACGGCCGCGATCCGCACCACGGCCGGCCCGTGGGTGGCCGACGCGGTGACGTCGGACGCGCCGACGGTGATCGTCGCCGAGACGTAGGCGACGAAGACGTCGATGCCGATCCAGCCCCATCCGCGGTCGGCGCGCCGATCCGGCCGCCATCGCTGTGACCCCATGCAGGTCAGCGTACGGAAGGCCGGTGGCCCGCGGGATCCTCCGGGTGGAGGGCGGGCCGTCCCCCCGCGGGGGGACGAAATGGGTACCGGCCGAGGGACGATCGCGGCGGGGGCCCGTCCCTAGCGTCACCGGCATGACAGAGCAGACCACCTTCACGTCCATCGCCCCGGCCCACCCGCGGCCCCGCGTGCGCCGCCGCGTCGGCGGCAGGGCGCTCCTCGCCGCCGCCGTCCTGCTGGGTCCCCCGGCCGGCGTCGTCGCGTTCCTGCTCGCCGCCGCGCTGCGCGCCGCCGTCGCGCCGAGCGCGGTGATCGGCGTGGCCGCCATGGTCCTGGTCACCGGGGCGCTGGCCCTGCCCGGCGGCCGGCTGGCGTTCCGCAGGCGCGGGCGGCTCGCCGCGGCGCTCGTCACCGGGGCGACCGCGGTCCTGGCGACCCTCGCCATGGCGGTCACCTTCTTCCGGCCCCTCGACATCCCGGCGGCCGCGCTGCCCGCCCAGAACACCCGCTACTGGCAGTTGTCCACCGGTTCCCGCATCGCCTACACGCTGACCCCCGCGCACGGCCGGGCCCGTCCGGCGCCGGTGGTGCGCCTGCACGGCGGGCCCGGGACGCCCGGCTCGGGCCCCGACGACCTCGACCGGGAGCTGGCCGCGGACGGGTTCGACGTCTACACCTACGACCAGCTCGGCTCCGGGCGCTCGCAGCGGCTGAAGGACCCCACCGGGTACACCGTGGCGCGGCAGATCGCCGACCTGGAGGCCATCCGGCGGCGGATCGGGGCCGAGCGGCTCGTCCTGGTCGGCAGCTCGTGGGGCGCGACGCTCGCGGCCCAGTACCTCGCGGCCCATCCCGGCGGCGTCGCCCGGATGGTCCTGGTGTCGCCGGGCGCCCTGTGGGCGCCGGAATGGGAGAAGTCGGGCGAGGGCGAGCTGTGGGACCGCCTCACCCCCGTCCAGCGCCGGGAGATGGACGGGCTGGAGAACAGGCCCCGGCTGATCGCCTGGTCGCTGCTCATGGCGGTGGACCCCCGCGCCGCCCACGACCTCGTCCCGGACGAGGAGATCGACCCCCTGTTCAACCGGCTGCTGTCCACGGTCGGGTCGGCGGCGACCTGCTACCCCGAGCGCCCGCTGCACGAGGCGTCCTCGCGTTCGGGGTTCTACTCCAACCAGCTGACCTCCGACGACGCCCTGAAGGTCCCCGACCCGCGTCCGGCGCTGCGCGGGACGGCGACCCCGGCGCTGGTCCTGCGCGGCGAGTGCGACTACAAGAAGCCGGAGCTGGCCCGCGAGTACCGCGACACCCTGCCCGGCGCGAAGCTCGTCCAGGTGCGGGGCGCGGGCCACGTGATCGAGGCCGAGCAGCCCGCGTTCTACCGCGCCGCCGTGACGGCGTTCCTGACCGGCCGGCCGCTGCCGCCCTCGCCGTGACCACGCCCGGCCGCCCTGGCCGCCTTGGCCGCCTTGGCCGCCTGGCCGCCCTCCGGCGCCCGAGGGGGGTGGCCGCCGGGCCGGGGTGCAAGGAAGGACTGTCCCGGTTGGATCCCGGCGGCCTGGTGTCCCGGCTGTGTGGGCCGGACCCCTCTGCGCGCCCCGTCCGCGGTCCACGCCGGGGGCAACTGGCCCAGAACCGCAGGCGGGGCGGGGTCTCGACCCTAGCGCGCACGCTTGATCACCTTAAGTGATCGCGTATTTACAGTTGTTGCCACCGCTGGTCAGGACCGGTGCGTTGAGAAATCACCGGCCTCCCGCGCCTCAGACGGAGGAGCACGGGATCGCCGAGGACGCGTTCAAGGGCCGGAGGGACCGCCTCGCCTGAGCCCGCCCCCGCGAGGCCGCTCAGGCGAGGCGGTCAGGCGGCGGCGAGGGCCTCGGTGGGCGCGAGGCGCGCGGCGCGGATCGCGGGGTACAGGCCGGCGATCCCGCCGATGACCAGGGTGGCGAGGACGCCGCCCGCCATCGCCCACGGCGGCACCACGGTCGGCCAGCCCTGCGTCACCGCGAACACCGCCGTCACCACGATGCCGAGCGCGACGCCGCCGAGGCCGCCGAGCGCGGCCAGCAACTGCGACTCGGTGAGGAACTGCAACCTGATCTGGCCGCGGGTGGCGCCGAGGGAGCGGCGCAGGCCGATCTCGGCGCGGCGCTCCAGCACCGAGATCACCATCGTGTTGGCGACGCCGACGCCGCCGACCAGCAGCGCCACCCCGCCGAGGCCGAGGAGCAGCCCGGTGAACGCCTCGTTCGTGGCGTTCTCGGCCGCCAGGGCGTCGGACGGGCGGCTGACCTGCACCTCGTTCGGCGACTCGGGGCTGGCGGTGGCGGCGAGCAGGTCCCGCACGCGCGCCACCGACCCCTTGTCGGCCCGGGCGTAGATCGTGGTGGGGTGGCCGTCGAAGCCGAGGTGGGACGCGGCCGCCTCCCAGCCCACCAGCGCGGCCGAGTCCAGCTCCGGCGCGAGGCCGTTGGGGTTCAGGACGCCGACGACGGTGAACCACCGCGAACCGAGCCACACCTGGACGTTCGGCGTGGACACGCCGAGCCGCGCGGCCGTCTCCGAGCCGAGGACGACCGCCGGGTACCTGGCCGTCCCGGCGTTGAGCCAGGACCCCGCCGACATCGTGAGGCCGATCGTGCGCGGCAGGTCGAGGCGGGCCGCCAGCACGGTGACCCCGCCGCTCTCCCCCTCCGGGATGCGGTCGTTGCGGTAGACGCGGGTGTCGGCCAGCTTCCCGGTCGCCGACGCCGACGCCACGTCCGCCATCCGGGTGACCATGCCGACCGACTCCTCGGGCAGCTTCGCGTCGTCGCCGAACAGGTCCTGGCCGGGCCCCACCGTCAGCAGGTCGGTGCCGAGCCGGTCCAGGGTGTCCTGGAGCTGCGCCCGGCTGGAGGTGGAGATCCCGACCACGCCGATCATGGCGGCGATGCCGATCGCGATCCCGAGGGCGGACAGGAACACCCGCATCGGGCGGGCCCGCAGCCCGGCGGCGCCGACCCGCAGCACGTCCCGCGGCCGCAGCCGCGCCGGGGCGTCGCCGCCCCCGGTCGCACCGCCCCCGGTCGCACCGCCCCCGTGCGCGCCGCCTCCGTGCGCGCCGCCTTCTCTCCTGCGCCTCATCGCGCCTCCGCCCAGGCGTCGTCGCCGACGATCCGGCCGTCGCGCATCTGCACCTGGCGGGGCAGCAGGGCGGCGATGTCCCGGTCGTGGGTGATCAGGATGACGGTGGTCCCGGCTCCGGCCAGCTCCCGCAGCAGGTCGAGGACGCCCGTGCCCGACGCGGAGTCCAGCGCGCCGGTCGGCTCGTCCGCGAGCAGCATCGCCGGCTCGCCGACGACCGCGCGGGCTATCGCGACCCGCTGCTTCTCGCCACCCGACAGCTGGTGCGGGCGGTGGCCGAGGCGGTGCCCGAGCCCGACCCGCTCCAACGCCGCGCGGGCCAGGCGCCGCCGCCGCGCCGGGGCGGCTCCCCCGTACAGCAGGCCGTCGGCGACGTTGTCCAGCGCGCTGACCCCGGCGGCCAGGTGGAACTGCTGGAAGACGAAGCCGATCCGCCGGGCGCGCAGCGCCGACAGCCGCCGGTCCGGCAGCGCCGACACGTCCCGTCCCTCGACGAGGACGGTCCCGGCGCTCGGCCGGTCGAGCGTGCCCAGCAGGTGCAGCATGGTCGACTTGCCGGAGCCGGACGGCCCGACGATCGCGACGAGCTCGCGCGCCTCGACCGTCAGCGACACCGCGTCCAGCGCCGTCACGCCGCCCGGATAGGTCCTGGTGACCTCCCGGAGCTCCACGACGGGGCTCATGCGGGCACCCCCACGTTCATGCCCTCGGTCAGGCCGGGACCGGAGATCTCGACCTTGCCCTCGGTGAACACGCCGGTCTCGACCGGGACCGTCCTGACCGCGCCGTTCTGGACGACCTGCACCGCGTAGCCGCCGTCGCCCTTGGCGAGCAGCGCGCCGATCGGCACGGCCAGGACGTCCGGGTGCCGGTTGGCGGTGAGGTCCACGTCCACCGGCGCCTTGTCGTAGGTGCCGAGCGACCGCTGGCCGCGGACGGCGATCGTGACCGCGACGGTCGTCGGCTGGTCGTCGCCCTGGCCCTCCTTGGCGACCTTCCCCACGGACGTGATCGTGCCCTTGGTCGAGCCGCCGTCCGGCAGCCCGATCTCCACCGTCGCCCCCTTCCTCGCGAGCCGCTGGTACTCCACGTCGAGATCGACGCTGACGACCCGGGTGGTGCCGGTGTAGGTGAGCAGCGGGCCGCCCATCCGGTCGCCGACGTTCGCCTTCCGCTCGGCCACCCGGATCTCCCCGGAGGCGATCATCGCCGAGCCGGGCGCGACCGTCCCGGTCTCGGTGACCCCGAGGTCCTCCTGCCAGCGCTCCACCGCGTCCGCCGTGGCGGAGCCGTAGGTCTTGTCGACGGTGAACCCGGTGTAGCCGAGGGCCTGCAAGTTCCGCTCGAACTGGTAGACGTCCGGGCCCTTCGTGCCGGTGGACAGGGTCCGGTAGAGCGGCAGCGAGCCGTACAGCAGCGGGACCGGCTTGTTGTCGACCCGGTAGACCGGCCGTCCCCGGGAGATCACCGACCCGGCCCCGGCGAGCCAGGTCAGCGTCCCCCGGCCGGCGCCGGCGGCGGTGCGGGCGGTGCCGTAGCCGAGCGTGCCGTCCACCTGCTGGGTCTCGACCAGCGTCGTCTTCTCGATCGGCGCGGTCGCGGGCGGCAGGCCGCTGCGCGCGGCGGCCGGTCCGCCGTCACCGCCCAGCCCGGCGGTGGCGAGGCCCGCGCCGCCGGCCACGACCACCCCGGCGGCGCCCAGGACCACGGTGCGCCTCCTGGTCAACTGTCGATCCCGGACTTGCCGGCCCCGGCCCCGCCGGGACCGCGGTCCGGCGCGTACTTCTTGCACGCCTTGTCGGCGTTCTTGAACTTCTGGCCCTGCGGATCCATGTCCGAGCCCCGGTCCATCTTGATCTTGATTCCGCCGTCGGGGTCCGGGTCGGGGAACGCGGCGATGCCGTTGTCGCGCATGCACTTGGAGTAGGCGCGCTGCTTGGCGATCTCCTCCGGCTTGGGCTTCGGCGGCTTCCCGCCGTTCGGCATGAGGTGCCGACACTTCTTCTGCGCGTCGTCCATGCCGCCGGGCCCCTCGTCGGGACCGTCCTTGCCCTTCGCGCCGGGCTTCTTCGACATCCTCGTCGTGACCTTGCCGTCCCCCGACGGATCGTCCATGTCCACGCCGTTGGCGCGCATGCACTGGGCGTACTGGCGCATCTTCTGCTGGTCGCTGACGGCCTTGGCGGTCCCGGTGGCCGCGGTCCCCTTGCCGTCGCCCCCGCACGCCTGCAACCCGAGGCCGAGCGCCGGCACCAGGGCCAGCGCCGCGAACGTCTGTCGTCGCATCGGTCGGTCTCCCTGTCGTCCCGCCGGACGGGCGCCCGGCGGCGACCGCCAGTCCAGCCCCCGCCCGATAACCCCGGCGTAACCACATCTCGTTATGCCGGCGTTACGCGCGTTGCCCGAAGCTGTGCGGCAGACGGACAGGGGCTGGAGGACGGCAGACGTGCGCGTACTGATCGCCGAGGACGAGCGGATGCTCGCCGATTCGATCGCGGAGGGGCTGAGAGCCGAGGCCCTGGCCGTGGACGTGGTGTACGACGGGGACGCCGCGCTGGAGCGGCTCGGCGTGAACGACTACGACGTGCTGGTCCTCGACCGGGACCTGCCGGTGGTGCACGGCGACGACGTCTGCCGCGCCGTGGTGGAGTCCGGCGCGCTCGTCCGGGTGCTGATGCTCACCGCGGCCGTGGCCGTCCCCGCGCGGGTCGACGGGCTCCGGCTCGGCGCGGACGACTACCTGACCAAGCCGTTCGCGTTCGAGGAGCTGGTGGCGCGGATCCTCGCCCTCGGCCGGCGCGCCAGCCCCCCGTCCCCGCCCCTGCTGGAGCGCTCCGGGATCCGGCTCGACCCGGCGCGCCGGGAGGTCCACCGCGACGGCCGGTTCGTCCACCTCGCGCGCAAGGAGTTCGGCCTGCTCGCCGAGTTGCTGCGCGCCGACGGGACGATCGTCTCGGCCGAGCGCCTCCTGGAGAAGGTGTGGGACGAGCACACCGACCCGTTCACCAACACCGTCCGGGTGACGCTGATGAAGCTCCGCCGCAAGCTCGGCGACCCGCCGGTCATCGAAACCGTCCCGGGAGTGGGGTACCGCATTCCATGACGACGCTCGCCGAGAGGCTCCGGCTGACGATCCGGATGCGGCTCACCCTGCTGTACACCGGGCTGTTCCTGTCCGCCGGCATCGTCCTGCTGGGGCTGACCTACCTGCTCGTCCGCAACAGCCTCCAGCAGGCGCCGGAGCCGGTCGCGACCGACCGGGTCTACGAGAAGGCGCCCGGCGAGGGGCGGAATCCGGCGCAGGGGCCGGAGTTCACGGGCCGGGCGGAGCCGCTGCCGCCCTCGGGGACGGTCTCGGTCAAAAGGTTCCAGACGGACCTGGCCAAGACCGCCAAGGACTCCCAGAACAAGACGCTGAACGCGCTGCTGACCCAGGGCGGCGTCGCCTTGGGGCTGGTGGGCGCGGCGGGGCTCGGGCTGGGCTGGCTGCTGGCCGACCGGGCGCTGCGTCCCGTCCACAAGATCACCGAGACGGCGGGGCGGGTGGCGCGCAGCCACGACCTGACCGAGCGCATCGCCTACGAGGGGCCGCGCGACGACGTCAAGGAGCTGGCCGACACCTTCGACACCATGCTCGGACGGCTCGCCAGGTCGTTCGACGTCCAGCGGCGGTTCGTCGCGAACGCCTCGCACGAGTTGCGCACCCCGCTCGCCATCAACCGGACGCTCGTCGACGTCGCACTGCGCCGCCCCGACGCTACCGACGACGTCAAACGGCTGGGCGAGTCGCTGCTGGTCGTCAACGGGCGCCATGAGCGGCTCATCGACGGGCTGCTCACGCTCGCGGGCGGCGAGAACGTCATGGTGGACGCGAGCCCGCTGGACCTGGCGGACGTCGCCGGGCACGTCCTCGACCAGTCCGCCCCCGAGGCCGGGCCGCGGGGGCTGACGGCCGACCGAAGGCTCGGCCCTGCGCCCACGGCGGGCGACCCCGTGCTGGTGGAGCGGCTCGTCCAGAACCTGGTCGAGAACGCGATCCGGCACAACCGCGACGGCGGCGAACTGTCGGTCTCCACGCGCGGCCGCGACGGCTGGGCCGAGCTCACCGTCACCAACACCGGCCCGGTCGTCCCGCACTACGAGGTCGAGACGATCTTCGAGCCGTTCCGGCGGCTGGGCAACGACCGGGTGCGCTCGGACCGCGGCTCCGGGCTCGGCCTGTCGATCGTCCGCGCCATCGCGACCGCGCACGGCGGAGCGGTGGCCGCCCTCCCGTGCCAGGGCGGCGGCCTGATGGTCACCGTCCGCCTGCCAAGCCGCCTACCGAACGACCACCCGCACGAGTGGCCACTGCGGACGGGGCGCGGCGCGTCGTCGCGGTCGGGCGGGGGCGCGAGGATGAGATCGGTTCTCATTCGCGCGGGTGACGTGCGAGGCGGCGGGCGTCCCCGAGACTGGAGCGCATGGGCGACACCCGGACCTTCGACCGCCTGGTGGCGCTGGCGGTGACCCTGGCCACGGTCGGGCCGGCGCTCGTGTCGGCGCGCCCGTGGTGGGTGGTGGCGCTGGCCGTCCTCGCGTCGGTCCCGGTGCTGTGGCGGCGCCGGGCGCCGCTGCTGACCGGGCTCATCGTCGGGCTCGCCATGACCGCGCTGGTGGTGTGGCAGAAGCCGCTGCTGCTGCCCTGGGGGCCGCTCGTGTCCGCCTACACGATCGCGGCGCNGAGCCGGCCGCTGCTGCGGCTGCTGTCGGTGCCGATCCTCGCGGTCGCCGTGTACGTCTCGATCGTCCTGCCGGACGAGGACGCCGACGTCTATCCGCTGCTCGGAACGGCGTTCGCCGCCGCGTTCGCGCTGGGGACGGCCGAGCAGGCCCGGCGCGCCCAGGCCGCCGAGCACGCCGAGCGGGCGCGGCGGCTGGAGCAGGAGCGGGCGGCGGCGGTCGTCCGCGAGCGGACGCGGATCGCCCGCGACATGCACGACATCGTCACCCACTCGGTCGGGCTGATGGTCGTCCAGGCCGAGGCCGCCCCCCTCGGCGGTCCGGAGCGGGCCGACGAGGCGTTCGAACGCATCGCGGACATCGGGCGCGGCGCGCTCACCCAGCTGCGCTCGCTCCTGGACGCCCTGCGCGACGTCCCCGGGGGCGGCGCGCAGCCGGGCCTCGCGACGCTGCCCGAGTTGGTGACCGGGTCCGGGGTCCCGGCGACGCTGACCGTGGAGGGCGAGCCCCGGCCGGTCGCGCCGGAGGTCGGCGTGGCGGCCTTCCGGATCGTCCAGGAGGCATTGACGAACGTCCGCAAGCACGCCGCGGGGGCGACCGCGGTCCGTGTCACCGTGCGCTGGGGCGACGAGCTGACGGTAGAGGTCACCGACAACGGACGGCCCGCCGAGTCCCGCCCCCGCGACAGCGGGCGCCACGACGGCGGGCGCTGGGATGGGGGGCGCCAAGACGCCAGGCACGGCGACAGCGGGCGGCCTGGCGATGGACGGCGCGGTGGCGAGCACCTTGATGGGAGGTCGG
>NZ_SMKU01000359.1 GCF_004349215.1 Actinomadura rubrisoli | reverse complement strand
GGCCGGAAGGGCCCGGGCCTGCTGATCGCCCTGATCGGCGGCGGCCTGGTCGTCGTCCTGGTCGCGATCGCGGCCGTCGTGCTGGTCACCCGGGACGACGGCAGCGGGGGAGGCGGCGGGGGAGCGGCCGTCCGGCTGAGCCCCGGCCAGATCAAGGGCGGCGCGCTGGCCGCGCCGGCCGCCGACGGCAGCCTCACCATGGCCAGGCCGGGCGTCAACGCCCCCGTCGTGGACGTCTACGAGGACTTCGCGTGCCCGCACTGCGGCGCGTTCGACCGCATGCACGACCCGATGCTCAAGGACCTCGCCGTCGCGGGCCGCGCCAAGATCGTCTTCCGGCCGGTCCTCATCTTCGGCGCGGGCACCGAGCCCGCGTACAGCAACTCGCTCAGGGCCGCGGCGGCGCTGCGCTGCGTCGGCGACGGCGCGCGCTGGCTCTCCTACCAGGACGCGCTGTACTCCCACCAGCCGCCGACCCTGAACGACAAGGGCTACGCCACCTCGGACCTGGTCTCCTACGCCGCGCCGCTCGGACTCACCGGCGACGGCTTCGAGAAGTGCGTCACGGGCCAGCGCTACGCCGCGGACGTCAAGGCCGTCAGCAAGGGCTATGTGGCGTCCGGGCTGACGGGTACCCCCACCGTGCGGGTGAACGGCCGCGCGCTCAGCACGTCCGACACGGCGAGCCCCGAGGCGATGCGCCGCGCCATCGAGGCCGCCGGGTGATCGAGCGGCTAGTCTCACCGCGACGAGGGAGGTCGAGCGCGATGGCGTGGAGCTGGCGTTTGGAGAAGGCCGACGGCGAGGCCGCCGGGGTATCGGAGGAGACCTTCTCCACCCAGGCGGACGCGGAGAGCTGGCTGGGCGAGAACTGGCGCGGCCTCCGGATGGAGAAGGTCGACAAGGTGACGCTCCTGGACGGCGACAGCGTCATCTACAAGATGAGCCTGCACGACCCGGAGTGACCGGGTCCGGTGACGCGGAAGGGCCGCGGGGCTCCGGCCCCGCGGCCCTGTGCGTTCGACCGGTCCGTCCCTGAAGAAGGCCAGATCAGGGGCGCCGGGGCGGGCTGACGGTCTTGGCCGGGTCCCGGATGACGGTGTCGCCGAGCACCTCGTCGATGCGCTTCAGCACGTCGGCGTCCAGCTTGACCCCGGCGGCCTTCACGTTGTCGGCGACCTGCTCCGGACGGGACGCGCCCACGATCGCCGCCGAGACGTTCGGGTTCTGCAGCGTCCAGGCGATGGCGAGCTGGGCCATCGACAGGCCGAGGTCGTCGGCGACCGGCTTGAGGTTCTGCACGCGGGTCAGCAGGTCGTCGTTCAGGTAGCGCTTGATCATGTCGGCGCCGCCCTTGCCGTCGGTCGCGCGCGAGCCCTCGGGGAGCGGCCGCCCCGGCTTGTACTTGCCGGTCAGCACGCCCTGCGCGATCGGCGACCAGACGATCTGGCCGATGCCCTCCCGCTCGCACAGCGGCACGACCTCCTCCTCGATGACCCGCCACAGCATCGAGTACTGCGGCTGGCTGGAGACGATCCGGTCGAACCCCATCTCGTCGGCGATCTTGAGGGCCCGCTCGATCTCCTCGGCGCGCCACTCCGAGACGCCGACGTACAGCACCTTGCCCTGCCGGACGAGGTCGTCGAACGCCCTGAGGGTCTCCTCCAGCGGCGTCTCGTGGTCGAACCGGTGGGCCTGGTAGAGGTCCACGTAGTCGGTCCCGAGGCGGCGGAGGGAGCCGTGGACGCCCTCGATGATGTGCTTGCGGGACAGGCCGCGGTCGTTCTGGCCGGGGCCGGTGGGCCAGAAGACCTTGGTGAAGATCTCCAGCCCCTCGCGGCGCAGCCCCTTGAGCGCGCGTCCGAGGACCTCCTCGGCGCGCGTCCCGGCGTACACGTCCGCGGTATCGAAGGTGGTGATCCCCTCGTCGAGGGCCGCCCGCACGCAGGCGCGCGCAGCGTCCTCCTCGACCTGGGAGCCGTGGGTGAGCCAGTTGCCGTACGCGATCTCGCTGATCTTCAGACCGCTCCGGCCCAAGTATCGGAACTCCATGGCCACGACCCTAGCGGGACGTAGATCGCGGCCGTCCCGTCAGACCCTGTCCTTCTGGCCGACCTTCACCTGCGGGCCCGGCACGCGCAGCCGGCGGATCTGCATCGCGCGCATCGCCGCGTACAGCCCGACGCCCTTCACGTCGTCGTCCGGGTGGCGCTCGGCGGCGAGCTTCTTGATGCCGCGGCTCAGCAGCAGGCCCTCGGCGAACACCACGACGAGCAGCACCGGCGGCGCGAACAGCACCAGCAGGCGCGCGGCGGGGATGGGCAGCAGGCTGAGCATCACGATCGCGAACATCGCGTACATCAGGTACGAGCCGACCGTGCGGCGCGAGTCGACATAGTCGCGGGCCAGCTTGCGGACGGGGCCCTTGTCGCGCTTGAGGAGGTACTTCTCGTCGCCCTTGGCCATTCCCGCGCGCGCCTTGCCGCGCTCGGACGCCTGCCGCTCCCTGACCTTCTTGTACGCCTCCTTGCGCGAGGACGGCGCGGTGATCGGCTGGCGGCGGCGCTTCTCCGCCTCGCTGCGCTTGGGCGTGGGCCGGCCCTTCCCCCCCGGCTTTACTACCTGAGGAGGATTCGCCGGGGCTTCCGGGGTACGACGCTTGAACACGGGATCAGCCTACCGGCTGCGAACATCGTGGCTGCCTCGCGCGTTAACGCGTAGGGTGATAAGAACCCCAGCAGTGGTCATAGAGCCCAGCAGCGACTGAGCGACAGCACGAAGGGACCGGCGCCGCGCGATGAGCGTGATGAAGCGAATGTCGATGATCTTCAAGTCCAAGGCGAACAAGGCTTTGGACCGGATGGAGGATCCTCGCGAGACGCTCGATTACTCCTACCAGCGCCAGCTGGAGATGCTGCAGAAGGTCCGTCGGGGGGTCGCCGACGTCGCCACCTCGCGCAAGCGTCTCGAGCTGCAGATCAACCAGCTTGAGGGGCAGCAGAACAAGCTGACCGACCAGGGCAAGAAGGCGCTGCAGGTGGGCCGGGAAGACCTGGCCCGCGAGGCCCTCACCCGCCGGTCGGCCCTGGACAGCCAGCTGAACGACCTGCGCGCGCAGTACCAGCAGCTGCAGGGCGAGGAGGAGAAGCTGACGCTCGCCTCCCAGCGGCTGCAGACCAAGGTCGACTCCTTCCGCACCCGCAAGGAGACCATCAAGGCCACCTACACGGCCGCCGAGGCGCAGACCAAGATCAACGAGGCGTTCTCCGGCATCTCCGAGGAGATGGGCGACGTGGGTCTGGCGATCCAGCGCGCCGAGGAGAAGACCGAGACGATGAAGGCCCGCGCCGGGGCGATCGACGAGCTGCTGGCGTCCGGCGCCCTGGAGGACTTCTCCGGCCCGAAGGACGACATCCAGGCCGAGCTCGACCGCATGGGCTCCGGTCCCGGCGTCGACCTGGAACTGGAACGTCTCAAGGCCGAGCTGGGCCAGGGTCCCGCCCCGAAGGAGCTGAACCAGGGCACCTCGTCGCCGCAGGCGCAGCAGCAGCCGCACGACACCCCGCAGCAGGCCCCGTGGCCGCAGAAGCCCGGGGGTGCCCAGTGATCGTCCGCCTCATGGGCGAGGGGCAGCTGGACGTGGCCGCCGACGACCTGTCGTCCCTGAACAGCCTCGACGACGAGCTGGAGGCGGCGATCGAGTCCGGCGACGAGACGACGTTCCGCGCCGCCCTGCACGCCCTGCTGGAGAACGTCCGCAAGGTGGGCAAGCCGCTGCCGGCCGACAGCCTGGCCCCGTCCGAGCTGATCCTGCCCCCGGCGGACGCGCACATCGACGAGGTCCGCTCGATGCTGGGGAACGAGGGCCTGATTCCTGACTGACTCGCCTTTGCCGGGGGGTCTGGGGGGTCGCCCCCCAGGGTGACACGGGGGCGCTGGGCTGCCGGGCTGCCTGGCACAAAACCCGGTTCTCGCGCGTTTCTACAGGTGAATCGGGCAAGGACTGGGGGATCGAATGGCTCGGACGCGTTACGCCTCCGACCGGGGGCTGACGTCGCGCATGCTCGTGACGATGTTCCTGCTGGGGCTGGTCTACGTCGTCTTCGTGTCGGCGTTCTTCGTGGTCGCGCCGAAGTTCGGCGTGATCGCGCTGGCCGTGGCGGTGCTCTTCCTGCTCGCCCAGTACTTCTTCTCCGACAAGCTGACGATGTTCGCCATGCACGGCCGGGTCGTCTCCCCCGAGGAGGCGCCCGAGCTGCACGGCGTCATCGACCGCATCTGCGCGATGTCGAACGCGCCGAAGCCGCGGGTGGCGATCACCGACACCGACGTCCCGAACGCCTTCGCCACCGGCCGCAACCAGAAGAAGGCCGTCGTCTGCGTCACCACCGGGCTGCTGCGCCGGCTCGACCCGGTGGAGCTGGAGGGCGTCCTCGCGCACGAGATGGCGCACGTCGCGCACAAGGACGTCGCGGTCATGACGATCGCCTCCTTCCTCGGCATCTGCGCGGGCCTCATCACCCGGTTCGGGCTCCAGTGGGGCCTGTTCGGCGGCTTCAACCGGCGCGACGGCGACCAGAACACCGGGGTGATCCTGCTGGCGGTGGTGGCGGTCAGCGCCGTCGCCTACGCGATCAGCTTCCTGCTCACCCGGGCCCTGTCGCGCTACCGGGAGCTGTCGGCCGACCGCGCCGCCGCGCTGCTCACCGGCCGCCCGTCCGCGCTGGCCAGCGCGCTGACCAAGGTCACCGGCGAGATCGCGCGGATCCCGACCAACGACCTGCGGTCCGCGCAGGCGTTCAACGCGTTCTTCTTCACCCCGGCGTTCGGCAAGGGCTTCAGCGTCGCCTCGCTGTTCTCCACCCATCCGACGCTGGAGCGGCGCCTCGCCCAGCTGTCCTCGATCTCCGACCAGCTCAGCAGGGGAGCCTGATGGGATTCCTGGACACGCTGCTCGGCCGGTCCAAGCCGGCCAAGCCCGACCTCGACCGCCTGTTCGCCCTGTCGACCGCCGCCATCACGCTGGAGGCCGCGGCGGGGTTCACGCCGACGGGGCTCGGCTCGGTGTGCTTCCGGGCCGCCGAGGGTGGCGCGTTCGCGCGCCTGCAGCGCGACGTCCAGGAACTGCTCGACTCCGACGAGGGCCCCCAGGTCGAGATCAGCAACGACTCCTACGGCTACACCTGGCTGCTCGCCGCGCATCCGCCCGAGGAACTGCCCGCCCTCGTCACCGACCTGCACGCGGTGAACGCCACCCTGGAGTCGGGCGGGTTCGGGCCGCACCTGCTGTGCTCCCTGGCGGGCTTCACCGGCCCGGACGGGCGGCGCCTCGCGCTGGTGTACCTCTACAAGCGCGGCACGTTCTACCCGTTCGCCCCGCTGCCCGGCGACAAGCGCGACAACGCGCTGGAACTCCAGGTGCGCGGCGCGATCGGCGCCGACCTCCCCTTCGAGGACGACCTCGGCCGCTGGTTCCCCGTCTGGGGCGCCCCCGGCCTGTGAGCGAGATCGTGGAAGACGTGATGACGGAACGTTCCTGGGACCACCGCCGCTACTGCGCCGCGGCCGAGGCCGAGATCGCCGCGTTCGCGGACGGCGCGCGGGAGGCCGATCTCGACGCGCCCGTGCCGACCTGCCCCGACTGGTCGATCGCCGAGCTGCTGCGGCATCTCGGCGGCGTCCACCGCTGGGGCGCGGCGACGGTGCGCGTCGGCGCCCCGCGCCGCCTCAGCCTGCGCGAGATCGGCGTCTCCTTCCCCACCGTGGCGGGCGACCACCTGCCGTGGTTCACCGAAGGCGGGGAGCGCCTCCTGGCGATCCTGCGGGACGCCGACCCGGACGCCCCCGTCTGGACGTGGGGCAAGGACCAGCGCGTGCGGTTCTGGTCGCGCCGGATGCTGCAGGAGACCGCCGTCCACCGCTGCGACCTCGACATCGCCCTCGGCCGCGACCCGGAGGTCCCCGCGGAGACCGCCGCCGACGGGGTGGACGAACTGCTCGGCAACCTGGAGTCGGCCGCCGTGTTCGCCCCGAAGGTCGAGAACCTGCGCGGCGACGGGGAGACGCTCGCCTTCGACGCCCGCGACATCGGCGCCCGCTGGCTCTTCCGCCTCCTTCCCGACCACTTCGAATGGACCCGGCACGACGCCCCGGCCGGTGGCCAGGACGCCGACGCCGTCGTCAGCGGCGGCGTCTCGGACCTCTTCCTGTTCCTGTGGGGGCGCCGCAAGCTCGGCGACCCGCACCTGGAGTTCTCCGGCGACGACGACCTGCTCGTCCACTGGGCCGAGAACTCGGCGATCTAGTCCGTTGCTAGGGGAGGGCGAGCATCTGGTCGAGGGCGACGCGGGCGTAGTGCGCCGTCTCCTCGTCCACCTGGATGACGTTCTGCACGTCGCCGCGGACGAGCGACTCCAGCGACCAGACCAGGTGCGGCAGGTCGATCCGGTTCATCGTCGCGCAGTAGCAGACGGTCTTCTCAAGGAACATCACGTTCTTGTCCGGATGGGCGTTCGCGAGCCGCTGCACCAGGTTCAGCTCGGTGCCCACCGCCCAGGACGAGCCGGGCTCCGCCGCCTCGATCGCCCGGATGATGTACTCGGTGGAGCCGATCTGGTCCGCGGCCGTGACGACCTCGTGCCGGCACTCGGGGTGCACCAGGACGTTCACTCCCGGCACACGGGCCCGGACGTCGTCCACCGACTCCTTGGTGAACCGGCCGTGCACCGAGCAGTGGCCGCGCCAGAGGATCATCTTGGCGTCGCGCAGCTGCCCGTGCGTCAGGCCGCCCTCCCGCCGGTGCGGGCTGTAGACGACGCAGTCGTCGAGCGACAGACCCATCTCCAGGACGGCGGTGTTGCGGCCGAGGTGCTGGTCCGGCAGGAACAGCACCTTCTTGCCCCTGGCGTAGGCCCAGTCCAGCGCGCGCTTGGCGTTGGACGAGGTGCACACCACGCCGCCGTGGCGTCCGACGAACGCCTTGATGTCGGCGGAGGAGTTCATGTACGTCACGGGCACGACGTCGCCCGCGACCCCGGCGTCCTCCAGGACGTCCCAGCACTCCTCGACCTGGTCGAAGGTGGCCATGTCCGCCATGGAGCACCCGGCTCCCAGGTCCGGCAGGATGACCCGCTGGTGGCCCGCGGTGAGGATGTCGGCCGACTCCGCCATGAAATGGACGCCGCAGAACACGATGTAGGGCGCCTCGGGCCGTCCCGCCGCCTGCTGGGCCAGCTTGAACGAGTCGCCGGTGACGTCGGCGAACCGGATGACCTCGTCGCGCTGGTAGTGGTGGCCGAGGACGAACACCCGCTCGCCGAGCGCGGCCTTGGCGGCGGCGGCCCGCTCGACCAGCGCGGGGTCGGAGGCGGGCGGCAGGTCTCCGGGGCAGTCCACGCCGCGCTCGCTGGCCGGGTCGGCGCCGCTGCCGAGCAGCAGCAGCGGAAGATCGCGCACTGGGGTGGTCACGGGAGTCTCCCTCCTGCGACGGGACTTATCGTCGCTTTGACGACTAATGATGGCACATCCGGCGGCCAGCGGCGGTGTGACGTAGACCGCACCGCCCGGCGGCGTTAATCCCCGGCGATACGCGGAATGGCCATGTGGCGAGGTACGTTGTTCTACGGAAAGAGGTCGTACGACGTCCTCGAGGACAAGCGACAGTTCGCCGCACTGCGGCGCAGCGAGACCCGGGAGCTGAACACATGACGGTTTCAGGCGAGACCACGCAGGAGACCACGCAGCAGGGCGTCAATCTGACCGCCGCCGCCTCCGAGAAGGCCAGGGGCCTGCTTGAGCAGGAGGGCCGCGACGACCTCGCGCTGCGTGTCGCCGTACAGCCGGGCGGCTGCTCCGGCCTGATCTACCAGCTCTTCTTCGACGAGCGTGAGATGGACGGCGACCAGGTCCAGGACTTCGACGGCCTCGCCGTGCGCGTCGACCGGATGAGCGCCCCCTACCTGACCGGCGCCACCATCGACTTCGTCGACTCCATCGAGAAGCAGGGCTTCACGATCGACAACCCCAACGCGTCCGGCTCCTGCGCCTGCGGCGATTCCTTCAATTAGAGGGTCTTGGCCCCGACGACGGGGTCAGAGCCTCCAGGCGGAGCACTTCGGGCCGGGAGCGGGCAACGGGCTCGGCACGTGGTCAAGCTGTGAGGGCGGTTCGGAGATCTTTCTGGGCCGCCCTACTTTCGTTGCCCGGTGTTCTCTGGCGGCATCGGTGTGGTCCGATGGGAAGTAGTCTTTCCGGGTTGAAACAGCCGGTGAACAGCCGGACGACACACCTTTGAGGAGAGCGAAGCCGTGCGCATCGCCGTGACTGGCTCCATCGCGACCGACCATCTGATGACCTTCCCAGGAAGGTTCACCGACCAGCTTCTACCGGATCAGCTCGATCAGGTGTCGCTGTCCTTCCTGGTGGACGAGCTGGAGATCCGCCGCGGCGGCATCGCCGCCAACATCTGCTTCGGGATGGGGAGCCTCGGCAAGGAGTCCATCCTCGTCGGTTCCGTCGGCGACGACTTCGCCGACTACCGCTCCTGGCTCGGCCGGCACAAGGTCGACACCGACTCCGTCCACGTGTCCGAGATGTACCACACTGCCCGGTTTCTGTGCACGACCGACCAGGCCCAGAACCAGATCGCGACGTTCTACGCCGGGGCGATGCGCGAGGCCCGCTCCATCGAGCTCCAGCCGGTCGCCGACCGCCTCGGCGGCCTCGACCTCGTCGTGATCAGCCCCAACGACCCCGAGGCCATGCTCCGGCACACCGACGAGTGCCGCACCCGCGGCATCCCGTTCGCCGCCGACCCGTCCCAGCAGCTCGCCCGGATGGACGGCCCGGAGGTCCGCCGCCTCGTCGACGCCGCCGCCTACCTGTTCAGCAACGAGTACGAGAAGGCCCTCTCCGAGGAGAAGACCGGCTGGTCCGGCGAGGAGATCCTGTCCCGCGTCGGCACCCGCGTCACCACCCTCGGCGCCAAGGGCGTCGTGATCGACCGCAAGGGCGAGGAGGGCCTGCACGTCCCCGCCGTCCCGGTCGAGAACGTGGTCGACCCGACCGGCGTGGGCGACGCCTTCCGCGGCGGCTTCCTGTCGGCCACCGCGTGGGGCCTCTCGCTGGAGCGCGCCGCCCAGGTCGGCAACGCCATCGCCGCGCACGCCCTGGAGGCCGCGGGCCCGCAGGAGTACACCCTGTCCCGCCAGGCGTTCCTCGACCGCTTCGCCGCCGCCTACGGCGACACCGCCGCCGGCGAGGTCGCCCCCCACCTCACCTGCCCCAACCCCTGACGACTGCGAACGCATGACAATGGCCGCGCCCCCTGGGCGCGGCCATTTCCGTCGCTCTCAGTACGTTCTGCGGATGTGGAAGCCCCAGCCGCCCTGGGGGAGGGTCTCCTCCCAGACGAAGTCCTGGGACTTCATGCGGCACCAGGCGGGGACGTCGGTGCGGGCGGCGGCGTCGTCGGCGAGGACGGCGATGACCTGACCGACCGGGACCTCTCGGATCCGCTCGGCCAGCATGATGATCGGGATGGGGCACTTGCGGCCGAGCGCGTCGATGACCAGCGCGGGCGGCGGGCCGGGGGG
>NZ_SMKU01000358.1 GCF_004349215.1 Actinomadura rubrisoli | reverse complement strand
CCAGAGGCTCCTGGCAGGGCGGTTGTTTTGGTCGACTTCGCATCTACCAGGAGCCTCGTCGCGTCACCGGCCGACTCAGTCCACCGCAACCACCTTGTGACCAGCACGATCAAGATGGAAAAGGCTCAGTCCAGCGGCATTCGGCCGTGCTACTGCTTCGCCTGGCCAACGTCGAGTCCGAACACCACAGAGATCGCCGCCAGTGCCTACCACTACTGGACGAGGCCCGACCCGCCACCCTCGTTGGCAAACGGCTGGCGTCTCACCAAGCCCAGTTCGTGATTGCCGACGTGGTGAGCCCGGCAGTGGTCAAGCGGCCGTCGATCACATTGGGGTGGTGTCGAACCGCCTGGACCGGCCCTTGGTCATGCCGGTGAGGCGGTCGAGGTCGTTGACCAGGAAGGCGGCCATAGAGCATTTCACCAATGACCACACGTTCTCGGCGCGGGTTGAAGGCGAGGTTGTACGGCTCACGTCATGAGGTCAAGCCCCTGACCAGCGCTAACTCATGCACTAATTCAAGTAGCGGGCGGCCTGTCTGCCGCCGCCGGAAGGAGCAGAGCGGCACGGAGGCGATGAGTACCTGATCCTCCACACCTATCGTGTCAACCTGTCGGCCGCCGATGCCCTCCGCGCGTCTCATAGATGTCGTATGTACAGGCCCAGCGGACGGGAGCAGGATGGAGCCGAGAAGCGCAGGAGCAATGGGGCTGGACTTCCCCTATGGACTCTCGACGATGTGTTACATCGAGGTCCGTAGCGACGGCACAGTCACCTATGGCAGGGACGCCGGGACCTATCAGCGTGCCCGCGACGGAGAGTCGAGGCTCTTCGCGGCCTGGCCGGGGAAGTGGAAGAGCGCCCTGTTCGTCATCGATGATCTTGATCAGTACGCAAAGGCGTTCGGCATCGTCCATGACGAGGAGCGGACCGGGCTCAGCGAGCATGCTCACGAGGTGAGGTGGGCGATCGATCGTTTCGCGGGCGACTCGGCCGGAGCGTGGATCGGGATCAACGTGTGGCTCGACTGTGGCTGCGAGATTCGAGATCTCCGAACGTTCGCCGCGCAGATGCGAGAGCAGCGGGGCTGGGACATCGCCACCAGCCGCGGCTGGGGCAGCAGCACCAGTGGGGACGGCAGAGTGCGCAAGTACTCCGTACGCGCCCGTCGCAACAGCCTCACGTAGCGGGCTCGACCCGAGACGATCCGCGAAAGTGGGCCTGCTCTGGCAGTGCCCGGACGAAGCACAGGACGGAGCCGCGGATCTGAACCTGGGCGGCGAGAATAGTGCTGGTGAGGGCCGTCCTGCGCTCGCAGGCGCGGACGGGTGGCGGGTAAAAGATCTTGAGGCCGGTCTCCTAGGTGGAGAACCGGCCTCTGATCTGGCGGTTTCTGTCGGGGTGGCGGGATTTGAACCCACGACCTCTTCGTCCCGAACGAAGCGCGCTGCCAAGCTGCGCTACACCCCGGTGGTGGCTGCCCGGGAGTCGTACGTGCCTCCCGGCGCCTCGACCACTTTAGCGGATGCTTGGGGGTGGTGCGTCCTCAATATCGGTGGGCTTCCGGGCTGTGAAGCCGGTCACGGCGCCGCTGGTGGTGAGGCGGATGTCGGTGAGGCCTGCGGTGGTGAGCCATTGGTGCAGCTCGGACGGGGTGCCGGTGGGGCCGAAGAAGGTGCGGCGGCGCATGAGGGCGATCAGGGCGTCGTAGCGGCGGCCGGCGCCTCGGACGAGCGTGGTGCCGCGGAGGGTTCCGCCGGGACGGAGGACGCGGGCCAGTTCGTGGACGGCTCGGCGCGGGTCTGGGAGGCAATGGAGGCCGTTGTAGGTGACGCAGGTGTCGAAGGTGGACGAGAGGAAAGGGAGGTTGTTGATGTCGGCCTGAACCAGCGGGACCAGCGGGACCAGCGGGGCCCTTTTGCGGCGGGTGCGGTGGAGCATCGTCCGGGAGAGGTCGGCGGCGACGTGGCGGGGATTGCCGCGGATGGCGATTCCGCCGCCGCAGGGGATGTCGAGGGTGGTGTTGTCCTCCAGGGCGCCGATGCTGCGCCAGAGGTGGCGGATGTCATAGCCCCACAGGAGCCGGGCGCCCAGCCGGGAGATCGTGGGGTCGTTGACGGCGAAGTCGTAGATCGCGGCCTGGACGCGGTCGGACTTCCAGCGCTCGCGGACGTCCATTACCGGGGGACGAGGGTGAGGAGGGACGCCTCGGGAGGGCAGCAGAAGCGCATGGGGGCGGTGGGGGACGTGCCGAGGCCGGCGGAGACGTGCAGCCAGGAGCCGCGGTGGCGGTGCAGGCCCTTCACGCGGGGACGGTCGATGCCGCAGTTGGTGGCGAGGGCGCCGTAGAAGGGGACGCAGACCTGGCCGCCGTGGGTGTGGCCGGCGAGGAGCAGGTCGTAGCCGTCGGCGGTGAAGCGGTCCATGTTGCGGGGCTCGGGAGAGTGCATGACGCCGAGGTGGACGTCGGCTCGGGGGTCGACCGGGCCCGCGATCCGGTCGTAGCGGTCGCGGTTGATGTGGGAGTCGTCGATGCCGCCGAACTCCACGTCGAGCTCGCCCACCTTGAGACGTCCGATGCGGTTGTTAAGGTCGAGCCAGCCGGCGGCTTGGAGGGACGAGCCGAGCTCGCGGTAGGGCAGGTCGGGCTCGCGGCGCCGCTTGGTGTAGTCGGAGCGGCTCGTCCTCCAGATGTAGCGGAGGGGGTTCTTGAAGATCGGCGAATAGAGGTCGTTGGAGCCGTAGACGAACACGCCGGGACGGTCGAGGAGGGGCCCGAGGGCGTCCAGGAAGGGGCCGATCGCGTCGCGGTGGGACAGCGTGTCACCGGTGTTGACGACGAGGTCGGGTTCGAGGGCGTCCAGCGAGCGGACCCAGTGGATGAGGCGGGACCGGCCGGGGGTGAGGTGCGCGTCCGAGATGTGCAGGATCTTCACCGGGGGACGGCCGGGCGGCAGCACCGGCACGTCGAAGCGGCGGAGGCGGAACCAGTTCCGCTCGATCACCGAGGCGTACCCGAAGGTCGCGGCGCCCGCGCCCAAGAGGCCGAGGGGCACGGCGTAGATCTTTCGCACGGTTCTCCCTTCTCAGGTCTCCATGCTTCCAGACACGGGCACCGTGCGGTAATCCTGATGAGGCTTCAGGTCTCGTACGGGCATGATGTGACCATGAGCGCCCTGAAGGAAAAGCTGGAGACCGATCTCACCGTCGCGATGAAGGCGCGGGACGAGCTGCGCACCCGGACCTTGCGGATGGCCCTCACCGCGGTGAAGAACGAGGAGGTCGCCGGCAAGCAGTCCCGCGAGCTGTCGGACGACGACGTCGTCCGGGTGCTCGCCCGGGAGGCGAAGAAGCGCCGGGAGGCCGCGACCGCGTTCGGCGACGCTGGGCGGGACGAGCAGGCGCGGGCGGAGCGGGACGAGGGCGCGGTGCTGGAGGAGTATCTTCCCGCGCAGCTGGGCGAGGAGGAGCTGGCCGCGCTGGTGGCGGACGCGATCGCCGCGACGGGCGCCTCGGGGCCGCGGGCGATGGGCCAGGTCATGAAGGTGGTGAACCCGAAGATCGCCGGACGGGCCGAGGGCGGACGGGTCGCCGCCGAGGTCAAGCGGCAGCTCACCACCTGAGAGCCGAAGGGCCCGGCGGGTGCCGGGCCCTTCGGTTGTCCTCAGTCGTCCCAGGGCCAGCCGGTGCCGGGGTTGTCGTGGTCCCCGCCTCCGCGGTCCTTCTTCTTGCCGTTGCTCACATAGATGATCACGGTGGTGCCGGGCGGGACCTCCGTGCCCGCGTCCGGCGAGGTGGAGACCACCGTCCCCTTCGGCTGGTCGGAGTCGACGGAGCCGGGCGCGACCTGGGCCTTGAGGTCGGCGTCCCTGATCTTGGCGATGGCCGCGGCGACCGTGGCGCCCTTCACCTTCGGGACGTTGGTGGTGTCGCCGAAGTCCCGGGACGGGGTGTTGAAGCCGGGTGCGGGCTTGCCGGCCAGCGCGTTTCGCATGCTCTGCGACCACATGGTGAGCGGCTGGTCGGCGCCGAAGGAGCCGTACACGCGGTACTGGCTCGGGCCGCGGAAGTCCCAGTAGGCGGTGGCGGCGGCCAGGTTGGGGGTGTGGCCGGCGAAGACGGCGCACATGTGCTCTTCGCAGGTGCCGGTCTTGCCGGCGGCCGGACGGCCGATGCCGCCGAGCCGCTTGGCCGTGCCCTTGGTGAGGACGCCCTGGAGGATCGAGTTGACCTTGTCGGCGACGGCCTCGTCGACGGCCTGGTGGCAGTCCTGCTTGGGCAGCTTGACCTTCTTGCCCTCGGGGTCGACGACCTCGGTGACCGAGAGGGGGGCGCAGTACTTGCCGCGCGCCGCGAACCCGGCGTAGGCGGCGGCGAGGTGCACCATGTCGATCTCGTTGACGCCGAGGACCTGCGACGGCACCTCCAGGAACGGGCGTCCGTCCGAGCGCTTCATCCCGAACTTCTGCGCCATCTTGATGGAGTTGCAGAGCCCGACGCGCTTTTCGAGCTGTGCGTAGAAGGTGTTGACCGAGTGCCAGGTGCCGGTCTTGAGGTTGTAGCCGCCCGCCTCGGCGGGGTCGGAGTTGCTGGGGCTCCACGGCGCGGTGCCGCGGCCCTTGCAGTCGGTGAGGCCCGTGACCGTGGTGCTGTTGCCGGAATTGATCGTCGTGCTGACCGGGACGCCCTCGTCGAGCGCCGCGGCCAGCGTGAAGATCTTGAACGTGGAGCCGGCGGAGACGCCGCTGCCGCCGCCGTGGGCGCCGTCCGCGGGGAGGTTGATGGTCGTCTTGCCCTTGCCGGCGCCGAACCGCTTGCTCAGGCCGATGGCCCGGATCTTCCCGGTGCCGGGCTCCACCATCGCCTCCGCGCCGACCCGGGTGCCGCCGGGCGCGACCGTGCTGCGCAGTGCGCGGTCGACGGCGCGCTGGTCGTCCATGTCGAGGGTGGTGCGAATGGTGTAGCCGCCGCGATTGAGTTTGTTGACGACGTCCTGCTGCTGCTTCGGCTTCAGCTGCCAGTACTTCCCGTTCGACAGGATGTTGAGCATGTCGTACTTCACGTACTCGCAGAAGTACGGCGCCTTGCTCGACTCGCAGCCGCCGACCGGGTCGGTGCGGTTCAGCTGGATCGGCTTGGCGGCCTCCTGGTCGGCCTGCGGCTTGCTGATGTGCCCGAGCTGCGCCATCCGGTACAGGACGACGTCGCGCCGCTTGCGCGCGTCGATCGGGTTGCGGATGGGATCGAAGGCGTTGGGGTTCTGGGTGATCCCGGCGAGCAGCGCGGCCTCGCCCAGCTTGAGCTTGGCGGCGGGCTTGCTGAAGTAGCGCTTGGACGCGGCCTGCACGCCGTACGCGCCGGCGCTGAAGTAGGCCACATTCATGTAGCCCTCAAGGATCTGGTCCTTCGTCAGCCGCTGCTCGATGTCGAGCGCGTAGCGCAGCTCGCGCAGCTTGCGGCCGACGGTGGGCGCGGTGACCTCGCGGTACTCCTCCTGCGTCTTGGCACTGTCCACCAGCAGGTTCTTGACATACTGCTGGGTGAGCGTCGAGCCGCCCTGCGTCTGCTCGGACTCGACGTTGGACGCCAGCGCGCGGATGGTGCCCTTCAGGTCGAGCGCCCCGTGTTCGTAGAAGCGCGAGTCCTCGATGTCGACCATCGCCTGCCGCATGATGGGCGCGACCTGGTCGAGCCGCACGGACTCGCGGTACTTGTCGAAGAACGTGGCGACCTGCTTGCCGTTGACGTCGTACATCACCGTCTTCTCGGACGGCGGTGTCGTCTTCAGCTCGCCTTCCATGTCCTCGAAGTTGTTCGCGGCATCGCGCGCGGTCAGCCCCGCGCTGCCGACGCCGGGCAGCGCGATGAAGGCGACCAGCACGCCTGCGACGACACCTGCCCCCAGCAGACGGAACAGCGTGGAGAGCGGGCTCCCCCGGTCCTCATTCTCATCCAGCACGGATCTAGAGTACGCGGGACGACCAGTGCATTCGGGACAGGTCCCCCCGTCCCTCGCGTCCGAGGGGGGCTGGACGTCCGTTCTGTCCCCATCGTGACAACCTGAGCCATGTCTGGCGCGTCAACTACAGGTAACTAGTCCGTTCCGGCGGTATGGCCCCGGTGGGCTATATCGAGAATGGGCCCATCGGGGACTGTTGAATCGTCCCTCGCTTCCGTAAGTTCTTCCCCACGGCTTTCGTTTGGCGGCCTGACGTCCGCGCCCGTCTGGCCAAGGAGCGCAAATCGACACAGACCCTAGGGGAGTGGGGCCAAGATGTGGATCACGGATTGGACCGCCCGCGCCGCCTGCCGTAACGCGGATCCGGACGCCCTGTTCGTCCAGGGAGCGGCGCAGAATCGAGCCAAGCTCATCTGCCGTGGCTGCCCTGTGCGCACGGAGTGTCTCGCCGACGCCCTCGACAACCGGATCGAGTTCGGTGTCTGGGGCGGGATGACCGAGCGGGAGCGTCGAGCCCTGCTGCGGCGCCGGCCGGATGTGCAATCGTGGCGCGAGCTGCTGGAGACCGCCAAGGAAGAGTACGAGCGGTCGGTCGATGTCGACGAGGAAGAACTCGTCGCGAGCTGACCCGCCGCGAGGCGGTTGTGGGCCGATCCCGAGAGGCCCGTCCGGCAGAGGTCCAAGGACCGGCACGGTCTTGATATGCGCGGTTGCGGGCCCGCACCAGTTCAGGTGCGGGCCTGTAGCCGCGCCATCGCTGCGTGGCGCATGGTCACCACCCGACACCGCACCGTGCGACGCGCCGTCACGCGGTTTGTGCTGCGGCGCGTTTCGTCTTATCGGACGGTCCGTAACTCGCCGCGCTGATGGGGCGTATTGCCGTCGCGTCCCGGATGAACATCACCGCCCGCGTCAATGCGCCATGCGTTGATCAGCTCGCCGCAATCGCATTCCCGCACGTCAAGGCAGCGCCGCGTCCCAGCAGTGCCTCGGCGGCACGGCGCGCATCGGCGAACAGCGCCACGTCCAGCAGTGTCTCGGCGGCACCGCGCGCATCGGAGAACGGCCGCGTGGCGTTCATGGACCTGGACAGGGCCGCGGCTCCCTCGAAGAGCACGGCGAGCCGCCGTCCAAGCGCGCACAGATCGAATGCGCCAACCTCCGCGGCAGCCACGGCGGCCACGACAGCCGCGGCAGCCGCGCTGGCCTCCGCGGCAGCCGCGACGAGCCGCTCGGCGAACGCCTCCTCGTGCCTCGCCACCAGCGCACGGACAGGCGTCGCCATGTCGGAAATCTCAACGGCAACGCGCCCATTGAGGAGATCGTCCGCGACCTGGTCCGCGCCGGTAAGCTCGTCCACGCCGGGCTGTCGAACTTCCCCGTCCGGCGCGTCTCCCGCGCGGTCGCGCTGGCGGACCTGCGGGCCTGCGGGCTTGCGCGGATGGTCGCCCATCATCGCGATCCAGCACGAATACAACCTCGCCGAGCCGACCGCCGACCGCGAGGTGCTCCCCATGGCCGAAGCACTCGGACTGGGTACGACGCTCTGGCCGCCCCCTTGGAGGCGGCCTGCTGACCGGTAAGCACCAAAGGGGCGAGGAGGGACGGCTGACCACCTGGAAGCGGGTCGTCCAGCGGGAGGACCCCGCACACAAGACGGCGATCGTGGACGAACTGCTCGCCGTCGCGTCCGAGACGGACCTTCCTCCGGCGCAGAACGCGATGGCCCGGCTACGGGAACGCGTAACCCGTTCCACGACCCCGACCGTGCCCATCACCGGCCCTCGAAGCATGGAGCAGTACCTCGCGCCCCTGCACGTCCAACTGGCCCCAGAGCACTATGAGCGGCTCACCACGTCCAGCGACATCGCGCTAGGCCAACCCCACGAGGCGATCGTCGCTCAACACAAGACCCTTCCAGGCGGCCACGCCACCACCCTTCCGCACCCCACCCAGCAC
This sequence comes from Actinomadura rubrisoli, assembly GCF_004349215.1. Lineage (GTDB taxonomy): Bacteria > Actinomycetota > Actinomycetes > Streptosporangiales > Streptosporangiaceae > Spirillospora > Spirillospora rubrisoli. Next base: position 1,709 of record NZ_SMKU01000358.1, on the reverse strand, counting down.
CCAGCCCACGGCCTAACCCGGCCACCCACACACACGCGTCACATGCGACCATCGCCCACCTGGGCACCCTGGACTTCGTCGCCACCCGCGAAAACGTGGTGTTCCGCAGCTCGCCCGGCACCGGCAAGACCCACCTGTCGATCGGGCTAGGCATCCGCGCCTGCCAGGCAGGAGACCGTGTCGCGTTCGCCACCGTCGCCGGGTGGGTCGCCCGCCTGGCCGACGCGCACGCCGCCGGACGGCTACAGGACGAGTTCACCAAGCTTGCCCGCAACCCGTCCTGATCGTCGATGAGGTCGGCTACATCCCTTCGAGGCCGAGGCCGCCAACCTGTTCTTCCAGCTGGCTTCGTCCAGTTACGAACGCGCCTCGCTGATCATGACCAGCAACAAACCGTTCGGAAAAGCGTGCATGTCCGCGTGAACCTGTGGGAGATGCTGCCGAAACAGCACGGGTTCAGGAGTGCGTGACGAAGGCGCGAACGTCGGAGGCAAGGGCAGCGAGCTCTTCACCAGCCTCGATCCAGGTCGTCAGCGTTGCCTGCCATGAGTCGGCGCGGGTCAGCCAGCGCTGGAGGGTCCAGCCCAGCGATACGTGGCCGCCGGATTGGAAGGCCGCGTTGAGGGTGAGGTGGTTGATGCGCCAGGTGCGCTGGCCGGTCCAGCCGCGGAAGTCGGCGACCAGACCATCCAGGAAATCTGCCAAAGTCTCGTCGTCCCAGACCGACAGGGTGAGGTCATCGAACCTCGCGTGGAGCCCGTCTCCTCGCATCTCCACGGCGAGATAGGTCTCGTACTCCTCGGCGAACTGTCGATCGAAGAATCGGATTATGGATTCGGGGTCTTCGCTGCAGCGGACGGTCAACTCCGGTTGGTCAGCGTCATCGGCGCTCAGATAGGCCACGGCCGGAGGATAGTCGCGAGCCACCTGGTCAGGGCGCGTGGGAACTCGGGAGGCGATTCTCGTCGACACGGTCGGCGAGATAGATCATGACGCTCTCGGGCGGTCACTCCGGAGGCGGCGGCGACAAGCTTGGGGTCGAGGGGCGCTGACCAGGTCGACCAGGCGGGCGGAGCATGCGGGGCGGGACGCCGCAGGGCTTCAGGACATGGCTGATATAAGCGCCGGAGGCAGGCCGAATGCCGACTTCGTAAAGCGGTGCACGTCCGGAAGGCCCGCTCGACGCCTCCTGCTCTTCGCCAACCAGCCCATCCCGCAACACTCCAGGTTGTTGGTGTGCGGCGCACCATCGTCCCTTGGGCCTCGAAGCGTCCATCGCCGTGCCGCACGCTATCCGCCGCCGTGCCGCACGCTATCCGCCGTGCCGGGCGCTATCCGCAGCACTTGCTGTGCCGCACGCCGTCCTCGCCGCCACGGGCGATACGGAGGACTAGCAGGCCGTGCCGCGCTCGGCAGGACAGCGCACACCTTCCTGCTGGCCTGCAGCAGTGGGCGGCGCGTAGCGCTCGCGCGCAAGCCAACGCCTTACCGCGCGCCGTTGGACACCACATGAGGTGCGCCGCGATCGGGGACCGAGTGTGTGCACCCGGTGGTGTCAGAGACGCAGTTGGCCACTCTCACACTTATCCACAGAACCTGGTTCCACTTCCCTGCTCAGGACGGCTGCCTGAGCATAGAGACAGCGCATCCATCCCAGGTGAGAGGCAGGTGTGTTTCCTTGACTCGGATCAAGCGGCGGTGGTCGGGGT
>NZ_SMKU01000357.1 GCF_004349215.1 Actinomadura rubrisoli | reverse complement strand
GCCCGGGAGGGGGTGCGCGAGGGGACGATTCCCCGGGGTTGTCGGAAACTTAGTACCTTTAACCCGCGTCGGGTCGAAAGCTTGTGCAATCGATCTTGATTTGCCGGTGCGGCGCTTTGTCTCCCCATCCCGTACCGCTCCGATTGCGGACGGTAACGGCCCCGACGGATCCGGAGGTTCTCGGGGCTTACGCTCATGACCTGCGTCATCATCGGTTTTGAGTTCTTTGTAACCTCTGGTTCGTACTACTACAGTGCCGTGGAAGATCGGCGGGTTTCTGGTGAATCGAGGGCAGGCATGAGCGGACGTCATCGCAATGACTTCCCTGACGGGATGGGCGAGGACGGTTACGACCCCTCCACGCCCGTTTTCGGTCCGGCGAACGACGGGTCGTCCGACTGGTTCGGTGCGCCCGACGGCCAGAACCAGCCACCCGGGCAGGCGCCCCAGAGCTCCGGCATGCCCGGACCCGGTGCGCCGGGGGCCTCGGGCGAGACGCCGGAGTGGTTCACCCCGCGCGGGTCGTCCGAGGAGATGATCTACGGCCAGGGCGGCTTCACCGGCGCGTCCGATACCGGGGGTTACGGGCTCGGACGCCAGGCGGGCCCGGAAGGCGCGCCCGGCGGGACGGGCATGGCCGGATCCGGCAACTACCCGGGCGAGCCCGCCGCGTCCCAGCAGGAGCCGATCGAGAGATCCGGGTCGCCGCTGGCCGGGACGGGCTACAGCGAGTACGACTCCATCCGCAGTTCCGACGGCGGCCAGACGGGCTTCTTCGGCGGACGCGCGGGCGGCTCCGGCGACTCCGGCGACTCCGGCGGCTACGGCGGAGCAGGCGGCTCCGGCGGGTCCGGCGGCCATGGCGGTGGGTCCGGCGGGTCCGGCGGCTACGGCAGCGGGGAGTACGGGCGCCGCAAGCGCAAGCGCAGCGCGGCCGCGCTGATCGGCCCGATGGCCGGCGCGCTCGGCCTGGCGCTGCTGCTCGGCGTCGGCGTGTACGCGTTCGCCGAGAGCGGCGGCGGCTGCTCGGGCGGCGACGCGCTGAGCCTGTCGGTGGCGGCCGCGCCCGACATCGAGCCGGTCGTCGTCAAGGCCGCCGGGCGCTTCAACGACGCCAAGCACAAGGTCGGCGGCAAGTGCGTCAAGGCCCAGGTGAAGAAGGCCGAGCCGTCGGCGGTGGCGACGCTGCTGTCCGGGCAGGGCGTGGCGAACGCCGCCAACCAGCGTCCCGACGTGTGGATCCCCGACTCCTCCCTGTGGACGGCCTTGGCGCAGGGCTCGGAGGGCGGCAAGAGCGTCGTGTCCACCAAGACCTCGCTGGCGACGAGCCCGATCGTCGTGGGCCTGCCCCAGTCGCTCGCCCTCCAGCTGAAGAAGCAGGGCATCACCGCCACCCCGTCCTGGGACAACCTGCTGAAGGCGGCGGGCGGCGTCGCGGGCGGCGCCGTGACCAAGAACGAGATGATCCCGGCCGGGACGGTGCGGCTGCTCGTCCCCGACCCGGCCCGGAACGCGGCGGGCATGGGCTCCCTCATGATCACCAACGCCCTGCTGGCGAACGACCCCAACCGGGAGTCGATCTTCACGGGGATCGTCCGGACGGTCCGGGAGAGCATCGTCCCGAACGCGCAGGCGCAGTTCACGCACTTCCGCAAGGACCGGACGGGCAAGAAGCCGATCTCGCTGTCGTCCGAGCAGGCGGTGTGGGCCTACAACCGGACCGAGCCGGGCGAGCCCGCCGTGGCGCTGTACCCGCTCGAAGGCACGCTGTCGATGGACTACCCGTTCACCGTCACCGGCGACGGCGCCGACAAGCAGAAGGCCGCGCGCCTGCTGGAGCAGGCGATGAGCACCGAGAGCACGCGGAGCGACGTCCGCGACCAGGGCTTCCGCACGCCGGACGGCAAGGCGCCGTCCGGGTTCGGGCCGAAGCTCGGCGTCAGCCCGGCGCGTCCGCGCCAGTTGCCGGGCCCGAAGGCCGCCGAGGTCGCGCAGGTGATGCAGGCGTGGTCGAAGCTGTCGCTCGGGCTGCGCATCCTCACGCTGATCGACGTGTCGGGCTCGATGGCCGAGGAGGTCGCCCCGCGCACCAACCGGCTGCAGGCCATCGCGCAGGTGTCGCAGGGCGGGCTCAGCATGATGTCGAACGACACCGAGCTCGGCCAGTGGCTGTTCTCGACGAATATGCAGGGCAAGCTGCCCTACCGCGAGTCGGTGTCGATCGGCCCGCTCGGCGAGCGGATCGGGTCCAACACGCGGCGCGGCCTCGTCCTGTCCGGGCTCAACCAGATGAAGCCGAAGCCGAACGGCGACACCGGCCTCTACCGGACGATGCTGGCCGCCTACAAGCAGATGAACAGGAGCTTCAAGCCGGAGTTCGGCAACTCGATCCTGCTGATGACCGACGGCAAGAACGACGACCCGGACGGCCCGTCGCTCGGGGAGACGCTGGCGCAGCTGAAGAGCATGCAGGACCCGAACAAGCCGATCCAGGTCAACATGATCGGGTTCGGCAAGGGCGTGGACCGCAACGAGCTGGAGAGGATCGCCGAGGCGACCAACGGCAACGTGCAGGTCGCCATGACCCCGCAGGAGATCTCCAAGATCTTCCTGAAAATGCTGTCGCGTCGCATCACGTCGTGATCTTACGGACACGGATCGAAGTTCCTGATTTTTCGCCTCGATCCTGTCAACCGGGTGCGCGGGTCGCTCGTCAAACCAGGTGGAGGCCCGACGGGGAGCGGGGCCGTCGGGCCTCCGACTTCATCCCCCTCCCTGGCCCGCGACGAGGACCGGCAGCGGCCGGACCGTCGCCCCCGATGGCCGGGAGAGTGTGCTTTTTCTGAACGCCCCGCCCGACCCGGGTGTGTACGCCGGATGGCCGGCGCCGGGCGAGAACCTCATCGAACAGCTGGAATTCTCAGCTCGCGGGAGGACCTTGTGTCCGGATGGCCCAGCCTTGACCGCGCCGACGACGAACGCCTGGCGCGATCGCTCGCCGCAGGCGACCCCGGTGCCCTCATCCAGGTCATGGACCGCTACGCGGCCCGCCTGTACGACTACTGCCACGCGCTGCTGCGCGACCAGGAGACGGCGGCCGGCGCCCTGCACGACGCGCTCATCGCCGCCTACGCGCACGTGTCGGCCCTGCGGGAACCCGAGCGGTTCCGCGGCTGGCTGTACGCGCTGGCCCGCAATGAGTGCCTGCGCCGCCTGCGCGCCCCGGACCGTCCCGCCGAGCGCCACGAGGCGCCCGAGGTCGAGGACGGCTTCCTGGACGAGGAGGAGCGCGACCGGCGGCTGGAGGCGCGCCACCTCGTCCACGGCGCCCTGTCGGGCCTGCGCGGCCGCGAGCGCGAGGCGCTGGACCTGCTGCTGCGGCACGGCCTGGAGCCGCTGGAGATCGCCGGCGTGCTCGGCATGGACGCCCCGGAGGCCGCCCACCTGACGGCCGAGGCCAACGCGCGCCTCGACGACGCCCTCGCCGCCGCGTTCGTCGCCCGCACCGGGCGCAACGACTGCCCCGAGCTGGACGAGGTGGTCGAGGAGGACGGCGCGTGGCCGCTCACACCGCAGGCCACCCGCAGGATCCTCCAGCACATCGGCGCGTGCCCGGTCTGCCACGCCCGGCGCGAGCGCATCTCGTCGGCGCGGCTCCTGCAAGTGCTTCCGGTGGCGATGATCCCCACCGACCTGCGCGGCCTCGTCCTGGCCACCGCCACCGACCCCGCGCTGTCGGCCGACCGCGCCGGCATCGCGTACCGCGCCGAGCCGTTCGACACCTGGGGCTGGCCCGTGCCCTTCGAGAGCGCGGCGGCGCAGGGCGGCGGCCGCCGTCAGCCCGCCCCGCGCGGCCTGTGGGCGGCCCTCGCCGCTGCGGCCGCCGTGGTGCTCATCGTGACGGGCGCGTTCTTCCTGATGCCCGACTCGTCCAAGAGCCGCACGGGCGCGCAGAGCGACCCGAGCGGTACGTCCTCGTCCGCCCCGGACCCCTCGGAGTCCAGCGAGTCGGAATCGCCGTCGGAGTCGCCGACCCCGTCCGAGAGCGCCACGCCGACGCCCACGCGCCACACGCCGTCCCGCTCGCCCAAGCCGAGCCCGACCCGCACCAGGGCCGGACGAATCTCGGTGACCTCCTGCACGATCACGGGGTCCGGGCCAGGAGGGTGCGACATCCAGGTCACGGCCGTGGGCGGGCCCGTGACCTGGCAGGTGACGGGCTTCTCGGGCGGCATCACCGCCACCGGCGGCGGATCGCTCGCCAGCGGCCGGACGGGCATCGCCCACGTCACGGGCGAGTGCACTCCGCCGGGCGGATCGGGGACGGTCACCTTCTCCCCGAGGGCCGTCGCGACCGTCACTTTGGACTGCAAGGCGTGACGAGGGCACACGCGACTGTGACCTAGATCACCTTGGTCGGCGAAACTGTGGATCTACTAGGCGAGACGGCCACGCGGCGTACGCCTGCGGTCACTTAAATCCGCTCATAAGGGAGAAATTCCAGGAACTTGGTGGCAAGATCGGGCAACCAGAGCGGGCCGATAGGCGTCGGCGGCTCACCGGGGGCACGTTCACACACACCGATTTCACCTGGAGGATTCCCGTGGCCGGTGAGCCAGGGAACGGGCAGTTCGACGATCTCAGGTTGGCGGAGGCCCTGCGGGCCGGAGACGTCATCGCCCTGACAGAGGTCTACGACACCTACGCGCCGTTCCTCTACGACTACTGCCACGGCCTGCTGCGCGACCGCGTCGAAGCGGCCGGGGCTCTGCGCAACACCCTCATCTCGGCGCGCGCGCACGTCGCCCGGCTCGGGGAGCCGGACCGGCTGCGCGGCTGGCTGTACGCCATCGCCCGCAAGGAGTGCATGCGGCGCCGCGACAGCCCCAACCGGCACACCGGCCAGGAGGCGCCGGAGGCCGACGACGACCTGACCGCCGAGCAGCTCGCCCGCCGCGAGGAGCGCCGCCTGCTCGCCCACAGCGCGCTCGCCGCGCTGAACGGGCGCCAGCGCGAGGCGATCGACCTGTCGGTGCGGCACGAGCTCGACGAGGTCGACCTGTCCGGCATCTTCGGGATGCCCCTTGAGGAGACCCTGCACCTAGTCGAGCGGGCCCGCGAGGACCTCGCCGCCGCGCTGCACGCCTCTCTCATCGCGCAGAACCACTGGAAGGACTGCCCCAGCGTCTCCGCGCTGACCGAATCGTGGCCGCTGTCGCCGCAGACGTCGGCGTCGCTCGTCCGGCACGTCGCGAGCTGCCCGGCGTGCGGCTCGCGCGACACCCCGGCGCTGCCCCCCGACCGGCTGCTGTCCGTCCTGCCGATCGCGGCGATCCCCGCCGATCTGCGCCTGGACGTGCTGACCGCCGCCACCGCCGCGGACCGCGCCGACAACCGCCGCGCCATCGCCGCGTGGACGGAGCCGTTCGACGAGTACGGCTGGCCGCTGCCCTACGAGCCGGCCTCCGCGCGCACCCGCGACCGCTCCCCGCGGCGCCGCGGCCCCGTCCTCGCGGTCGCCGCCGCCGGGATCGCGGCCGTCGTGCTGCTGGTCGGCGCGATGTCGGCGTTCGGCGGCGACTCCGGGTCGAACGCGAGTTCCGGCCGTCCGGCGCCGGGCGGCAGCGGCGAGGGAGAGCCGACCGGGACGGACCCGGACCCGTCCCCCGGCGACGGCGAGCCGTCCCCGAGCACCTCCTCGACGTCCAAGTCGCCGTCGCCCTCCAAGTCCCCGTCGCCGTCCAAGACGCCGTCGAAGACGCCGTCCGGCAAGCCCTCGTCCACGCCGACCACACAGGCGCCCCAGCCGCCCCAACAGCCGGGCCAGCTGTCAGTGCGGGGATGCGAGATGGACGAGGACGACACGTGCACCGTCGTGGTCAGGGCGATCGGCGGGCCGGTGAGCTGGCGCGTCACCGGGACGTCCGGCGCGCTGGAGGCCGGCGGATCCGGTCACCTCTCGGCGGGCGAGTCGGCGGGCGTGCGCGTGACACACACCGCCGAGCTGTGCATCGGGCACAAGACCGGATCCGTCTCGTTCTCGTCCGGAGGCTCCGCCTCCGTCTCCTATTACTGCTGAGCCTCTTACTACTGCTAATCCCCTACTACCGCTGAGCGCCTCGGCAGCTGCCGCTGAGGACCTCGGCGCCTGGACCGGAGCAGCGGATCCGGTCCAGGCGCCGGGGGTACGGCGCGGACCCGGCGTCCTTTACCAGGGGGAACCGGCGTCCAGGACGCGGTGGGCGCGGCCGAGCAGCAGCGGCACCGCGTCGCCGATCTGGTCGAAGCCCTCCCCCACGGTCGCGTTCTGCAGGAAGCGGGCGTGGATGCCCTCCAGGATCACCGCGAGCTTGAAGCACGCGAACGCCACGTAGAAGTCGAGGTCGCCGAGGTCGAACCCGGTCAGCTCCGCGTACCGCCCGGCGAACTCGCGCCGGGTGAGGAAGCCGGGTGCCGCGGTGATCGTCGCGCCGACCGGCAGGACCTCGTCCGCGCCGTCGCCCGCCTCGGCCCAGTACACCAGCGTCAGCCCGAGGTCCGACAGCGGGTCGCCCAGCGTCGACATCTCCCAGTCCACCACGGCCGCGATCTCGGGCCGCGGCTCCAGGCCGACCAGCGCGTTGTCCAGCCGGAAGTCGCCGTGGACGAGCCGCGCCGGGGCGTCGGCGGGCAGCCGCTCGCCGAGCCGCGCGACCAGCCGTCCGTACTCGGGCAGGTCGCGGTCGGCGCCGGTGGCCAGGACGGCCTCCCGCGAGCCGTCCCACTGCCTGCTCCAGCGCCTGAGCTGCCGCTCCATGTATCCGCTCGGCCGGCCGAAGTCCGCCAGCCCGGCGGCGTCCACGTCCACGGTGTGGATGGCGGCGAGGGCCGCGGCCAGCGCCTCGCTGAGGCCGCGCGCCTGCCCCGGCGTGAGGTCCCGCGCGTCCTCGCGGTCGCGCAGGACGCGTCCCTCGACGAAGTCCATGAGGTAGAACCGCGCGCCGATGACCTCCTCGTCGTCGCAGAACGCCAGTGTCGCCGGGACCGGCACGGCCGTCCGGACGCCGAGCGCGGACAGCACCCGGTACTCGCGTCCCATGTCGTGGGCGGTCGGCAGGACGTGCCCGAGCGGCGGACGGCGCAGCACGACGCGGCGCCCCCCGTCCAGCGTGATGCGGTAGGTGAGGTTCGACCGCCCGCCCGCGATCAGGTCGACCGCCGTGATCCGCCCCGACCCGGGCAGCTCGCGCGCCAGCCAGCCCGCCAGGCGGGGGACGTCGATGCCGGGGACCCCGGCCGGAAGTTCAGCGTCAACGGTCATGACGCCCTATTAGAACGCTGCTCGGTCGGTGCTGTGAACCCCGCCCCCCGTGCGGCGGCGGTCCCGTGCGGACGGTGATCCCCCGGCCACATCCGGCCGACGCGGAGAGAACGTCCAGCCGGCTTTCAGGCCCCGCGCTGACCTGGGCGGACGCGTCCACTCCCAGCGCCTGAGAAGGTGAAACTCTCACAGGAAAACAGGTGCAAGCCGATGAGCACCGGGGTACGCATCTGCGACGACACCCGAGCACAGTGGTCTTCAAGCGGCACGGTGGTCAATAGCCGTCATATCCGGCCCATGGCGGCGGGCTGGACTTATTGGGTCTTGCTGGGCTACGACAGAGGGACTAGACCATTCGGGACTAGACCGCCCGATTGGGGGGAAAGCACCGTGGCAGACGCATGGCTGCCGGGAGCCGGCCGCATGCCGGCACGACAGGACGGTGGAGCACTGCACGGGGGTGCTCCCCGGGTCGTCTGGTTCGCCAGCGAGTCCGATCCGCGCACCGTCTCGGCGCGCTCGGTCGCCGCCGACCTGATCAAGGAGGACCGGCCCGCGCACCTGGTGTGGCACCCCGGCACCGGGGAGATCGTCCAGCTCCTCCCCGCGACCCGCGCCGCGCGCCTGCTCGGCGACCACGTCGGCCGCGAGGGACGCGCCTGCCTGCAGATCGTCGTCGTCGGCCAGGCCCGCGCCCCGTTCACCGGGACGCTCCTCGCCGGCCTGGACACGATCGTCCGCTGGCTCGACGCGTGGGGCATCGCCCGCCGCTGGCCCGCCGGGCCGCCGCTGCCGTCGCCGCAGTCCTACCACGCGCGCCGCACCCGCCGGGACTGGGCCCGCGGCGGCCACTTCGGCGCCTCGCAGGTGCCCGTCGTCGACCGTCCCGACCCGGGCGCCATCGACATCCGGCGCATCACCGGCCCGGACACGCCGGTGGCGCCCGTCCCCAGGCCGCGCGCGCCGATCCCGGAACCCGCCACCGGCTCCCGCCTCGTCCCGCGCGCCCAGCGGAACGGCGACCCGGTGCGCCAGCCGGACCGCCCGTCCCCCCTGCCGATCTCCAAGACGACCGCCGACCATCCGCCGCCGAGCGCGTCCGAACCGGTCACGGTCGGCCCGCGGGCCAGGTGACGGCGAGCTCGCGGACGACCGCGCACCCGTCCCGCAGCTCCGCGAGCCCCCGCGCCGACCCGTAGCCGATCACGAGCCCGGTGACCGGCGGGACCCCGCTGTGATGCCGCTCCAGCGTCTCCACCAGGACGCCGCGTCCGGCCGCCTCCCGCACGACGCGCTCGGCCACCGGCCCCGGCACGTCCACCACCACGTGCAGGCCCGCCGTGTCGCCGCGCAGCCGCAGCCCGTCCAGCGCGCCCACGACCACCTGCCGCCGCCGCGCGTACTCCGCCCGCATCCGCCGGACGTGCCGGTCGACGTCGCCGCGTTCGAGCAGCAGCATGAGCGCGTGCTGCGGCACCACGCTCGTCCGGTCGGCCAGCTCCTCGCGGCGGGCCGCGACCGCCGCCACGAGCCCCGGGCGCGCCACCAGCCACCCGACCCCCATGTCCGCGGTGAGGATCTTGGACGTGGTGCCCAGGTAGACCACGGTGTCCGGGTCCAGCCCGTACAGCGCGGGCAGCGGCGCCACGTCGTAGCGGAACTCGCCGTCGTAGTCGTCCTCCGCCACGAGCGCGCCCGTCCGCCGCGCCCACGCCAGCAGGGCCTGGCGGCGCGCGACGGGCAGGACGCCGCCCAGCGGGAACTGGTGCGACGGCGTCGTGTAGACCAGCCGCAGCCCGTCCGGCAGCCCGTCGACGACCAGGCCGTGCTCGTCCACCGGGCAGGGCACCACCTCCGCGCCCCGCGCCGCCAGCACCGCCCGCGCCCGCGGATACCCCGGCTCCTCCACCCCGACCCGGTCGCCCGGCCGCACCACCGTCGCCGCGAGCAGGTCCAGCCCGCTCGTCGCCCCCCGCGTCACCATCAGCCCGTCCACCGGGCACGCCACGCCCCGGCTGCGCCGGATGTAGTCCGCCAGCGCCACCCGCAGCCCCGGCAGGCCGAGCAGGTCCGGACGCTGCGGCGGCGGCATCCCCGCCGCCAGCCGCCACGCCCGCCGCCACGCCGGCGTGTCCAGCGCCCCGATCCACGCCATGCCGGGCCGCAAGTCGATCACCCCCGGACCGTCCGGCCGCCCCGGCACCGCCCGCTCCACCGGCCACGTCCGCGGCTCCGGATCAGCCGCCACGCCGTCGGTCACATACGTCCCCGACCCGTGCCTGCCCTCCAGCCACCCCTCCGCGTACAGCTGCTCGTACGCCTCCGTCACCACC
>NZ_SMKU01000356.1 GCF_004349215.1 Actinomadura rubrisoli | reverse complement strand
GTTCCGGACCAGGCCGCCCCCACCGCCCCGGACCAGGCCGTCCCGGCCATCACGGACCCGGCCGCGCCCGCGCCGATCGGCACGGACCCGGCCCTCACGGACCCGATCACCGCCGAGAGGGGAACCGCACCGCCGACCGCCGCCTGAGCCGCTTTCCCAGGGACCCGCACGGCCCGCCCGCGAAGGGGCGGACACGCGCCGCGCGGGCCCCAGTGCTGTCCACCGCCGGTGCGGCGTGGAAACATGGGGCGATATGGAAGGCGACAAGGACATCATCGCGCTGCTCAACGAGCAGCTCACCGCCGAGCTGACCGCGATCAACCAGTACTTCCTGCACTCCAAGATGCAGGAGAACTGGGGCTACACGCGGATGGCGCGGCACACCCGGCACGAGTCGATCGACGAGATGCGGCACGCCGAGCGGCTGACCGACCGGATCCTGTTCCTGGAGGGGCTCCCCAACTACCAGAAGATCGGGACGCTGCGCATCGGGCAGACCGTCTTCGAACAGCTAGAGGCCGACATGCAGATCGAACTGGAGGCGGTGGCCCGGCTGCGCCCCGGAATCGAGCTGATGCGCTCGCGCGGCGACGTCACCTCCGCCCGGATCTTCGAGGACATCCTCGCCGACGAGGAGCAGCACATCGACTACCTGGAGACCGAGATCGGCCTAGTCCAGGCCCTAGGCGAGCACAACTACCTCCAGCGCCTAACCGAAGCCCCCGGCGAAGACACGCCCAGCCCCGTCTAAAGCCGATGCCCGCCCCTTTAACGCAATCCCGGCCCAAGGTGCTCGCCTAGCGGCTCGCACCTTGACCGTGCTTGTGCGAGACGCGACATCGCTTCGCGATCTTCCCGGTGGGGCTCGCCTCCGGCTTTGCCCCACCGGTCAGGTCACGCGCTCGCGTGATCGTTGAGCCTCCTGGAAAAGGAGGCCAGCCCGTTGGTCCGGGGTTGCCTTAAGCAGAACCGCTTTGCGAGGGCTCCTGGGCCGGCGTTGAATCCACGCGGCGCCGCAGGACGTAGGGCTGGATGATTCCGAGGCCGCGGACGGGGCGGCGGACGATCCGGGTCACCTCGTAGGCGGGGTCCTTCTCCAGCTTGGCCGCCAGCTCGGTGTCGATCACGACGGCGCCGGGGCGGGCGAGGGAGGTCAGCCGGGCGGCGAGGTTGACGGTGGTGCCGAAGACGTCGCCCATCAGCGGCAGCACGGGGCCGTGCGCCACGCCGACCCGCACGTCCGGGACCTCGGTCTCGTCCTGGATGGCCGCGGCGACGGTCAGCGCGATCTCCGCGCCGATCTCGGGGGTCTCGGCGCTGAACAGCACCTCGTCGCCGAGCGTCTTGACCAGCCGCCCGCCGCAGGTGGCGATGATGTCGGCGGCGGTCTCCTCGAACCACTCCACCACGCGGGCCAGCTCGATCTCCTCCAGCTCCCGGCTGACCTGGGTGAAGGAGACCATGTCCGCGAAGCCGACCGTGGTCGGCGTCCGCCCGGCGGGGTGGCCGTTCTCGCGGGTGGCCGCCGCGGCCATGGCCCGGGTCCCCGCGGCGGCGAGCTGGCGGCGCCACGCGTGCACGACCAGCGGCTCGAACTCGCCGATGTGCCGCTCGGCGATGTCGACGATCGTGTCGACGGCCTCGGAGGACGGCTGCCCGTCCGGGTCCTGGACGAGCATGCTCCGCAGCAGGTTGACCTGCCATTCGGCGAGCCGCGTCATGGTCTGCCCGAAGGCGCGGACGAGCCGGACCACCCCGTTCTCGTCCAGCACCCCGTCCTCCATGAGGCGGCGGATGCGGCACAGCGCGGCGATGTCGCCCTCGGTGTAGGCGACGGCGTCGTCCGGCATCGAGGGGTAGCCGAACGCGCGCCACAGCCGGCCGGAGAACTCCCGGGTGACCCCCGAGAGCCGGACGGCGTCCACGCGGGTATAGCGCAGCTCGCCTCCGAGCAGGAGCTCCTCGATCTCCTTCGGATCCGGCAATCCGGCTGCCATCTGTCCGCCCCTCAGTCCGCCGTCGCCGTGGGCTTTGCAGGCGGCGTCGTGGTCCGGTACCAGGACATATCGTTGCAGATCCGATGCCGTTCGGGAGATCGGGCCGGGGTGTTCACCGGACGTGCACCACATCGCCGGCGCTGACCGCCGTGTCGCCGCGCGGCCCCGCGACCACCAGCCGCCCGGCCCCGTCGATGTCCCGGACCGTCCCGTGCAGCGTCTCGTCGCCGGGCAGCTCGACCCGCACCGTGCGGCCGAGCGTCGTGCACAGGTCCTTGTACGCGGTGCGCAGCCCGCTGGTCTCGGGATCGCCCTCCAGCGCCGTCCACTCCCGGTACCAGGTCCCGGTCTCGCGCAGGATCGCGCGCAGCAGCGGCGCCCGGTCGCTGAGCGGGGCGCCCTCGATGGCGAGGGACGTGGCGGCCGGCACGGGCAGCTCGGCCTCGCGCAGCCCCACGTTCAGCCCGACGCCGACGACTAGCGCGCCCTCGACCCGCTCGACGAGGATCCCGGCCAGCTTCCGCTCCCCCACCAGCAGGTCGTTCGGCCACTTGAGCCGCGCGTCCACGGCCGCGTCGCCGCGCTCGGGCGTCCGCTCGCCCGCCAGGAAGCCCTCGCCGGTCTCCGACCAGGCGGTCATCCTGCGGACGGCCGTGGCGACCGCGACCCCGGTCAGCAGCGGCATCCAGCCGAGCATCGGCACCGGGACGGCCGGCCGCAGCAGCATCGAGAACATCAGGCCCGAGCGCGTCGGGGCCGTCCAGGACCGGCCGAGCCGGCCGCGGCCCGCGGTCTGCAGCTCGGTGACGAGGACGGTGCCCTCCGGCGCGCCCTCCCGGGCCCGCGCGGCGAGGTCGGCGTTGGTCGACCCGGTCTCGGGCACGACGCGGACCTCCCGCCACAGCCCGCCAGGACGGACGAGCGCGCGCTGGAGGGCCGCCTCGTGCAGCGGCGGGCGGTCGAGGTCTCCGTACGGTGAGTCGCTCACCCGTCCATCCAACCCCACCGCGAACTCGATCTTGGGACCGCCGTCCACCGACGGGCGCCGGAGTTAGGGTGCCGCTTGTGGATGGAGTGAAGCTGGAGGGCGTCACGCTTCGGCGGGACCCGCGCAACGAGCACGTCGCCGAGATCGTCCTGGACCGGGCCGAGGCCCTGAACGCGCTGTCGACCGCGATGGCGCGGCGCCTGGCCGCGGCCTGCGCGGAGGTCGCGGCGGACCCGTCCGTCCGGGCGGTGGTCCTCGCCGCGGCGGGCGAGAAGGCGTTCTGCGTGGGCGCCGACCTCAAGGAGCGCGGCGCGATGACCGACGAGGAGCTGCTCGCGCAGCGGCCGGTGTTCCGGGCCGCGTTCGGCGGCGTGCTGAACCTGCCGCAGCCGGTCATCGCGGCCGTGCACGGGTTCGCGCTCGGCGGTGGCTGCGAGTTCGCGCTGTCCGCCGACATGATCGTCGCGGACGAGACCGCCGTGTTCGGGCTGCCTGAGGTGGGCGTCGGCCTCGTCCCGGGCGGCGGCGGCACGCAGCTGGCGCTGCGGCGGCTCGGGCCCGGCAAGGCCGCCGACCTGGTGTTCACCGGCCGCCGCCTCGGCGTCGACGAGGCCCTGGCCTACGGCCTGGCCGATCGGAAGGTGCCCGCCGGGACGGCCCGCGAGGAGGCGTCCGCGATCGCCGAGCTGATCGCCCGGAACTCGCCGACCGCCGTCCGGGCCGCCAAGCGCGCCATGCGGCTCGGCGCCGGCGTCGGCTTGGAGGCCGGGCTCGACCTGGAGGAGAACGCCTGGCGCACCGTCGCGTTCTCCGCCGACCGCCGCGAGGGCATCGCCGCCTTCAACGAGAAGCGCAAACCCTCCTGGCCGTCCTGACCTGGCTCAGCCGGTGTTCTGGAGGCCGGCGGCGACGCCGTTGACCGACAGCAGGAGCAGGGCCTCCAGGTGGCCGCGCTCCTCCTCGTCGGCCACCCCGGCGCGCAGCGCGGTGAGGGCGCGGAGCTGGAGGTGCGAGAGCGCGTCCACGTACGGGTTGCGCAGCTCGACCGCCCGGGACAGGACGCGGCGGTTCTCCAGCAGCCGGTCGTGGCCGGTGACGGCGAGGACGAGCGAGCGGGTCCGGTCGTACTCGGCCAGGACGGCCTCCGACAGCTCGGGCCGCTCCCCCAGCGCCAGATAGCGCTCGGCGATCGTCCGGTCGGACTTGGCCAGGCTCATCTCGGCGTTGTCCAGGAGCGTGTTGAAAAGCGGCCAAGCCTCGTACGCCTCGCGCAGCTCCGCCAATTCCCGGCCGTCGTCGGAGACCGCGGCGAGGCCGCTGCCCAGGCCGTACCAGCCGGGGAGGTTCACGCGGGTCTGCGTCCACGCGAACACCCACGGGATGGCGCGCAGGTCCTCCAGGCCCCGGGCGGCCTTCCGGCGGGCCGGGCGGGACCCGATGCGCAGCTCGGCGATCTCCTCCAGCGGGCTGACGCGCGCGAACCAGGCGGCGAAGCCGTCGGCCTCGATCAGCGTCCGGAACGCCGCCTTCGCCGCCTCGCCGATCTTGTCGGCGAGCGGGCGGAAGCGGGCGGCGGCCTCGCGGGCACGGTCCTGGACTGCGTCGGTCGAGGCCAGCAGCACCGCGCTCGTGACCTGCTCGACGTGCCGCCGGGCGATCTGCGGGTGGCCGTAGCGGGCGAAGATGACCTCGCCCTGCTCGGTGACCTTGAAGCGGCCCGCGACCGACCCGGGCGCCTGCGCGAGGATCGCCCGGTTGGCGGGCCCGCCGCCCCGTCCGAGCGAGCCGCCGCGCCCGTGGAAGAGCGTCAGCCTGATGTCGTTGCGCGCCGCCCAGCCGGCGAGGGCCTCCTGCGTGTCGTACAGGCGCAGGGTCGCGCTGGCCGGGCCGAGCTGCTTGGCGGAGTCGGAGTAGCCGAGCATGACCTCCAGGCGGCGGCCGGTGTCGTCCAGGCGGTGCCGGACGGCCGGGATCTCCAGCATCCCCTCCAGGACGTGCGGGGCGCGTTCCAGGTCCTCGCCGGTCTCGAACAGCGGGATCACGTCCAGGACGGGCGCGCCGTCGCCGAGCGAGGCGGCCAGCTCGTGCACGTTGGCGATGTCCTCGGCGGAACGCGTGAACGAGACGATGTAGCGGTGGCAGGCTCGCACGCCGAAGCGCCGCTGGATCCACGCGACGACGCGCAGGGTTTCCAGGATCTCTTCCGTCATTTCGGAGCGGGTCTCACCGGCGCGGATTTCCGCGAGGGCCTTCTCGTGGAGTTCCGAATGCTGGCGGATCTCCAGCTCGGCGAGGTGGAACCCGAACGTCTCGACCTGCCAGATCAGCTGCTGGACGCGCCCGTACGCCTGCCGGGCGGCGCCCGCCCCGGCCAGGGAGTCCTGGACGATCCGCAGGTCGGCGAGCAGCTCGTCCGGCGAGCCGTAGGCGAGGTCGGCGTCGCGCTCGCGGGTCGCGGCGATCCGCGCCGCCGCGTACAGCAGGAACTGGCGGTGCGGCTCCCCGGGCGAGCGCTTGGACATCTCGCCGATCCGGGCGGGCTGCGCCGTCCGGGCCGCGGCGAGGGCGGCGCGCAGGTCGGCGGACGCGGGCGTGGTGGACTCGTGGACGGTCAGCTCCCGCCCGACCCGGGCGCACGCCGCCTCCAGGGCCCGCAGGACGTGGTCGGCCTGGATCATGACCGCGTCCCGGGTGACCTGCGCGGTGACGAACGGGTTGCCGTCCCGGTCGCCGCCGATCCAGCTCCCGAACCGCAGGTACGGGCGGGCCTTCGGCGGCCGCGGGCCCGTGTCGTCCCCGTCTTGCAGGGCGCGGTCGAGGGCCCGGTAGATGTGCGGGACGACCCGGAAGATCGTCTCGTCGAACGCGGCCATCGCGGTGCGGACCTCGTCCAGCGGGTCCATCTGCGCGTCGCGGCGCAGCGCCGTCCGCCACAGCAGGTCGATCTCCTCGCGGAGCCGCCGCTCGATCTCCTCGCGCCCGCTCTCGCCCGGCCCCGCGTTCAGCTCGGCCAGCAGGTCGCTGATCCGCTGGATCGCGGTGACCACGGCGCGGCGGCGGGCCTCGGTCGGGTGCGCGGTGAACACCGGACGGAACTCCAGGCCCTCGATGACCTCCGCGAGCCGCCCACCGCCGGAGGCGCGGATCTCCTCGACGGCCGCCGCGACCGTCCCCGGGACGCTCCCGCCGGTGTCGCGTTCCCGCAGCGTCCGGATGCGGTGGTGCTCCTCCGCCAGGTTCGTCAGGTGGAAGTAGACGGTGAACGCCCGCGCGACCTGCCCGGCACGTTCCAGCGACCAGCCGTCGACGAGCGCGGCGACCTCCTCGCCGCCCATCTCGCCCCGCCGGGCCGCGATCACCGCATGGCGGAGCCGCTCGACGTCGTCCAGCAGCTCCCGCCCCCCGTACTCCACGAGGCCGTCGCCGAGCATGGCGCCCAGCAGGCGCACGTCGCGGCGGAGCGGTTCTGGCATGTCCTGCCGAAAGGTGTCACGCGTCTTCGTAGCCACGGCCCCAGCGTAATGAGCGGCCCCCACAGGAGATTCACCCGGTCGGGGACGGCCCCGCCCGCACCCGCGTCGCGGGCGTGTGGCTACCCTGACCCGCATGGCGATGGAAGCCCCTGAACCCCCGCGCGCCGAGGACATCGACGTCCACACGACGGCGGGAAAGATCGCGGACCTGGAACGGCGCCGCTACGAGGCGGTGCACGCGGGATCCGCGCGCTCGGTCGAGAAGCAGCACGCCAAGGGCAAGATGACGGCCCGGGAGCGGATCGACGCGCTGCTGGACCCGGGCTCGTTCGTCGAGTTCGACGAGATGGCCCGGCATCGCTCCACGAGCTTCGGGATGGAGAAGAACCGGCCGTACGGCGACGGCGTGGTCACCGGCTACGGCACCGTGGACGGCCGTCCGGTCGCGGTGTTCAGCCAGGACTTCACCGTCTCCGGCGGCTCGCTGGGCGAGGTCTTCGGCGAGAAGATCTGCAAGGTGATGGATCACGCGCTGAAGACCGGCTGCCCCGTGATCGGCATCAACGACTCCGGCGGCGCGCGGATCCAGGAGGGCGTGGTCGCCCTCGGCCTCTACGCCGAGATCTTCAAGCGGAACGTGCACGCCTCCGGCGTGATCCCTCAGATCTCCCTGGTCATGGGGCCCTGCGCGGGCGGCGCGGTGTACTCCCCCGCGATCACCGACTTCATCGTCATGGTCGACCAGACGTCCCACATGTTCATCACCGGCCCGGACGTCATCAAGACGGTCACCGGCGAAGAGGTGACCATGGAGGAGCTGGGCGGCGCCCGCTCGCACAACTCCAGGTCCGGCGTCGCCCACTACCAGGGCTCGGACGAGGACGACGCGATCGAGTACGTCAAGGCGCTGCTGTCCTACCTGCCGTCCAACAACCTCGCCGACGCGCCCGCGTTCGCGGTGCCGGTGGACCCCGCGGAGCTGGACGAGGAGCTCGACGCCCTCATCCCCGACTCGCCGAACCAGCCCTACGACATGCACACCGTGATCGAGCACGTGCTGGACGACGGCGAGTTCCTGGAGGTCCAGGAGCAGTTCGCGCCCAACATCATCGTCGGGTTCGGCCGGGTCGAGGGCCACTCCGTCGGCGTCGTGGCGAACCAGCCCCTCCAGTTCGCCGGGACGCTCGACATCGACGCCTCCGAGAAGGCCGCCCGGTTCGTCCGCACCTGCGACGCGTTCAACGTCCCGGTCCTGACCTTCGTGGACGTGCCCGGCTTCCTGCCCGGCACCGACCAGGAGTGGAACGGCATCATCCGGCGCGGCGCGAAGCTGCTGTACGCCTACGCCGAGGCCACCGTCCCGCTCGTCACGGTGATCACGCGGAAGGCGTACGGCGGCGCCTACGACGTCATGGGCTCCAAGCACCTCGGCGCCGACATCAACCTGGCGTGGCCGACCGCGCAGATCGCGGTGATGGGCGCGCAGGGCGCGGTCAACATCCTGTACCGGCGCGAGCTGGCCGCCGCGGACGACCCCGACGCCCGCCGCGCCGAGCTGATCACCGAGTACGAGGATCGGCTCGCCAACCCCTACATCGCGGCCGAGCGCGGCTACATCGACAACGTGATCAAGCCGTCCGAGACACGCGGGCAGATCGTGCGGGCCCTGCGGTCGCTCCGCGAGAAGCGCCGGACCCTGCCGCCCAAGAAGCATGGGAACATCCCGCTCTGACCCGGCCCTCCCATGATCGGAGAAAACGTCCCCGATCATGGGATCCCCGACCCTGGGGTGAGGAGAACTCGTGACCGAAGGCAAGCCGTTCCTGCGGGTGGTGCGCGGCGACCCGTCCCCCGCAGAGGTCGCCGCGCTCGTCGCTGTGCTGACCGCGCGCGCCCGCGCCGCCGCCGCCGCAAGGGACGGCGCGGACGAGCCCCGGACGTCCCGCTGGGCCGACCGCTCCCGGCTGGTGCGGACCACGGCGTCCGGCGGGATCCGGCCGCGCGGGCCGGGCGCCTGGCGCGCAGGCGGCCTGCCGCGCTGAGGCCCCGCGTACCCCCTGGACGGCCCATCGCGCGGGCTCTGCCGGCGCCTTCCCAGCGCCGCCGCAACGCTCCTGCCAGCGGCTGCGCGGAATCATTGCGGTGTCCGTGGCGGACGATAGGGAAATGCTTCAAGGGACATGTAACCGTGGTTCGCGCCCAGCGGAGGCCCCGGCACGAATAAGGTGAAAGGCCATGGCCACCTCGGAGTTCGTCCCTCAGCCCGCGCGCTACGCCGTCTTCGTCGACGCGGGGTACCTTTACGCGGCCTCCGGTGCGCTGCTGCTCGGCTGCGGTTCCCGGCGCGAGTACCGTGTCGCCGCCGAGAAGCTGATCAAGGCGCTGACGACCCACGCGGACGACCAGTTGCTCGGCGAGCTGCTGCGCGTCTACTGGTTCGACGCGGCGCCGAAGCGGCAGCCGACGGTGGACCAGCGCGTCATAGCCAACCTGCCCCTGGTGAAGCTGCGGCTCGGCAACTTGAACGCGCAGGGCCAGCAGAAGGGCGTCGACGCCCAGCTCCGCGCCGACCTTGAGGCCCTCGCCCGGCACCGCGCGATCACCGACGCGGTGCTGCTGGCCGGCGACGAGGACATGCTGCCCGCCGTCGAGGCCGCCCAGCGCTACGGCGTCCGCGTGCACTTGTGGGGCGTGGAGCCCACCCACGGCTCCAACCAGGCCGAGTGGCTGGTCTGGGAGTCCGACACGGTCGAGGTGCTGCCCTCGGACTTCCTGCGCCCCTATTTCACCAAGGCCAAGGTGCTGCCCGTCCCCGCGCCCGGGTCCGCCGCGGCGGTGCGCGACGCCGCCGGGCACCGGGCGAGCCCCGTCCCGTCGCCGTCCCAGGTGTTCGCCGGACGGCCTCCGGCGGTCAAGCCGGCCCCCGCCGCGGCCGTCCGCACCGCCGTCCCGGTCGGCGGCGGCCCGCAGGTGACGCCGGCCACGGTGGCCGCCTCGATGAACTCCGCCGCGGCCGCCGCGTCCGACGGCAAGCTCGGGCCCGACCGCAACAGGCCGCCCAGCGCTACGGCGTCCGCGTGCACTTGTGGGGCGTGGAGCCCACCCACGGCTCCAACCAGGCCGAGTGGCTGGTCTGGGAGTCCGACACGGTCGAGGTGCTGCCCTCGGACTTCCTGCG
>NZ_SMKU01000355.1 GCF_004349215.1 Actinomadura rubrisoli | reverse complement strand
GCCCGGCGCACGCTCACCCCCACACGCGCTCTCCCCGCACACGCTCTACCCCGCACACGCTCCGCCCCGCACGCCTTGTCCGGCACGCGCTCACCGCCGCACGCGCTCTCCCCGCACACGCTCTACCCCGCACGCCTTGTCCGGCACGCGCTCACCGCCGCACGCGCTCTATCCGGCGCACGCTCTACCCGGCGCGCTAACCCCCGCGCACGCTCTACCCGGCGCGCTCTACCCCGCACGCGCCCTACCCGGCGCACGCTCCACCCCGCACGCGCCCTACCCGGCCGCCCTGCCCGGCGCACGCTCCGTCCGGCGCACGCTCTGCCCCGCACGCGCTCTACCCGGCGCGCGTTCTGCCCGGCCTTCGTCCGGTCGGTGCGGGTCAGGGGCCTGCGCGGAAGAACTGGAGGGGCAGCGGCTGGGAGTGCGTGCTCGGCTCGCCGGACGGGGACGGGGAGGCTGCGCGCGCGCCGCACAGGGCCTGCGCGACGTGGGCGTAGAGCGCGCTGTCGATCGGGTGCGGGATCGGGGTGCCGTCGGCGGTGAGCCGCTGGTACTTCATGAGGTTGAAGCCCAGCGAGATCTGCTGCTTGCCGTCCGAGCTGGACAGCGACTGCGTGCCCGCCCCGAAGACGCTGCCGTCGTGGCCCCAGAACGTCCCGCACGGCAGGTCGAGCGAGTAGATGCCGAGGCCGTAGTTCATGAGCACGTTGCCGTCCGCGTCCTTGGCGGGCACCGTGTGCTCCATCTCCGCGAGCGACGCCCGTTCGAGGAGCCCGCCGGTGAGCAGCGTCCGGTAGAAGCGGTTGAGGTCGTCCATGGTGGACACCAGGGCGCCCGCCGTCCACGCCCAGCTCATGTTGTAGGTGCTGTAGTCGCGGGGCGGGTTGATGTGCTGGTAGAGCGATTCGTACATGCGCGGGTGGGCGCCGTCGATGTGCGGGCTGGACGGGAAGTACGTGTGTTTCAGACCGGCCTTGCGAATCACGTTCTTGGCGATGTACGTCTGCGCCTTCGTTCCCGTCACTTTCTCCAGGAGCAACCCGGCGACGACGTAGTTGGTGTTGGAGTACGACCAGCGCTCGCCGGGGTCACCGGTCGGCGGCGCCTGGAGGCCCCACTTGACCATCTGCTCGGGAGGCAGGTCGCGGAAGCGGTACCTGTCCAGGCTCCTGGACGACGGGTCGCTCAGCGAAGGGAACGCATAGAGGACGTAGTCGCCGATCCCGCTGGTGTGGTTCAGAAGCATCCGCACGGTGATCTGCTGGCCGCGCTGCCCTGGGAAGAGGTCGGGCAGGTAGCGGCCGATCGGCCCGTCGAGCTGGACACGGCCCTTCTCGACCTGCTGCAGGATCGCCGTGGCGACGAACGTCTTGGTGATGCTCCCGACGCGCTGCCGCATGCCGGTCCGCATGGGGCGTCCGGTCCGGACGTCGGCGGCGCCGGACGCGCCGTTCCACCGGAGATCGCCGTCCCGGACCGCCGAGAACAGCCCGTACATCCCGGCCTCGTGAGTGGCGTCCATGGTCGCGCGCAGCTTCGCGGCGTCGATGCCCGTCGCGCCGACCGGCGCGATCGGTGGACCGCTCGGCGTGAGACCGGCCCCGGGTTCAAGGCCCGGCGCCGGTGAGGGATCGGGGTTGACGGCGGTACCGCCGGGGCCGGGGGCGGGGATCGTCGCGGAGGCGGGTCCCTGCGCCAGCGCCACCGTGAGCACCGCCGCGACGCCCGCCGCGGCGACCCGCGTCACGCTCCGGGGCGTGCCGGTGCCCGCGTGCCGCCTCGGCCCTACGAACCGCCTCGTCGCCATTCCCGTCTCTCTCCCGTCTGCGATGCGTGCAAGAGAAGTCTTCTCGGACGTCTCTCACACTGTCATCCGACTGCGGGAGGAGATGGACATCCTGCTGAAGGCGACGTGACGATACGACGATCGGAGCGAGCTGGGAGGACGTTGGCAGCCGCCCCAGCGGACAGGCGCCCAACCGTCGCGCGAGCGCGCTACCTGACCGGGGATGCGAAGCCGGAGGCGAGCATCCCAGGGAAGATCGCGAAGCGATTCCGCGCTCGCCCAAGCACGGTCAAGGTGCGAGCCGCCAGGCGAGCGCCTTGGGCCGGGATTAAGTGAGCAAGTCGGCGAGGGTTTCGCGGCGGGACGGGTGGCGCAGCTTGTGCATCCCCTTGGACTCGATCTGGCGGATGCGCTCGCGGGTCACGCCGTACACCTTGCCGACCTCCTCCAGCGTCTTCGGCTCCCCTCCGGACAGCCCGAAGCGCATCGAGATGACGCCGGCCTCGCGCTCGGTGAGGGTCTCCAGGACGGCGTCGAGGCGGCCGCGCAGCATCGCGCCGGCGACCACGTCGGCGGGGTCGCCGCCGTCCGGGTCCTCGATGACGTCGCCGAGCTCGCCGTCGCCGTCCTCGCCGAGCGGCGTGTGCAGCGACAGCGGCTCGCGGGCCTGGCGCCGCAGCCACTCCACCTTCTCGACCGGGACGTCGAGCTCGACGGCCAGCTCGGCCGAGGTGGGCTCGCGGCCGAGGTCCTGCATCAGCTGGCGGCGCATCCGGGTCATCCGGTTGAGCACCTCGACGACGTGGACCGGGATGCGGATGGTGCGGCTCTGGTCGGCGAGCGCGCGGCTGATCGCCTGCTTGATCCACCAGACGGCGTAGGTGGAGAACTTCAGGCCGCGCCGGTACTCGAACTTCTCGACGGCGCGGATCAGCCCGAGGTTGCCCTCCTGGACGAGGTCGTTCAGCGGCAGGCCGTGGCCCATGTAGCGCTTGGCGAGCGACACGACGAGGCGCAGGTTGGCCTCGACCATGTGCTCCTTGGCGCGGCGGCCGTCGGCGGCGATCCAGGCGAGGTCCTCGCGGTCCTGCGGGGAGAGCCGGTCGCCGAGGAACTCCAGCCGCTCGCGCGCGAACAGCCCGGCCTCGATGCGCTTGGCGAGGTCGACCTCCTGCTCGGCGGTCAGCAGCGCCCGGCGGCCGATGCGCGAGAGGTAGTCCTTCATCGGGTCGAGGAGGTCGCGGGAGGCGACCGCACGACGGGGGGACTGGACGCGTGTGGACGCAGTGGGGGCGTGGCTGGCGTTCAGGGCGGTGTCCTTTGCTCGTCCGGCCGGGAGGGAACGGCTCACCTCGTTCGGGTACCCGGGACCCTTGAGGCGTAAACTTAGAACGAGCCTAGAAATATGTCAACGCTAAACTTAGGTCGGCTTATGCAATGATGGGAGGCATGGGACTCCGGGAGCTGAAGAAGCAGCAGACGCGGCAGAACATCTCGCACCAGGCCACGCGCCTGTTCCTGCGGCACGGCTTCGACCGCGTGACGATCGCCGACGTCGCGGCGGCGGCGCAGGTGGCCAAGATGACGGTCACCAACTACTTCCCGCGCAAGGAGGACCTGGCCCTCGACCTGCACGAGGTGTTCGTCGCCATCCCGGCCCGGACGGTCGCCGACCGTCCGCCCGGCGAGTCGGCGCTCGCGGCGCTGCGGCGCGGGTTCCTGGACGCGGTGAAGCGGCACGACGCCGTCATCGGCTTCTCCGGTCCCGAGTTCGCCCGCATGATCACCGAGAGCCCCGCGCTGGTGGCGCGGCTCCGCGAGTTCCACGAGGAGCGCGAGGACGCCCTGGCCGCCGTCCTGGCCGCGGAGACCGGCGCCGCGCCGGGCGACGTGCTCCCCCGGCTGGTGGCGGCGCAGCTCGGCGGCGTCCTGCGCGTCCTGTTCCAGGAGTCCATGCGCCGGACGCTGGACGGCGACGACCACGACGCGATCGAGGCGGCGCTGACCGAGGCGGGGAGGGCCGCCTTCGACCTGCTCGAACCGGCACTGGGCGACTACGCCGTCCGGCCCGGGTCCTGACCCGCCGACGCCCCGTCCCCCGGCCGCCCGGACCGCCCGGACCGCCCGGACCGCGGCGTGTCCTCTTCCGGACACGCCGCGGAGCGGGGGTCAGGAGATCACGAGGAGCAGATCACCGGCCTGGACCGGTGTCGCCTCCGGGACCGCCAGGCGCGCCACCGTGCCGGCCACCGGGGCCGTGATCGCGGCCTCCATCTTCATCGCCTCGATCGTGGCGACCACGTCCCCGGCCGCGACCTCGGCCCCCTTGGCCACGCGCAGGGTCACCGAGCCGTCGAACGGGGCGGCGACGTGGCCGGGCTCCCCCGGGTCGGCGCGCTCGACCGGCGGCGCGTCCGACACGACGGACTTGTCGCGGACGGAGAGGGCGCGCAGCTGGCCGTTCACCGTGCAGATCACCTGCCGGACGCCCGCCTCGTCGATACCGCCGACCGCCTCCAGCCCGGCCAGCACGCGCACGCCCGGTTCGAGGTCGAAGGCGACCTCCTGCCCGGTGCGCAGCCCGTACAGGAACGCGCTGGTGGGCAGGACGGACAGGTCGCCATAGGCGGCGCGGGCCTCGCGGTACTCCTTCGCGGGGCCCGGGAAGAGGAGCCGGTCGAGCGTGTCTCGTACCTCGGGACCGGCGAGGGCCTTCTCCTCTGTTCCGGTGAGCTCCGCGCGCGCGGGTGTGTACTGGCGTCCGGCCAGGGCCTTGGTACGGAACGGCTCCGGCCAGCCTCCCGGCGGGTCGCCCAGTTCACCGTTCAGGAACCCGATGACGCTGTCGGGGATGTCGTAGCGGTCCGGGTTCTCGGCGAAGTCGTCCGGGTCGGCACCGGCCGCGACCAGGTGCAGGGCCAGGTCGCCGACGACCTTGCTGGACGGGGTGACCTTGACCAGCCGGCCGAGGATCCGGTCGGCCGCCGCGTACAGCCGCTCGATCTCCTCGAACCGGTCGCCGAGCCCGAGCGCCACGGCCTGCTGCCGGAGGTTCGACAGCTGCCCGCCGGGGATCTCGTGGTGGTAGACGCGTCCGGTGGGCGACGGCAGGCCCATCTCGAACGGTGCGTACAGCTTCCGTACGGCCTCCCAGTACGGCTCCATCACGGTCAGCGCGTCCAGGTCGATGCCGGTGGCGCGTCCGGTGAAGTCGGTCGCGGCCACGATCGCCTGGAGCGGCGGCTGGCTGGTGGTGCCCGACAGCGGTGCGGCGGCGCCGTCCACCGCGTCCACGCCCGCCTCTATGGCCGCGATGTAGGTTCCGAGCTGGCCACCGGCGGTGTCGTGGGTGTGCAGGTGGACGGGCAGGTCGAAGCGTTCGCGCAAGGCGGTCACCAGTGTGCGTGCGGCGGGTGCGCGGAGAAGACCGGCCATGTCCTTGATGCACAGGATGTGGACGCCCGCCTCGACCAGTTGTTCGGCGAGACGCAGGTAGTAGTCGAGGGTGTACAGGCGCTCGCCGGGGGACGACAGGTCGCCGGTGTAGCAGAGGGTCCCTTCGACGAGCGCGTGCGTCTGGAGCACGGCGTCGATGGCCGGACGCATCCGCTCCACGTCGTTCAGGGCGTCGAACACGCGGAAGATGTCGACGCCGGTGCTCGCCGCCTCTTTCACGAACGCGCGCGCGACCGAGTCGGGGTACGGCGTGTACCCGACCGTGTTGCGGCCGCGCAGCAGCATCTGGATGCACATGTTCGGGGCGGCTTCACGGATCGCGGACAGCCGGTCCCAGGGCGACTCGCCGAGGAACCGGAGCGCGACGTCGTACGTGGCGCCGCCCCATGCCTCCAGGGACAGCAGCTGGGGCGTCATCCGGGCAAGGTAAGGCGCCGCCGTGCGCAGGTCATATGTGCGTACTCGGGTCGCAAGGAGCGACTGGTGCGCGTCCCGGAACGTCGTGTCGGTGACGGCCAGAGCGTCTTGGGCGCGGAGCTGTTCGGCGAACGCGCGCGCGCCGAGCGCTAGGAGCCGGTCACGGGAGCCTTCGGGGAACGGCCCTCTCTGCGCGAGCGGAGGCAGCTTCGCCGCCGGGTCGAGCGGGGTGGGCGCCTCGCCGTGCGGCTTGTTGACGGTCACGTCCGCCAGGTACCGGACGAGCCGGGTCGCGCGGTCGCCGCTCGACCGGGCCGTCAGCAGCTCGGGATGGTCGGCGATGTAGGACGTGGTGACGCCGCCCGCGCGGAAGTCTTCTTCGTCCAAGAGCGCCCGCAGGAACGGGATGTTCGTCGCGACGCCCCGGATGCGGAACTCGGCGACCGCCCTGCGCGCGCGCCGCACGGCCTCCTCGAACGTGCGGCCGCGGCAGGTCAGCTTGACCAGCAGCGAGTCGAAGTGCGGCGTGACGACGGCGCCCGCGTGCGTCGTGCCGGTGTCGAGCCGCACCCCCGCGCCGCCCGGCGACCGGTACGCCGAGATCTTGCCGGTGTCGGGACGGAACCCGTTCGCCGGGTCCTCGGTCGTGATGCGGCACTGCACGGCGAACCCGCCGACCGCGATGCCGTCCTGCGCGATGCCGAGGTCGCCGAGCGTCTCGCCGCCCGCGACGCGCAGCTGGCCCTGCACCAGGTCGACGCCGGTGACCTCCTCGGTCACGGTGTGCTCGACCTGGATGCGCGGGTTCATCTCGATGAACACGTGCTCGCCCCGGTCGTCCACGAGGAACTCCACGGTGCCCGCGTTCACGTACCCGATCGCGCGGGCGAACGCCACCGCGTCCGCGCAGAGCCGCTCCGCGACGGCCGGGTCGAGGTTCGGCGCCGGCGCGATCTCGACGACCTTCTGGTGGCGGCGCTGCACCGAGCAGTCGCGCTCGTGCAGGTGGACGGTGTGCCCGGCGCCGTCCGCGAGGATCTGCACCTCGATGTGGCGGGGCCGGTCGACCGCCTGCTCCAGGAACACGGTCGGGTCGCCGAACGCGCTCGCGGCCTCGCGGCGCGCGGTGTCGACGGCGGCCTCCAGTTCCTCGCGGTGGTCGACGCGGCGCAGCCCGCGCCCGCCGCCGCCCGCCGCGGCCTTGACGAACAGCGGGAACCCGACCTCGTCGGCCGCCGCCAGCTCCCGTCCGGGCTCCGGGGTCGTCGAGCGCAGCACCGGCAGCCCCGCGCGCCGCGCCGCCGCGACCGCCTCGATCTTGTTGCCCGCCAGGCGCAGCACCGCGGACGGCGGGCCGACGAACGTCAGGCCGTTGCGCTCGCACGCCTCCGCCAGCTCGGGACTCTCCGACAGGAACCCGTACCCGGGGTAGACGGCGTCGGCACCGACGCGCAGCGCGGTCTCCACGATCCCGTCCACGTCCAGGTAGGCGCGGACCGGATGGCCGCGCTCCCCGATCTCGTACGCCTCGTCCGCCTTCTGGCGGTGCAGGGACAACCGGTCTTCGTGGGCGTAGACGGCGACGCTCGCGATGCCGAGTTCGTAGGCGGCGCGGAACGCGCGGACGGCGATCTCACCCCGGTTCGCGACGAGCAGCTTTGTGATCACGTGCTTCTCCCAGAGACGGTTCGGGCGCGGCCGCCCGCACCCGACGGCCTCCCAGCTCACCTTCGAGCCACGTCGTCAAGCCGCGTCATTCGAGCATGGCAAATCCGGCGGGCGAACCGAATCTTCGGATACGTACCCAGTTGAGCCGTGCGGTACGGCCCCCGGAGGGCCACGGGCTTGTGAACAAAGTGACAGATGACTCTGGACGGGAAAAACACGCGAACGTTCCGGTGGTCTAGACGCGCTACGCGCTCCCGCCGTCCGCGGCGAGCAGCGTCTCGGCGATCATCCTCGCACGGCACGCCGGTTCGGCCGTGCCCTCGCGGAGCGCCGTCACGATCGACCCGTCCAGCAGCAGGACGAACTGCTGCGCGAGCTCGCCGGCGCGCGCCTCGTGCCCCGTCTCGGCGAGCAGGCGCGCGAAGAACGCGGCGACCGCCCGCTTGTGCTCGGACGCGAGGCGCCGGACGCCGTCGTCGGTGCCCGCCGTCTCGGCCATGGCGTTGATGAAAGAACAGCCGTGGAAGCCACCGGACTCGAACCTTCCGGCCATCACGTCGAACACGGCCAGCGGATGCCCGCCACGCTCCGCGACCGCCTCCTCCAGGCCGCTCCGCCACTTGCGGTCGCGCTCGCGCAGGACGGTCGCGACCAGCTCGTCCTTGCCCGTGAAGTGCCGGTAGAAGGACGCGCGCCCCACGCCGGACACCGTCAGCAGCCTTTCGACGCCCACAGCGCGGATGCCCTCGGCGTAGAACAGCTCCTCTGCCGCCTGGACGAGGCGGTCACGGGCGCGGATCGGCATGGAGCCCACGATATCCGACTTTGACATCAAACGGAACTGATCGGTACCGTCTCGAAAAACGGAACCAGTCAGTACCGTCTTGAGGGGATTCCCGCATGACCCACCGCACCACCGCGAGCGCCGACACCGGCACGGGCACGGGCACTGGCGAGGAGCCGGACGGCGGCGTTCCCGCGCGGACGCTCGTCCTGGCGGCCGGGACCTTCGCGGTCGGCACCGACGCGTTCGTCGTCGCCGGCGTCCTCCCGGAGATCGCCCGCGACCTGCACGTGAGCATCGCCGCCGCCGGACAGCTCGTCACCGTCTTCTCGATCGCCTACACCGTGCTGTCGCCGGTCACCGCCGCCCTCACCGGGACCTGGCCGCGCCGCCGCGTCCTGCTGACCGCCCTCGCCGTCCTCATCGCCGGGAACGCGGCCACCGCGCTCGCGCCCGCCTACGGATGGGTACTCGCCAGCCGCGCTCTGGCCGCCGCGGGCGCCGCGATGTTCACCCCGACCGCCGGAGCCACCGCCGCCGCCCTCGCCGGGCCCGCGCACCGGGCAAGGGCACTGTCGTACGTGTCGGTCGGCCTGGTCTCGTCCACCGCGCTCGGCGTCCCCGCCGGGACACTGCTCGGCACGGTCATGTCCTGGCGCGGGACGATCTGGTTCGTCACGGCCCTGGCCGCCCTGGCCGCCGCCGGAGTCGCCCTCTGGCTCCCCCGCGTCCCGGCGCCGCCCGCCGTGAGCCTGCGGGGACGGCTCGCGCCGCTCGGCGACCGCCGCGTCAACGCCCTGCTCGCCTCCACCACGCTCCTGTTCGTCGGCATCTACCTCGTGCACAGCTACGTCAGCGTGATCTTCGAGCCGGTGACCGGGGACAGCGGGCGGACCCTGGCGCTGCTGCTGTTCACCTTCGGCTGCACGGGCATCGCCGGGAATCTCATCACGGGCGTCTGGGCCGACCGCATCGGCCCGCGCCGCGTGATCACGGGCGTCTCCCTCGTGTTGGCCGCCGACCTGGCCCTGCTGCCCGCCATCGGGACGTCCCTCGCGGGCGCGCTCGCCGTCGTCGCCGTCTACGGCTTCACCGCCTGGGGCGTGATGGTCCCGCAGCAGCACCGGCTGATCGCGGTCGCCCCGTCCGCCGCCGCCCTCGTCGTCTCGCTGAACGCCTCGTCCATCTACCTCGCGGTCTCGCTCGCGGGCGCCCTCGGCGCGCTGTCGCTGCGGATCACCGGCACCTCCACGCTGGTCTGGACGGCGGCGGCCTTCGTCCTCGCCGGGCTCGCCGTCTCCGAGATCGCCCACCGCACGACCGCACGCGGCAACCCCGCACACATGCTCTGACGCCACATCACACGTTCGGTCGAATCTCTCGTCCCCACCCGTTCCGTACTTGTCTAGACTCGTCTCGGCCGATGATTCGCGGCGCTGAAAGGGGCTCGGTGTCCGATCGAGACTGGCAGCACACCGTGCTGCACGACCTCGGTGCCCTGGAGACCGGCCTGGTCCCGCCCACCCC
>NZ_SMKU01000354.1 GCF_004349215.1 Actinomadura rubrisoli | reverse complement strand
CCCTCCCCGCCCGCCACGCCTTGTACAGGTGCTGCCAGACCTGTCTCGCCAGCCCGCCTTTCCTTGTCGCTGCGCCGTGGGAGAGCGTGTCACCTGAAGTGTGGAAAGATCATCTCTGTTGTTGCGAGACCCGCTTTACCTGATCTGACCTGAATGGGCGATGGGGGCTTGGTTGGCGCGTTAGGACTTGAGGACGGGGGGCTACAGGCGCTCGCGTGTGTTTGGGCGTCTGGCTTGCTTTGCTGTCGCGGATCCGTGTCGTGGCTTGTCGGATGTGTCTACACGTTAAGTTGCCTGGACGGTCAGCCATGTCCGCTCCAAGGGCTCGTTCTGGCGTGCGCAGAAGTAGACGCGGCCCGGATCGCCCCAATGCCAGCCGAGGCGCTGGTCGGAGTCGAGTTGCAGCAGCAGGCGCCATTCCTCCACTGCGGCCTCTTCGGCTGCGGACAGTTCCGCGGCTTCGACGGAGTCGAGGTCGCGTCCAGACGAGGCGTGCAGGCAGTCTGGCCCGACCGGGCGCTGGACGAGGGCCGGCCAGCCTCCCAGTTGGTGGACGGGCATGTCGTCGGGCCATGCGTATTGCGACCAGGCGGCGTACAGCTGTTCGTACACGCCCAGGAAGCCGCTGTAGGTCTGCTCCAGCCGCCGCGCAACGGGCTCTTGAGGCGCGGGCAGGGAGAGGAATGGGGCCGCACCCAGCTGACACCGTGGAAACGAGGATGCGGCCGGTGGCGCGGTCGCGGGTTCCAGTGCTCCGGTGAAGACGCGCCAGCCGTCTCGCTGGCCTGCCTCGTCGCCCCACGGGCGTGGGGGCTCACTCGCGTAGTAGAACGCGGCCATGCCGGTGGCGGGCAGCCCCGGGATCTCGCCGAGCGCGGCGAGGTCGGCGAAGTCGAACGCGCCGAGGAAGTCGAGCGGACGGCCGTTCCACTCGGGCCAGGGCTCGCCCGCCGGCAGCAGCGGGGTGCCGCCGAGGTGGACGGTCACCTGACCATCGAGGCCGAGCCGGAGAGCGGGCCTGGTCAGGGGCAGGAGCGCGGCGGTGACCTCGGGAGCGAAGAAGAGGCCGAAGAGGGAGCGCAGCCGCCGGAGCTGCGCATCGAAGTGATCCATGTCACGTAGCGTGGCGTGCCCCGGCTCCGCGCGCCACCCCCCGGCGAAATTGTGGATAACTCTGGATGGACGGATGATGATCAGCGGCGTTCGAGGGCCGCCGCGAGCTGGACGAGGAAGCGGTCGACCTCCTGCTCCTCGTAGCCGGGCCCGAGCCGGACGACGCGGAACACGCTTTCGCGGACGTCACGGGCCGTCACTGGAGGAGCGACTCCGCGCAGACCGGAGACGACCCGGTCCAGGAACGCGTCCACGTCCCGCACGTCGTAGCCCGACCGCAGGCCCGCGCCGGAGAACCGGGCGTTCTGGATCCAGTTGATGAGCCAGCCGGGGTGCACGCGGGGGCGGCCGGGGCGCTCGCCGAACGGCGCGCCGACCTGGAGTTCCCGGATGCACTCGCGCACCAGCTCGTCCACGGCGCGCTGCTCGTAGCCGCGCAGCACGACGTCGAACCGGACGGCGCGCACCTCGTCGGCCGATACCGGCGGTCCGCCTTTGAGCGCTTGCGAAATCCGCTTCAGCAGGCCGTCCACCTGGTTCCGGTCGTAGCCCCGCAACGCCACTGGCGGCCGTGCACTCGTACCCGTCTTCACCGGCACCGTGCTCCTCAGCCCATGTCCGCGCGTGCCCGCAGGGCACCAGGAGTAGGCCCGCCGGGCGCGCTCAGTCCTTGGTCGCCGCGGCCAGCTGCCCGCAGGCCCCGTCGATCTCTCTGCCCCGAGTGTCGCGCACCGTGACCGGGACCCCGTGGGCCTCAAGGCGCCGGACGAACTCGCGCTCGTCCTCGGGCCGCGAGGCGGTCCACTTGGAACCCGGCGTGGGGTTCAACGGGATCAGATTGACGTGTACGAGATGTCCGCGCAAGAGCCTGCCGAGAAGATCGGCCCGCCATGCCTGGTCGTTCACGTCCTTGATCAGGGCGTACTCGATGGAGACGCGGCGGCCGCTGCGGTCGGCGTACGCCCAGGCGGCGTCCAGGACCTCGGCGACCTTCCATCGGTTGTTGACGGGGACGAGGTCGTCGCGCAGCTCGTCGTCGGGCGCGTGCAGCGACACCGCCAGCCGGACGGACATGTCCTCGGCGGCGAGCTTCTCGATCGCGGGGACGAGGCCGACCGTGGAGACCGTGACGGAGCGCTGCGATATCCCCAGGCCGGCGGGTGCCGGGTCCGTGATGCGCCGGACCGCGCCGATCACGGCCTTGTAGTTGGCCAGAGGCTCGCCCATGCCCATGAAGACGATGTTGGAGACGCGTCCGGGGCCGCCTGGGATGCGCCCGCCGGCCAGAGCGCGCGCGCCCGCGGCGACCTGCTCGACGATCTCGGCCGTGGACAGATTACGCGTCAGCCCAGCCTGGCCGGTGGCGCAGAACGGGCAGTTCATCCCGCATCCGGCCTGAGACGAGACGCACATCGTGGCCCGGTCGGGGTACCGCATCAGCACCGACTCGAACAGGACGCCGTCAAACGCCTTCCAGACGGTCTTGAGCGTCCTGCCGCCGTCGCAGTCGAGCTCGCGCACCGGGGAGAGGAGCGAGGGCAGCAGCGCGGAAACGAGCCGCTCGCGGACTGCGGCGGGCAGATCGGTCATCTTCGCCGGGTCGTCGGTCAGGCGCGCGAAGTAGTGCCGCGACAACTGGTCGGCACGGAACGGCTTCTCCCCCAGCTCGGCGACCGCCTCGCGCCGCTCGGCGGTGGTGAGGTCGGCTAGGTGCCGGGGCGGCTTGCTGCGGCGCGGTTCGGCGAAGACCAGCTTGGCCGGGGTCTTCTTCGGGGCGGCGGCCTCGGCGCCCTCCGCCTCGACGGCGGCGGCCTGGACGGCCGGCTGGGCCGGTCCGGAGGCCGGTGACTCGGTGATGGAAGACATGGTCCTTCCAGTGTCGCAAACACATGCCGATGCCTCGTCCGTGAGCGGCGCCGCACGTCCCGTTATCCCGCTGCCGCGCCCTCCCTGCGGCCGGAACACGAGCAAGACACGACATCGCTGCACATGACCTTGTCTGCGACTAAGGTGCCGATCATGTCGGTATTGCGCAGGGGTACCGCGTCCCCCCGGAACCCCGCCGCCACGGTCGTCCACGCCGAGGCGAGCCCATACGGAAGCCGCCGGCTCGTCATCGAGACCGACGGTGACGTAACTGCGGCCTACCTGAAGGACGCCCGCGACTCGGTGGTCGGGGCGGTCTGGGTCGCCAACCATCAAAAGGCCCCCGCCGAACTTGACCGTTCACGGCTGGACTCGGGCAGTGCACCGCTCCTGCCGGAGTCCCATGTACGGCAGCCGGGCGGGCGCAAGGCGCTGGACGCCGCCGCCCTTGAGACCGTGTGGTTCGAGGAGGGCGACGGCGTGGCCGTCCTCGAATCGGGGGAGGTTCTGTTCGTGATCCCCGGCTGGTCGGACATGGGCCGAGGAATCCCTGGATACAGCCGGGACGCGACGGCGCAGAGCCCGTTCGCCTTCCCGCTGGACGAGGAGATCGACGACTTCGGCCCGAGGATCGACCGCGCGCGCGAGCACTGGAAGACGTGCCGCACCGAGGGATCGTGGGCGGAATTCCAGCAGTCCGTCCTCGGCCATCTGCTGCAACGGCTCGGCCCAGGTGGCCACTACTGGCACGACGTAGGACGCCAGTTGGCGGGCGGAAGGCCAAGTGTGGCGCCGACCGTGGGGGTATCGGAGCGTCCCGCACGGGGCGATCGGGAGTTCACCGTGCTGAGCACGGTCGGCATGAGCCGCCAACGGATGCCCACCGTGGAGCTCTATGAGGACGACGTGGCGCCCTACGGCCGGATCGAGCTTGCCGTGGCGAGCACCCTGCCCAGCCAGCGGGCGGGCAGCATCTTCCCCTGGCTCGCGCAGTACCCGTGGCGGTCCGTGACCTGGTTCGCCCCTGGCGACGTGGTCAAGTGGTACCACGAGGCCCGTACGTTCCCCCTCGGCACCGGTGAGAGCGCATGGGAGGGGGTGCTGCTCCTAGAGGACCCCAACAGGCTGGGCAGTCCGGCAGCGCCCGCCCTGACCGGCCTGTCGATCCACGGCGATCCCGTGCGCTGGCTGTGGCTCGTGCCCATCACCGGTGATGAGCACCGCTACGCCAAAAGCGAGGGCTCGGACGCGCTTGTACGGCGCCTGGTCCAGCAGGGGCGTTCCTGGGTCGTCTCCTAGCCGGGCCCATAGGCCAGGCAAGACCGGCCCCGGTGCGGTTCTAACTGGGGACGAACAGCTCCAAGAGCAGCCAGACCACCGGGGCCGTCGCCACGAGCGAGTCGAGGCGGTCCATCACGCCGCCGTGGCCGGGCAGGAGCGTTCCCATGTCCTTGATGCCGAGATCACGCTTGATCATCGATTCGATGAGGTCGCCGACGGTGGCGGTGACGACGGCGGCGAGGCCGACCAGCACGCCCTGCCACGCCTGCCCTCCGTCCAGCAGCCACCACACCAGCCAGCCGCCGACCAGCATGCAGGTGACCGCGGACCCGGTGAAGCCCTCCCAGGTCTTCTTCGGGCTGATCGTCGGCGCCATCTTGTGCCTGCCGAGGAACGACCCGGCGAAGTAGCCGCCGATGTCGCTGGCGACGGTGACCGCGATGAAGACGACGGTGCGGTGGTCCCCGTCGTCCGGACGCATGAGGAGCGCCACGATTCCGCCCATCAGGACGAGGTAGACGGCCACGAAGGCGCCCGCGGCGACGTCCCGGACATAGCCGTCCGAGCCCTCGGTCATCCGGGCCATCAGCATGGCCAGGACCGTCAGCGACACGGCGGCGATCGTGGCTGTGGGGCCCCAGATGTAGGCCACGACCGGAGTCGCCACCATGCCGGTCGCGAGCGGGATGAACGGCACCCGGATGTCGCGGCTCTTGAACGCGTCGGTGAGCTCGCGCATGCCGAAGAACAGGAAGACCACCAGCACGCCGAGGAAGATCTCCTTGACGGTGTAGAGCGACAGCAGCACCAGCGCCCCGAGCGCGCAGCCCACGCCGATGGCGATCGGGAGGTTCCGCCCGGTTCTGCTCTCCCGCTTGCCTCCAGAACCCGCCGCACCGGGCTCGGAGGCCATCGCACCAGGCTCAGGACCAGCCGCGTCGGGCTCATAAGCCTTCGCGCGGGAGGCGCCCACTGTGGAGGCCGTGCCGGGAGAGACCGTGCCGGAGGACGGGACGTCCTCGGCTGAGGCGTCCGGTGCCTCGCCGGAGGGCGAGTCCAGCGCTTCCCCGGGGGGCGGGCCGGGCATGGCGACCTCCGGCTCATCCGGGGAGCCCGCGGGCTCCCCGGCGTCATCGAGTCTCATCAAACCTCGAGCAGTTCAGCCTTCTTGTGCTCGAGCAGCTCGTCGATCTGCGCCACATACCGGTGCGTGGTGTCGTCGAGCTCCTTCTCGGCACGGTGGACGTCGTCCTCACCGACCTCGCCGTCCTTGGCGAGCTTGTCGAGGGTGTCCTTGGCGCGCCGCCGGATGTTCCGGATGGAGATCTTGCTGTCCTCGGCCTTGCCGCCGGCGACCTTGATGAACTCCTTGCGACGCTCCTCCGACAGGTCGGGGAAGACCACCCGGATGACGTTGCCGTCGTTGGTGGGGTTGACACCGAGGTCGCTCTCGCGGATCGCCTTCTCCACGGCCTGCATGGAGGACTTGTCGAAGACCTGGACGATGACCATCCGCGGCTCCGGCAGCGTGAACGACGCGAGCTGGTTGATCGGCGTCGGCGTGCCGTAGTACTCCGCCGTGATCTTGTTGAACATGGCGGGGGTGACGCGGCCGGTGCGGATGGCCTGGAAGTCCTCCTTGGCGACCGCGACCGCCTTCTCCATCTTCTCCTCGGCCTCGAGGAGGGTCTCGTCGATCACTTCGACTCCCATGTCATCTGGTCGGCCTGGTCACTGCGGTTCCGGGCTGCGGTCAGCCCTCCGCCGGGCTGACCAGCGTGCCGATCTTCTCACCCCGGACGGCCCGGACGATGTTGCCCTGTCCCATCAGGTCGAAGACCACGATGGGGAGCGCGTTGTCCATGCAGAGGCTGATGGCCGTGGCGTCCATGACCTTCAGTCCCCGCTGTAGAACTTCACCGTAATCCAAACGGTCGAACTTGACTGCGTCTGGATTCTTTCGGGGATCGGCATCGTAGACCCCGTCCACCTGAGTGGCCTTCAAGACCGCCTCCGCGCCGATCTCAAGCGCGCGCTGCGCGGCCGTGGTGTCGGTGGAGAAGAACGGCTGCCCAAGACCCGCGCCGAAGATGACGACACGGCCCTTCTCCAGGTGCCTGATGGCGCGCCGTGGAATGTACGGCTCGGCCACCTGGCTCATGGTGATGGCGGTCTGCACGCGGGTGTCCATGCCGAGCTTCTCCAGGAAGTCCTGGAGGGCCAGGCAGTTGATGACGGTGCCGATCATCCCCATGTAGTCGCCGCGGCCGCGGTCCATGCCGCGCGCGGCGAGCTGCGCCCCACGGAACATGTTGCCGCCACCGCATACGACCGCGACCTGCACGCCGTCCTGGACGGCCTCGGAAATGGCCTCGGCCACGTGCTGCACGACCTCGGGGTCGATGCCCAGTGGATCGCGTCCGGCGAAAGCCTCGCCCGAGAGCTTCAGCAACACCCGCTTCCAGCCCGCGCGCGGCGCGTGCTGTTCGCGCACGTGCCCGTCCTGCGCGTGTTCATCGCGCTCGTCGTGCTCGGCGCGCGCGCGCTGGTCGGGTGCATGCTGCTGGGACGACGAGGCCGCCGTCGCGCTACTGGTCGTCTTGTCCGGCACGTCGGCGGCCTCCTCGTTGCGTCGCGGAATCGCTGGGTCCCTGTCTCCAGAGTGCCCTCAGGCCTGCCCGACCTTGAACCGGGCGAAACGGACAACCTTCACTCCGGCCTCGTCCAGGACCTTGGCGATCGTCTTCTTGCCGTCCTTCACGAACGCCTGCTCCACCAGCACGAAGTCGCGGAAGTAGGCGTTCACCCGACCCTGGACGATCTTGGGAATGGCCTGCTCGGGCTTGCCCTCGTCGCGGGTGAGCTGCTCAGCGAGCGCCCGCTCCTTCTCGATCGCCTCGGCAGGGATCTCGTCGCGCGTGAGGTACTTGGGGGCCATCGCCGCGATCTGCTGGGCGACGTCCTTGGCGACCTCGGCGTTCTCGGTGTCCAGCTCGACCAGCACGCCGGTCGTCGGCGGCAGCGACGGGTCGGACTTGTGCAGGTAGCTGGCCACGTAGGCGCCCTTGAAGTGCGCGAACCGGCGCAGCTCCAGCTTCTCGCCGATCTTCGCGCTGTTCTCCTCGATCAGAACCTGGACGGTCTTGCCCGGCTCGATCTCGGCGGCCAGCAGGGCGGTCGCGTCCGCGGCGCCGTTGGCCGACGCGAACTTCACCAGGCGGTCCGCCAGCTCGATGAAGGACGCGTTCTTGGCGACGAAGTCGGTCTCGCAGTTGAGCTCCAGAAGCGCCCCGTCACCGGAGTTCTCGAAGTACTCGGCGACCAGCCCGTTGGCCGCGGTGCGCTCGGCGCGCTTGCCCACGTCCTTGGCGCCCTTGAGGCGCAGCAGCTCCGTGGCCTTCTCGAAGTCGCCGTCGGCCTCGGTGAGGGCGTTCTTAACGGCCATCATGCCGGAGCCGGTCAGCTCGCGAAGCCGCTTGACGTCAGCGGCGGTGAAGTTAGCCATCGCTCTCTTCGCTTCTCTCGTCGTTGGTCGTACGACCCGCGAAGGTCCCGGCGGCACCCGCGAAGGGCCACCGGGACCACGGGATCAAGCCTGCTCGGACTCGGCGTTCGCCTCGGGGGTCACCGTGGCGGCCGCCTCGGCCGGGGCGGCCTCGGCCTCGGGCGCGGCCTGGGCCTCGGCGGGGACGGCCTCGGCCGGAGCCTCTGCCTGAGCGGCCTCTGCGGGGGCGGCCTCCTCAGGGGCGGCCTCCACGGGGGCGGCGGCGGCCTCATCGGCCGGCTTGCCCTCCAGCAGGTCGCGCTCCCACTCGGCCAGCGGCTCGGCGGCGCCGGACGCGGCGCCCTCGGCCGGCTTCTCGTCGCCGCCGGACGCGGCGCCGGCGCGGGCGATGAGGCCGTCGGCCACGGAGTCGGCGACCACGCGGGTCAGCAGGCTGACGCTGCGGATGGCGTCGTCGTTGCCCGGGATCGGGTAGTCGACCTCGTCGGGGTCGCAGTTGGTGTCCAGGATCGCCACGACCGGGATGCCGAGCTTCTTGGCCTCGTTGACCGCGATGTGCTCCTTCTTGGTGTCCACGATCCAGATGGCGCTCGGAACCTTCGCCATGTCGCGGATACCGCCGAGGGTGCGCTCCAGCTTGTCCTTCTCACGGCGCAGGCCGAGGAGCTCCTTCTTGGTCATCCCGGAGCCGGCCACGTCCTCGTAGTCGATCTCCTCCAGCTCCTTGAGCCGGGTGAGCCGCTTGTGGACGGTGGAGAAGTTGGTGAGCATGCCGCCCAGCCAGCGCTGGTTGACGTAGGGCATGCCGACCCGGGTGGCCTGCTCGGCGATGGCCTCCTGGGCCTGCTTCTTGGTGCCGACGAACAGAATGGTGCCGCCGTGCGCGACCGTGGCCTTGACGAACTCGAAGGCCCGGTCGATGTAGGACAGCGACTGCTGCAGGTCGATGATGTAGATGCCGTTGCGCTCGGTGAAGATGAAGCGCTTCATCTTCGGGTTCCACCGGCGGGTCTGGTGACCGAAGTGGACGCCGCTCTCAAGGAGCTGCCGCATGGTGACGACGGGTGCCATTGCCCGTGTTCTCCTTCTCTGGCCCTGCGGGCCGCATTTGGTTGTCTGTCTACGCCCGGGCACCGCCCCACCGTCGCCATCGGCGACGGACCAAGGGACAGCGCCCCACCATGTCTGCGGTGGCATGCGGACGCGTGAAATCAGCCGCCGGGGTTCCCCAGGCGGCTGTGACCCGGAACCTACCCGGGTCTGTGGCCCTTCCGCTCGACGGAGCGGCTTCCCGCGTCTCCGGCCATGAGGCGGATCAGCGACGGCCTAGCCCTGGCCGGTGTCCTTCCGGGCACGCCTACAGATTATCAGGGCCCGGACGCGTCCGGGAATCAACGGTCCCGGCAGTTATCCACAGTTCGCCGACTCTCATCGCGCGGCGTTCGATTAAGGGCAGGCTGCTTCGCATGGCCTTGCTCACACTGCTCCTCACCTGCATGATCGCCACCGGCGTGCCGGGCCTGGACGGCTGGCGCCGGCCGCTGGGCCCGCCGGCTCCGCGGGTCCTGCGGGCGTTCTCGCCTCCCGCCGTCCCCTGGGGTCCCGGCCACCGCGGGGTCGATCTGTCCGCTCGTCCCGGCCAGCCCGTCTACGCCGCCGGTTCCGGCCTGGTCTCGTACGCGGGCCGCCTGGCGGGCCGTGGCGTCGTCACGATCACCCACGGTCCCTTGCGCACCACGTACCTTCCCGTCCGCCCCAGTGTCCGCGTCGGCGGCCGGGTCGCGTCCGGCTCCCGCATCGGCGTCCTGGAGGGCGGCCCGTTCGACTGCTCCACACCCTGCCTGCATTGGGGCCTGCTACGCGGCGGCCTGTACCTGGATCCGCTCACCCTGGTCAGGCCCCAGATACGCCTGCTCCCCCAC
>NZ_SMKU01000353.1 GCF_004349215.1 Actinomadura rubrisoli | reverse complement strand
GGCCGTCCGCGGCGTGGCGGCGGCGGAGGACGCCGCGGCTCACGTACGCGTACAGCGTGGCGGGTTTCACACCGAGCCGGTCGGCGGCCGCCGCCGCGTCGATCCAGCCTTCCACCTGCGCGTCCTCGAACGTTCTGGCGCCGGCCAGTTCCAGGACGTCGCGGCCGCGATAGCGGGGACGGTCGGGGCCCAGTTCGGTGATCGCCGACTCGATCGCGAGTTCGCCGGGGCCGGGTGGGCGGCGGGGTCTGCCGCGCCGGGCCAGTTCCTCCACCTGGGCCGCGTCGAAGAGGCTGCGGCGGCCGTCCGCGGCGTGGCGGCGGCGGAGGACGCCGCGGCTCACGTACGCGTACAGCGTGGCGGGTTTCACACCGAGCCGGTCGGCGGCCGCCGCCGCGTCGATCCAGCCTTCCACCTGCGCGTCCTCTGCCACTGCCACCTCGCTGACATTGATTTTGATCAATATTGATACATATGGATCCGGATGTCAATGTGAGGTGCATGCCTCAGATCCATTTCCTCGACGTCACCAACCGCGACGGCGTGCAGACGGCCCGGACCGGGCTGTCGAAGTTCGGCAAGACGATGGTCAACTTCTATCTGGGACGGCTGGGCGCGGCGCAGTCGGAGATCGGGTTCCCGTTCCTGTTCCATGAGGTCC
Organism: Actinomadura rubrisoli; assembly: GCF_004349215.1. GTDB lineage: Bacteria > Actinomycetota > Actinomycetes > Streptosporangiales > Streptosporangiaceae > Spirillospora > Spirillospora rubrisoli. The sequence continues at coordinate 9,033 of NZ_SMKU01000353.1, read as the reverse complement.
CCTACGTGCGGGCGCAGATCGCGCTGGCGGAGGCGGGCGCGTTCGGCGGGCTGCGGCTGTCGGGGTGGTGCCGGGGCGTCGCGCAGGACGTGGAGAAGGCCGTCCAGGTGAGGGCGGGGGACGTCGGGCTGGCGCACTACAACTTGTCGATCTCCACGTCCGACTACATGATCGCGAACAAGTTCCGCGGACGGCTGGACCGGGCCGCGATCGTCCGCGAGATGGCCGGGGCCGTCCGCGCCGCGAAGGCGGGCGGGGCGGCGACCGTCGGGGTCAACGCCGAGGACGGCTCGCGCACCGACGACGGGTTCCTGACCGAGTTCGCGCTGGCGGCGAAGGAGGCGGGCGCCGACCGCGTCCGGTACTGCGACACGATCGGCGGCGACACGCCAGACCGTATCCGCGAGCGCTTCGCCAAGCTGGCGTCCACGGTGGGGATGCCCGTCGAGACGCACTGCCACAACGACCTCGGCCTGGCCGTGGCCAACTCCATCTCGGGCGCGCTCGGCGACCTGGAGGCGGGCCAGGACGCATGGATCAACACGTGCGTGAACGGGATCGGCGAACGGTCGGGCAACGCCGATCTGCTGTCGACGATCCTCGCGTTCCGCCACGGGTTCGGCCTGCAAGAGCACGGTGCCGAGATCGGGGATCCGATCGACATGTCCTGGGCGCGCCGGTTCGCGCTGTGGGCGAGCTACGCGTTCGGTCAGCCGCTCCCCTACAACCAGGTGGGTGTGGGACGGAACGCGTTCGCGCACGAGTCCGGCATCCACGCGGACGGTGCGCTGAAAGACCACGGCAACTACGAGCTGTACGACGAGGAGACGCTCGGCCCGTTCCCGGCGGACTGGCACGCGCGGCAGGGACGGGTCGTCCTCACCGGCGAGTACGGCGGCAAGGCCGATTCAGGCACGTGATGGACGGCCTGGGCATCGAGCCCGTGGACGAGGACCTCGCGTTCAAGCTCGTCCAGCTCTGCAACGCGCAGACGGGCCGTCCGCTGACCGATGACGAGCTGCGGCTGATCGGCGGCTACCCGCGTGAGCTCGCGCTGCTCTTCCCCGGTCAGCTCGACGATTAGGGCGGCGGCCTCCGGTTTGTCAGCGGCGGGCTCTACGTTCTCGGGCATGGCGACCACCACGGCGCATGCCTACACATACGCGCGCCCATCCGCGCTGGACGGCGGGCTCCTCGGCCTGGCCACGTCGGGCGGGACGACGGCCACCGGTCCGCGGCCGCATCCGCACTTCTTCAGCGGCATCCTCACGCAGGCGGCCCCGGCCGCGGCGGCGCTGCTCGCCCTGGCCGACGTCGCCCAGACCCGCTACTTCCAGCCGCGCCCCACCGGGTTCCGCGACCCGGTGGTGACCTGCAACGGCGACCGGCTCCGGCTGGAGTCGTTCTCGGCCTGCGGCGGGGTGTACGCGCGGCTGGACGTGCTGGAGCCCGCGATGGACGGGGACGTCCACGAGCGGGGCACCACGAACGTGGACGTGAACGGGCCGCTGCGGGAGGCCCTCGCCCGGGTCGGCGGCTCGGATCCGCTGCATCTCGCGGTCGGCGCCGAAGAACTCGCGGTGACGACGCTGGACGGCGCGGTGGTCGAGAAGAAGGTGCCCTTGCCGGAGCGGTGGCTGCGGGGATTCGCCGAAGTCCAGGTGATTACCGCCGGGTTCGACCCACGCGCGGAACTGAGCGCCCCGGACGCCGTCCGGTTCCTGCGGTCACTGCCCAAGCGCGCGCGGGACGTCCTGTGGGCGGTCCCCTCCGGACGGACGATGCGGATCGCGTCCCGTCCAGCGGCCGGAGCGGTGTGCCTGGCCGACCCTAACCGGCTGCGCACCATGTTGCCGCTACTGCGCTTCGCCCGCGCGCTGCGCGCATATGGCCCGCCCACGCCGTCCGGCCAGGTGTCGAGCGTGTGGGAGCTGGAACTTCCCGGTATGCGGTACGTGCTGACCCTGTCTCCCCAGCACTCGCGCGGGTTCTCCGGTGAGGGCGCCGTGCTGGAGGACCTCGCCACCGATCAGGCCGCAGCCGACGCCGATCTCGTCGGCGCGCTGCTGTCGTTCGAGCCGCGCGTCGACCCAGACCTCCTCTCCGAGCGGTCCGGTCTCGACCTGTCGCGGACGAAGGCGGCGCTGACCCAGCTCGGTACGTCCGGACGAGTGGGGTTCGACGCCGCCGAGGCAGCCTTCTTCCACCGCGAGCTTCCCTACGACCCCGCGCGCGTGGCGAACCTCAATCCGCGCCTGCGGTCGGCGCGCGCGCTGGTCGAGGACGGTGCCGTCCGGTTCCTCGACCAAGACACGGCGATCGTGACGAGCAACGGAAGCGACCGCCGCGTCCGCTACGACGGCGGCCGTGTGACCTGCACGTGCCCCTGGTGGTTCGACCATCGGGGCGAGCGCGGCCCGTGCAAGCACGTCCTCGCCGCCAAGATCGTCCGGCGGGACGGCGGGCTCGTCCCGGAGACCGGTGGCCCGCCGTGGCAGAAACCGGCACCTAAGCGGGCGGAAACCGGCAATGCTGGCGCGGAGCCCGGCACCTTCCCGCCTTAGGCCGCGGCCGGACGCCCGGTCACGGGGCAGAGCGTGCCCGTCAACCCCTAGCACCCCTGGAAGCGGCAGATGCACACCTGGCCCGACATCCGCGCCAAGATCGACGCCGGTGATCTCCCGGCGGTCACGTCGATGCTGGTCGAACTCCCCCGGCCCGAGCGCCGCGCGGTCGCCAAGGAGCTGCCCGGCAGGCTGAAGGAGATGCGCGCGGCGGCGGTCCTGAGCGATGAGGTGACGCGGCCGCTGCTGGTGGCCGGTGCGGGGACCATCGGCGGCGCCGCCGAGGCGGCCGCCTGGCTGTGCCGCACCGACCTGCGGCTCGGCTGGGACGCGAACCGGTACGCCGATCTGTGCTCGGCGATCTGCGCGGTCACGGCCGACCGTCCGGCCAAGTGGCGCGGCGACGTGGCCAGCCGCGTCGCGAGACGCCTGGTCGTCGGCGATCAGGCCGGGCGGACGCCGCAACTGTGGCACATCGCCGCGGCGCTCACCCTGGCCGCCGAGGCCGCGCCCCCGGTCTCGGACGGCTTCGTCGTCGGCTGGCTGGCCGACGACGTCCATCCCATGACGCTCGCCGAGGACCCCTTCCTGGACGCGCTCGTCCCCCGGCTGTTCTCGGCGATCGGCGTCGGCGCGGCCCTCGCCCGGGACGCGGGGCGGGGCGAGCAGGGCATGGCCCAGGAAGGCGCCCAGTACACGTGGGCCGGTTCCCTGGCCGCGCTCGCCCGTGCGGGACGGCTCGACCCCGCGGCGCTGCTTGACGGCTGCCTGAGCCGTTTCCTGCTCGGCGGCACGGCCCACACCCTCCGCTGGTTCGTCCGCCTGCACGACGCGCTGGAACCCACCGACGAGGAGGTGGCCGCCCGGGTGCGCGACTACGTCCGCCTGCTGCCCGCCGCGCCGCCCAATGTGGCGGACCTGGCACTGCGCGCGATCCGCCGGGCCGACGACATGGGACGGCTGGACGAGGCGCTCTTCGAGGAGGCCGCCGGCGCACTGTTGTTCCGTCCAGAGAAGAAGCTCGTCCGGGCCACCCTCATCTGGCTCGACCGGACCGCCGGCAAGCGCGAACGGGTGGACGCGACGCTGCGCGCCGTCACCGCCGTCTTCGACTCCGACGCCATCGAGACGCAGGAACGCGCCGCGAAGATCGCAGCGAAGCACATGGGCAAGGCGGGCAAGCAGGTCCGCGCCGAGGTCCTGTCGGCGGCCGCGCCCCTCCCGCCCGACCTGCTCGAACCGATCACCGCCACGTCCGCCCCGAGCGACACCGGCGCCAAGGAAGGCCGGCGCGACACCTCTTCCGAGTCCGCCCCGGACGACGACGCCGCGTTCGGGGGAAGCGGCCTCTCTGCCGCGTCCCGTACACGCGGGGCTTCTGGCGGCGTTTCCCTTTCGGACGGGCCGCCGCCGTTCCGGCCTCGGGAGCTGCCGCCGCCGATCGGCTCTCCGGCCGAGATGGCCGAGGAGTTCCCCGGCCGCGGCGCGCGAACATGGGCTGACACCGAGCGCTTCCTCGCCGCGCTCGTGGAGCTGTCCTTTCGCGACTTCGCAGGGACCACCGAAGCCTTGGGACGGATCGTTCAGGAAACCGCCCCGGGGTTGACGCAGGCGGCCGAGTCCCGCTACCACGACGACACGGACGGGGTCGCGTTGGCCGTGCGGGCCTTGTTCGTCGTCCGGCGGCCACGATGGTTCCATAGCGCGCTGGCTTCCTTCCGCAGGAGCCGGTCGCGGGCCAGGGGACGGTCTTCCCATCCGCCGATCCACCAGTTCCTCGCCTGGCGGATGCAGGAGGCCGCCTCGCTCGTCGGGAAGGTCCCCGTCCTGCTCGCGACCGCGACCTCCGCGTCCGGCCATGTCGACCCGGGCGTCCTGGTCGACCGGATCGGACGGTACGAGGAGGCGGGCGCCGATCCCGGTGCCGCCGACCTGCTCCAGGCGCTGCTGCGCGTCCCCCGCGAGATCGACCCGGCCGCCGTGGCCCGCGCGCAAGGGCTCGGGTCCAAGGCCGGACGGGCCGTGGCGTCCTGGCTCGCCGGCGGCGGGCTCGCCGATCCGGCCGTCGAGTGCGAGATCGTCAAGGAGTCCGTCGTGCGGCGCCACGGCCGGGACGTCCATCCGCCGAACGGCGTGCTGTCCGTCGTGGCCACGGGCGGGGACGCCCCGTCCGATGTCTCCCGCCTCTGCGACCTCCCCCTGGACACGTCCTGGAAGGACCTGCCCTATTACCACGGGCCCACCGCCTGGTGGCCGCCCACGCTGCCGTCCCACCGCGAGGTCGTCGCCGCCCACCTGCTGCCGTACGCGGCGGGCAGCACCGATGACGCCTGGGCCGGGCAGGCGCCCATCCTCTGGGGCGAGGAGTTGCCGGTCGTCGCCGTCGCCGAGGCGGACGGTCCCGCCGGCGCCGCCACCGGCGCCCTCCTCGCGTACGCGCTGGCGAGCCCGCGCCCGGAGCAGCGCGCCAACGCCGTCGACGCGCTACTGGTTCTCAGCGGACGCGGCCACCTGCCCGCCGCCGAGTTCGGCGACGCTTTCGGCAGGCTCACCGCCCTGCGTCGCGTCAAGCTCACCCGGATCGTCAAGGGGCTCGGCGACGCCGCCGACGCGGGCGCGCACGCCGACATCTGGACGGCCATCGCCGCCGCGCTCCCCCACGTCCTGCCCGAGGCCGACGGCCCCACGCCCTCGGGCGTCCATGACCTGATCGCCCTCGGCACCCGCACGGCCCGGGCCTCCGAAGCGCGCGCGGCCATCCCCGCCCTCGAAGCGGTCGCCGGACGCGGCGGAACCAGCCGCCTCGTCAAGGAGGCCGCCCGCCTCCACCGCACCCTGACCACGCCTTAGCCCCTGGAGACGGCCGATGCAGATGTGGAACGACGCGATCCGCGCGGGCGACACCCGGACCGTCGTCGCCCTGCTCGGCACGCTCACCGAGGCCGACCGCCGCGCGCTGGCCAAGGAGCTCCCGGGCCTGCTGAAGGAGCTCCTCGCGGCCTCGGACTGCGGTTTCCTGACGGACGAGGTGGAGCCGCTGGTGGTGGCCGGTGCGGGCACCATCGGCGGCGCCGGGGCGACGGCCGCCTGGCTGTGCCGTTCCGACCTGCCACTTGGCTGGGCCCGGGACAGGTACGCCGGCATCTGCTCGATTCTCCGCGCGGTCACCGCCGGCCGTCCGGCCGAGTGGCGCGTCGACGTCGCGCACCGCATCGCCGCCCGCCTGCGCCTCGACGCCGCCTACGGCCGGGTCCAGCCGCTCTGGCACGTCGCGGCCACGCTCACAACAGACGCACACTCTTTGGCGGACGGCTTTGTCATCGGATGGGTGACGGACGGCGCTCACCTTGAAACACTCGCCGACGACCCTTTCCTGGACGCGCTCCTGCCACGGCTGTTCGAGACCGAAGGGGTCGGTGCCGCGCTGGCGAACGAAGGCGCGCGCGCCAGACGGGCGGCGTCGCACACCTGGAGTGCGTCCCTGGCCGCGCTCGCCCGGACCGGCCGCGTTGACCGCACGGTGCTGCTGGACGGGTGCGTCCGCCGGTTCCTGCGCGGCGGGACGGCCCACACCCTGCGGTGGTTCGTCCAGCTCCACGGCATGCTGGAGCCCACGGACGACGAAGCGGCCGTCCGTGCCCGCGACTACGTCCGCCTTCTGCCCGCCGCGCCGCCCGCGGTAGCCGACCTGGCCCTGCGGGCGGTCCGCCAAGCCGACGACCTCGGACGCCTGGACGAGGCGCTCTTTGAGGAAGCCGCCGCCGCGGTGCTGTTCCGTCCTGAGAAGAAGCTCGTCCGGACGGCCCTCACCTGGATCGATCGGACGGCCCGCAAGCGCGACCGGATCGACGCGTCCCTGCGCGCCCTCACCACCGCCTTCACCACCGACCTCCGCGAGCGCGCCGTCAGGATCGCGGCGAAGCACGCGGCCGCCGCCGGTCAGGAGGCCCGCGAGCGGCTCCGTGCCGAGGCCGCCCACCTTCCGGCCGACCTGCGCGACACGATCGCCGCCGTGGCCGGCCCCGTCGAGGCCAGGGCCGCGGCCCTGCCGCCCTCAGGCGCGCCGCCGTTCGTCCCTCGCGAGCTGCCGCCTCCGATCACCTCCCCGTCCGAGCTGGCCGGCGAACTCGCCGTCTCCATGCGCGACGAGCCGGCGTGGGACACCACTGAGCGCCTCCTGTCCGGGCTCGTCCGGCTCGCCTTCGACGATCCCGGCGCGACTCGCGAGGCGCTCCTCAAGGTCGTCCTCCGGGAGGACGACCGCGCCCTCCACCTCGCCAACGAGCACGGCTGGGTCCCGCTCTCCGTGCGGGCCCTGCTCCTCCCCGGACGCCCGGTGCGCCTCTACGACGCGCGGGCGGCCTTCCTCAAGGGCACCTCGTGGTACGCGGGGACGGCGTCGACGCCCCTGCCGCACAGGTTCCTCGCCTGGCGGATGCGGGAGATCGCGTCCACGGTCGGCAAGGCGCCCGCCCTCCTCGCGACCCCCACGGCGCCCAGCGGCCATGTCGATCCCGGCATCCTCGTCGGACGGCTCGAACTGCTGGAGGCGGCGGGCGTCCAACCGGGTCGTGCCGAGCTCGCGCAGGCCATGCTCCGCGTCCCCCGCGAGATCGATCCCGCCGCCGTCACCCGCGCGAAGGGCCTGGCGTCCCGGGCCGGGCAGGCCGTGGCGGCCTGGCTCGCCACGGGCGGCGACGGCCGGGCTGCGCTCACCAGTGTGACAGCGGCGTCCGACATCGCCCGCATCTGCGACCTCACCGCCCAGGCGGCCTCCCAGTCGCCCGGCAACTGCGGGCCGGTCGACTGGTGGCCCGCCCTGCTGCCGTCCCACCGCGAGGTGACCGCCGCCCACCTCACCCTCGGCATTCGCACCGCACACGACGCCGGCGCACGCGCCACCGTCCCCGCCCTCGAAGCGGTCGCCGCACGCGGCGGATCCAGCGTCCTCGTCCAGGAGGCGGCCCGCCTGCATCGCATCCTCACAAGCCCTTGAAGCACGCAACCTCCGGGCGCCTGCCGGTGTTGAAAGAAATGACGGACCCGCATGGGAGGCTTGACGGGCCGTCGGGAAGGAGCGCTGGAACCATGAACGACACCCTCGCGTTCGGCACGGTCGACACCGTGCTCGGACGCCTGCTCGTGGGCGAGACGGAGACGGGGATCGTCTCCCTGCACTTCCACGACTCCCCTGCCGCGCGCACCCGCACGGCCAAGGCGGCGGGGCTCCCGGTCGTGGACGCCCCCGACCGGCTGGCCCCCGCACTGTCCGCCCTGCGCGACTACTTCTCCGGCGACCTCAAGACGTTCGAGCTCCCGATCGACTGGCGGCTCACGTCCGACGTCCAGCGCCAGGTCCTGACCACGCTGTACACGACGGTGCCGTACGGGAACGTCCTCACCTACGGCGAGCTGGGCGAGCGCAGCGGCACCGGCGTGCACGCCCAGGTCATCGGCCAGGTGATGGGCAGCAACCCGATCCCGCTGATCGTCCCGTGCCACCGCGTCGTCGCCTCCAACGGCCTCGGCGGCTACAGCGGCGGCTCAGGCGTCGAGGTCAAGCGCTGGCTCCTCACGCTGGAAGGCTCCGTCCCCGCCACCCTCGACTGGGACCTGACCCAACCCCCGTAAACCCTTCAAACCCCTGCTCTGCGCGGCCCGGCGAGCCGAGCCGGATCGAACGAGACCTCGAACGGCTCGCTCAGTCGCAGCGCACGCCCGGCGCACACCCGCTGTGCCTGGACGTACTCGCCCCCCTTGAGCACGAGCACCTCCACGCAGGGAGCCCCGTCCCCGGTCAGCTCGACCCGCAGGAAGGTCGGAATGCCCGCCGCCGCATACATCCGCGGCTTGTCCGTGTAGTCCCGCCGGCGGTTGCTCCTCCCCGGGCTGACCACTTCGGCCACCAGATGGATGTGGCGCGGGTCGAGCGCGACGGTCGCGGCGACCATGATCGCGGTGTCCCCGACCACGACGTCCGGGATCGCTCCCTCGTCGACGCAGGGCACGTTGGCGCCCTCGGTGACCTCAAGGTCCTCCGGCCTTGCGTCATCCAGGATGCGCGCCAGCCGTCCGGTGCAGAGCTGATGGCTGGTCGCGGCGAAGGGGCTCACGACATAACACCCGTCGATCAACTCGACGCGCTGCTTGCTCTCCGGCAGCGCCAGCCAGTCCTCGACGGTGAAACCATCGCGATGAGGCATTGGCTCGGCAGGAAAGGCTGATGCCACGCCTCAACACCTCCATCCGAACCCGGTCTGTACGGACGAACGCCCGAAGATGACCACACTGTGCGTTTATTTGATTACGTCGAGAGACTCTAGAGGTGCAGCGCTCGCGGCGTCGGTCGAATCCGGGGCACGTTGGCGCCCTCGGTGACCTCAAGGTCCTCCGGCCTTGCGTCATCCAGGATGCGCGCCAGCCGTCCGGTGCAGAGCTGATGGCTGGTCGCGGCGAAGGGGCTCACGAC
>NZ_SMKU01000352.1 GCF_004349215.1 Actinomadura rubrisoli | reverse complement strand
AACGTGTGGAGTCGACCGGTACTAATAGGCCGAGTGGCTTGAACACACTGAACGTTCAAACCGAATCGCTGCACGAATGCGATGTTCGCGTCCCTGTGTGGTTCCCAGGAAACAACCGGGAACCCGCTGAACATATGTGAATACCGACGCTGGTGAGTGTCGGACGATGAGCTTCCCGCACCATCCCGTGAGTTTCGCGCGGGGGTGTTGGGGTTGGTCGTTCGGTGGTTATGGCGGAGGGGAAACACCCGGTCCCATCCCGAACCCGGAAGTTAAGCCCTTCAGCGCCGATGGTACTGCACGGGAGACTGTGTGGGAGAGTAGGACACCGCCGGACTCATATTGCAGAAAGGGCCCCGCCACACGGCGGGGCCCTTTCTCATTTCTCCAGCTTGTTGAGCAGGGCGTCCACGGCGTCCAGGTCGTCCTCGCTGAAGACGTGGATGCCGGCCCGTTCGAGAAGGGCTGTCGTTACCCCGTCGCCGGCGACCGACGCACCGGTGAACGTCCCGTCATAGACGCGTCGGCTTCCGCAGGACGGGCTGCCCTCTTTGAGGATCGCGATGCGCGCGCCCGCCCGCTGAGCAGTCTCCAGCGCGAGCCGTGCGCCGCGCATGAACGCCTCCGTCACATCGTCGCCCGTGTCGGTGCGGACCTGGGCCGTCCCGTCGAGGACGGCGGTACCGTCGGCGCCGGGAGACGATCCGACGATCTCGGCCGGTGGCCGCGGGATGGGCAGTCCGCCCGACACCTCAGGGCAGAAGTGGACGAGACGGCCCTCGCCGCGCCAGCGCGCGAAGAGCTCGCCGTTCATCGGCTTGGCCGCGCCGTCATATCGGACGGGCCTGCCCATGAGGCAGGAGCTGACCAGTATGCGTTCCACGCTTTCCAGCCTATGCGGACCACTTCGATGTCTTGCGTCCCATTGGACGCTGGCGAATAGTTGTGGGTACCCCCCTCCGCAGGGAGCCCGGCATGGTCCTTCTCGGCCGTCCACTCCCGGAGGCGCCCCCGGTGCGGCGTCCCCGGGGCTCGGTTCTGGTGTCCTGGCTGACCACCACCGATCACAAGGTGATCGGATACCTCTACCTCATCACCTCGTTCGTGTTCTTCCTCCTGGCCGGGTTGATGGCCATGGTGATCCGCGGCGAGCTCGCCGAGCCGGGCGGGCAGCTGGTGAGCAACGAGCAGTTCAACCAGCTGTTCACGATGCACGGCACGGTGATGCTGCTGCTGTTCGCGACCCCCCTCTTCGTCGGGTTCGCGAACGTCGTCATGCCGCTGCAGATCGGGTCGCCGGACGTGGCGTTCCCGCGGCTCAACATGCTGAGCTACTGGCTGTTCCTGTTCGGCGGGCTGATCGTGTTCGCCTCGTTCATCTCGCCGGGCGGCGCCGCGAGCTTCGGGTGGACGGCGTACGCTCCGCTGACCAGCCAGATCCGCTCGCCGGGCATCGGCTCCGACATGTGGATCATGGGGCTGGCGCTGTCCGGCTTCGGGACGATCCTGGGCGGGGTCAACTTCATCACCACGATCATCGGGATGCGGGCCCCGGGCATGACGATGTTCCGGATGCCGATCTTCACCTGGAACATCCTGCTGACGAGCGTTCTCGTGCTGCTGGCCTTCCCGGTGCTGGCCGCGGCGCTGCTGGTGCTGGAGTCGGACCGGCGGTTCGGCTCCCACGTCTTCGACGCGGCGTCGGGCGGGGCGCTGACCTGGCAGCATCTGTTCTGGTTCTTCGGACATCCCGAGGTCTACATCATCGCGCTGCCGTTCTTCGGCATCGTCACCGAGGTCATCCCGGTGTTCAGCCGCAAGCCTCTGTTCGGCTACTTCGGGATGGTCGGCGCGACGATCCTGATCGCGGGCCTGTCGATGGCGGTGTGGGCGCACCACATGTTCACCACCGGGCAGATCCTCCTGCCGTTCTTCTCCTTCATGACGTTCCTCATCGCGGTGCCGACAGGGGTGAAATTCTTCAACTGGGTCGGCACCATGTGGCGGGGGACACTCAGCTTTGAGACGCCGATGCTGTTCTCCGTCGGCTTCTTGGTGACGTTCCTTTTCGGCGGGTTGACCGGCATCATTCTGGCGTCGCCACCCCTGGACTTCCAGGTGCAGGACTCCTACTTCGTGGTGGCGCACTTCCACTACGTCGTCTTCGGGACGGTCGTGTTCGCGATGTTCGCGGGCTTCTACTTCTGGTGGCCGAAGATGACCGGCAAGATGCTGAACGAGGCCCTCGGGAAGATCCACTTCTGGATGCTGTTCATCGGCTTCCATACGACGTTCCTCGTCCAGCACTGGCTGGGCGCGCAGGGCATGCCACGACGGTACGCGGACTACCCGGACGAGTTCACCGCCCTGAACCGCGTGTCCAGCGTCGGGGCCCTGATCCTTGGGACCTCCACGCTGTTCTTCCTCTACAACGTCTACCGGACGGCGCGGCGCGGCGTCCGCGTGGAAGCCGACGACCCGTGGGGATACGGCAACTCGCTGGAATGGGCCACGTCCTGCCCGCCGCCAAGGCACAACTTCACCTCGATCCCGCGCATCCGCTCCGAGAGGCCGGCCTTCGACCTCCACTACCCGAAGCTGCCCTCAATCACCGGAGCAACGCTCCCAGGCAACGGCGGAATCCACGACAAGGGACCTCCTGCCCCTTAGACGACCGCCCGTCCTTACATCAGCGCCGAGCAGCGGCTTCCAGGTCGTCGGCAAGCCCTTCCTCCTCGCCATCGCCGACCAGTTCAGGTGACGGGGGACTCTTCACAGGTCACCGTGCTCCGGGCCTTGGCGGCTCGGGTTGCCCCACCTTAGGTGCGTGCCCCGGACTTGCGGGAGCTCGCCATGCCGCCAGGAAATCAGTCAATGTCTCAATAAGTCAGTAACAATAGGTAGTCGCATGGCCACTGTAGGTCATCAGAGCATGTAGTCATACAATCACTCTCCGTGTCACGCTCGGTTGCGGCGCCGCGCCCCCACGAACAACCCACCGAGCACGAAAGAGGACCTCATGCCCTCACTCAAGATGACCCTGACCTTGACCGGCACCGGCCTGGCCGCCGGCCTCACCCTCGCCACCGCCCTCCCGGCCATGGCCGCGATCGGTGGGGCCCACACCCCTGGCGCTCGCGCCGCCGCCTCGGTCAACGCGGACGGCTCGGTTGAGCGCTCCACCGGTGTCACCGGCGTCCGCAAGATCGGCACCGGGCAGTACTGCATCAAACTCGACCCCGACATCAACGTCACCAAGGCCGTCCCGGTCGCCACCATGCGCTGGAACGCCCCCTGGGACTCCAACATCTACGTCCGCTCCACAGGCTGCACGGACCAAGAGGTCTTCATCATCACAGGCAGCGCCTCCAAGGGCTTCAGCGACGTGGCCTTCGACGTGATCGTCGACTAACATCCACACCCGCGGCGGGGCCCGTCCCTCTGCTCCTGGGACGGGCCATCGCCGTCCGGACCGCCAGGACATGCCAAGACACGCCGGTCGCCGAGCCGGGCATGACCACCCTTGGGCGCCCTGCGAGCCCCCTGTCCGCTGCCGGTCCGCTCCACGAAGTCCCGTCCGCAGCAGCGCCGACCGGACCGCCCCGCGTGGCCGTCCGAAGGGCCGCGCCAAGTCCGCTATGCCGATCCCTCGCCCGTGCAACTCCCGAGACTTGGCATCCTCCCTCTACAAGAGCTTGTGACTCCGCCAGCGCGCCAAGGCGCCGCCCCGCAGACGAGGCCGCGCACACCCCCATCCTGAAACAGCGCTACCCGCCAGGAAGGGAGCACGCCATGAGCCAAGAACGGGCGCTGACCTGGCCGTCCAGCTCAGGCGAAACGGTGAGATCCCTACCGCTTCCACTCCCACTCCGAGCGGACCGGATCCGCGCCGCCGGACGCCAGACCGGACGACTCCTGAACCGTCCCGTCCGGGGCGTTCGACGCCGCACAGCATCGACGCTGCGAACGCGGTCATTGCGGCACGGTCGTAGCCGCCCTCACCGATCGGGCAGCGCCTGCCTTCTATGCGCACCAGTGAGACAAGATCACCCACCGCTCCGATCGCCGCGCGCACATCGCCCGAGGTCAGGCCATCTCCACGCACGTCAACCGGGCCTTCCGCCCGAGGGGGGTGCGGTGGGGTCACTTGCCTGCGCGGACCCGGTTGACGGCTATCTGGGCTATGCGGACGGCGCCGCCGGGGCTGAGGCGGACACCGCGCCAGGCGGCCCGGCCGTGGGCCGGGGCGACGATGAGGGCCTGGTTCTTCTCGACGCCGCGCATGATGTCGCGGGCGAGCTTCTCGGCCGTGTAGAGGCGCGGGGACGCCTTCTTGATGTCGCCGGTGGCGTCGCCGCTCAGCGGGGTCTCGGGCAGGTCGGGGTTGACGTTGGTGAGCAGCGGGGTGTCGACGAAGCTGGGGCAGACGACGCTGACGCGGACGCCGCGTCCGGCCGCCTCGGCGCGCAGGCCGAGGGAGAGGCCGACGACGGCGTGCTTGGTGGCGGTGTAGGGGATGCCGAGCGGCATCGGGACGAGCCCGGCGAGCGAGGCGGTGTTGACGATGTGCCCTCGGCCCTGCTCCAGCATGATCGGGTACGCGGCGTGGACGCCGTGCACGACGCCCTTGAGGTTGATGTCGATCGCGCGGTTCCAGTGGTCGAGGGTGAGTTCCTCGGCCAGGCCGCCGACCGCGATGCCGGCGTTGTTGAAGACGAGGTCGAGTCGGCCGTGGTCGGCCTTCACGCCCGTGTACAGCTCGGACACCGCGTCCGCGTCCGTGACGTCGAGGGGGGCGGAGATCGCCTTGCCCTGGCCGAGGGTGTTCAGCCGGTCGGCGGCGCTCGCGGCGCCCGCGGCGTTGATGTCGGTGACCACGACGGTGTCGCCGCGCGTCACCAGGGACGTGGCGATCGCACGGCCGATGCCGGATGCGCCTCCGGTCACGATCGCGATGCTCATTGCGCGCTCCGCTCGATGCTTGGCGCCGAAACCGCGGGCCCGGGGCCTGGGGGACGGGCCCGGGCCCGCGGCGGCTATTAGATGGAATGTGTAATTACTGGATTCTACGGGGTTCGTCGAACTCGCCGGTAGTCACCCTGCGGTGAAGCTCAGCTCGCCGTCCCGATCCCGAAGTCGGCCGGGTCGGGCCGGGGCGTCCTCAGCCGGTAGGCGACGGTGGACGCGGGCCATGCCGCCCGGTTCAGGCCGTCGCGGTCGAGGCACCAGCTGTCGCAGCCCCGGCCACCCAGACGGCGCCCCCGGACCTGCGCTGCACCCACGCGTTGAAGCGGACCTGGGCGGACGGCCGGACGGAGATGCGCGCCCCGCCCGCCTCCTCCGGCAAGGCCAGGCACCGCAGGATGTAGTGGCCCTGGGCCTTGATGCCGTCCTTCCGCGCATCCTGGATCCGCAGATCGTTCCGGCCGATGATGCAGGCGTCCTCGAACGCGTCCGTGACGTGGAAGCCGGGTTCGCGGTGGGGGACCTGGCGGGCCAGGTGCCACCGCGCGATGGAGCTCGCGGCCTTGAGCAGCCTGGGCTTCCTGAACCCGAGGACGAAGCTCTCCTGGAGCAGGTAGATGCCGTTGCGGTAGCCGCGCCGCACGCTGAGGACCTGGCGGAACACGGCCTTCTCCACCCTGGTCACGCGGGCGGTCGGGCCTCGGCATGATCCACGGCGGCGTCCGCTGGAAGACCGTCAGCGAGCCCGCGCGCTTCGCGTTCCGCGGGACGGACTGGATCGCCGACGCGCCGGTGCCGATCACGGCGACGCGCTTGCCGGTCAGGTCGTAGGAGCGGTCCCCCTTGGCGGAGTGGAACATCGTCCCCTCGAACGCGGCGAGGTGCCGGTGGTGTCGTCGTACTCGGTGCCGGTCACCTTGGCGCGGAACCGGGTGTGCTGCTCCAGCTTGTACTTGCGGGCGATGTCCTTGGTGTATTCCCGCCGTGTCCCACCGGCCTCGCCGCGGGCGTCACCGCGGCGGGCCGGGGAGCGGACTCGGGGCGTCGGCCATGCTCAGGCGGCCTTGGCGGCCTCGACGGAACGGCGCTGCTTCGGCTCGTCCCAGATGCCGAACGCCTTCCAGACCTGCTTGCCGACCGGGCTGATCACGCCCAGCTCCGCCATCAGGTCGCGGATCTTGCCGACGGAGTTGGAGATCTCCGCCTGGGACGCCTCGTTCTTGTACGCCGCGCGGACGACGTCCTTCGGGATGTTGAAGTGCCGCACCATCGGGCCGGGCGGGGCGAGCATGATCCGGGCCATCACGCCGAGGACGACCGGGGTGGCCACGCCGAGGATCCGGCGGCGCAGCGGGTTCATGTTCGGCACCCGGTGCTTGAGGTAGTGCCGGGCGAAGGAGATGTGCCGGGCCTCCTCCGCGATGTGGATCTTCATGATGGTCTCCTCCAGCGGGTGCTTGATGTGCCCGCCCTTGAGGGACTTGCGCTGCACGTAGTCGATCGGGTCCTCGCCGCCGAGCACGAACACGAAGAACATCTCGGTGTTGATCAGCGGGATCCACGGCGCGGCCTGCGCGATCAGGCTGAGCGAGCGCGGCATGCCGCGGATCGGCATCTTGGTGCGGTTCACGAACTCCTGGAACATCATCCCGTGGTGACATTCCTCGGTCGTCTCGTGGTAGACGTACCGGAACTCCGGCCGGCCGTTCGGCAGCCGGTAGGCGTAGTTGAGCAGCCCGCGCTTGAGCAGGTTCTCGAACTGCAGGCCGATCTTCATCGCGGTGGCGACGCGCCACAGGCCGATCTGGGACTGGATCTCCGGCGGCTGCGACTGGTACCAGGCGGTCTCGCCGAGCCGGTCGAACGGGGGCAGCACCCAGCGGGGGTCGTTCTTGTCGACCTGGAACTCGGGGTCGTCCCAGGGGATGTCGGCGTAGGCTTCCCAGTGCTTTTCCACCGACGCCTTGTTCAGGCGGTCGATGACACCAAGGTAGGACTTCTTGTCCTTGACCTGCTCGCGGACCTCGTCGGCGAGTTCGGTGGGGGCTTTGGGCATGTCGGGCGCTCCCTCGGGAAGGTGCTGCCGGCAGGGCGGCTGTCTTTCGGAGTCGGGACGGAGGGGTGGGCTGGCTGGGGTTCGCGTCGTGGTTCAGGCGCCGCGGGCCCCGGACGCGGCGGGGGCCCGCGGTTCGGTGTCGGGGGCCGGGGCCTGCGGTTCGGGCCCGGCTTCGGGGGCCGCGGCCGGTGCGGTCGCGGTGCCGGCGGGTTCGGGGACGATCACCCGGGCGATGTCCTTGACCTGGCCGAGCACGGCCGCCTGGTGGCCGCTGGCGTCGTCGTCGAGCGCGTTCTGGATCGACAATCCGACGAACATCGCGAACACGGTGCGCAGCATGGTGTCGGTGTAGTCGTGGGACAGCGTGTTCGCGGGGAACAGCCGCTCGAACGTCTCCAGGATGACCTGGAGGATCCGCTCGTTCAGGTCGAGGCACAGCGGCCGCAGCTCCTCGTCGGTGCGGGCGGCCACCGCCAGCTCCATCAGGGCCTTGGCCGGACGGCCGCGGAACACCTCCCAGAGGAGGTCGAGCGCGCCCGCCACGTCGCGCCGTTCGGCGGGCAGCACCGCGAACGCCGTCTCGTACGCCAGCCGCTGCGCCTCCAGGAGGTGCTCCAGCGCGGCGGCGACGAGCACCATCTTGGTGGGGTAGTGGTGCTGCTGCGCCCCGCGGGACACGCCCGCTCGGCGGGCCACCTCGGTGGTGGACGTGCCGGACCAGCCGAGGTCCACCAGGCACTCCATGGTGGCCTCCAGGAGCCTGGCCTGCGTGTGCGACCGGCGTTCCTCCTGGGTACGGCGGCCTGAGCTGTGGCGGCGACGTCGGCGGCTGCTTACTGACACACCTCGACGGTACGAGCGCGACATACAAGCAAGCAAGCCTGCATGTATGTTGCGCGCATCACAATTGGACATCACGTCTTATGCGATCCCCGGCCCGTGGCGGCAGAGCCGGCCGTGGCCCTGCGGGTTCGAGGCGGCCCACGTCACGGAGGGCAACGATGCCCGGCCACGCCTCGGCTCGGCTGTTGCGTAAGAAAACTATCGGATCCTGTACGATCGTTTCAGAAACGTTCCCTGAGAGGTGGCTGCTGTGGACCGCAAACGCGTCCTTCCGCGTGGCAAGTGGCGCGTCGTCGCCTGGGCCGCCGTTGCGATGGTGCTGCTCGTGACTGCTCTCGGTGGGGTCGTGCTGTGGCAGAACGACTACGACATGAAGACGGAGCGGCTGACGATCCGGCAGGGCGGACACGTCCTGCACGCCGTTCTGAGCACCCCCGTGGAGAGCGGGGAACGCCACCCCCTGGTGGTGATGATCCACGGCGACGCCGCCGTCGACGCCACCCATGAGGACGGCTATCTGCCGATGTGGGAGACCTATGCCCGTGCCGGGTACGCGACCCTGTCCTGGGCCAAGCCGGGGGTGGACGGAGCGCCGGGGAACTGGCTGGACCAGTCCATGGACGACCGCGCCGACGAGGCCGCAGCCGCCATCGCCTGGGCCCGTGCCCGCCCCGACCTCGACGCGGGCCGGATCGGGCTGTGGGGCGTCAGCCAGGCGGGCTGGGTCCTGCCGAAGATCGCCAAGCGGACGTCCGTGGCGTTCGTCATGGCCGTCTCCCCGGCGATCAACTGGCTCCGGCAGGGCCGCTACAACCTCTTGGCCGAACTCAAGGACCGCGACGCCTCGCCGGCCACCGTCCGGAGGGAGCTCGATGAGAGAGACCGCGTCCTCGGCCTGCTCAAACGCCGCGCGAGCTATCAGGAGTACGTCAGGGTGATGGGCGGCGCCCAGGGGATGAGTCCGAACCGCTGGATCTTCATCGGCAAGAACTTCACCTCGGACGCGACCGATGACCTGCTCGCCCTTCGCGGAACCCCCGTCCTGCTCGCCCTCGCGGGCCACGACCGGAACGTGGACACGACCGACACCGAAGCCGTCTACCGCGAACAACTGGAGTCCGGCGGCAAGCTCACCGTCCGCCACTACCCGGACGCCGACCACTCCATGGTCAAGGACGCACTCGCCCGCTCCGAGCTGAAGAGCACCCTTGTCTTCCTCTTCGCGCCCCGGTCGGTCTTCGCCCACCGCTACCTGGACGATCAGAACCGCTTCCTGCGCGGTCTCCGACCATGATCGGAGTCCTGTTCCCCCGGGAGCAGGCCGCCGCGACACGCTCCCGGGCGTGGGCCGTTCCCGGCTCCTGGCTCCCGGCTCCCGGCCACGGAACACCCCGGCTTCAGCAGGCCGGGGTCACCTCGATGACCACGCCGTCGCGCGGGATGCCGTCACTGGTCGCCGGGACGGCCGCCGGTGCCGTCCAGCAGCTGAGCCGGCCCCAGGTCCAGCGGAGCCCCCGCTCGGCCTGCTCCTCCGCGCCGCACGCCGAAGTGGCCGCCCGGGGCTGGGCGCGGCTCGATCGCGAACGTCAATGGACGCCCCGTATACCTCGCGGGGGGTAGGCGCGAGGTCCCGGGTGCCGCAGGGGGAGCAGGCGTGGTGCATCTCCTGGCCCGACGACGGACGGCAAGGCGCGGCGCGACGATCCCGGACATGGGAAACGCAGCAGAGGCAAGGCGATCGATCGAAGACGAGACGGGCGGCGGCGGCACGGCCAAAGCTCGTAAATCGGCGGAGGCCCGCACGGCGGAGGCCGGGGCGGCGGCGGACGCGGCCTCGGGCGGGGCCTCGGAG
>NZ_SMKU01000351.1 GCF_004349215.1 Actinomadura rubrisoli | reverse complement strand
GCACCCCCACAGACCCGGTAGACTGCTACCGCCATGCCTCACACGGCAGGCCGCCTTAGCTCAGTCGGCAGAGCGATTCACTCGTAATGAATAGGTCATCGGTTCGATTCCGATAGGCGGCTCCACGTCAAGGGCCCGTTCCGATCTTCGGAACGGGCCCTTGTTAACGAGTGAGCGACTAACTGAGCGACTAAGGCTCGCGCTCTTCTTCCGGAAACACCTCGTCCATCGCCTCCGCTCCACCCAGGAGGGCGGGCCGGATCTGGTGCCAGTACACGGTCTCGGTCACCTCGGTGCTCTTGTGTCCGGCAAGACGCGAGATCTCCTCGATGGGCACGCCCGCGTCCGACAGCACCGAGACGAAGCTGTGGCGCATCTCCCGCGGTGTCCAGTCGTCGGGGTCCAGATCGGTCTTCTTCAAGATCGCCCGGAAGGAGCGCAGCACGTTGTTGGCGTTGCGTTCGGTGCCCACGGCGGAGGCGAACACCAGGTCGTGCTCCTTCCAGGCCGTGCCCGCCTTCTCGTGCTGCCCGGCCTGGAGCTCGCGGTGGAACCGCAGCGCTTCTACGCACCTCTTGGGCAGGGCCAAGGTCCGCCGGGACTTCTTGGTCTTCGTCTTCCCGCCCTGTCGCACCGACCGCCAGACCCGGATGGACGGCGGCACCGGCGGCTCGGCGTCCGGGCGGCCCTCAAGGTCCACGTGAGCCCACGTCAGCGCCCGCAGTTCCTCGGTGCGGGCACCGACCAGAAGCGAGAGGACGATGTAGGCGTACATGGCCGTCCTCTCCGCCGCCTTGATGACCGCGGCTGCCTGGTCGATCGTCAGCGACTTGGATGGGCGTCCTTCCTTCCCCTGCGGCACCTCGCACAGCAGCACGACGTTCCGCTTGACCTTGTCCCGAGCCTGGGCCCGGTTGATCGCCCGCTTCAGGATCGACCGCAGCTGGCGGAGCGTGTCCGTGCTCAGCGACTTGGCCTTCTCCCCCAGCCACCGATCTACGTCATCGGCCGACAACTCGCGGAGCTTGCGCGCGCCCAGCTCCGGAACGATGTGGTTGTCCGCGAGGCTGCGGCACTTGACGACCGTGTCCTCGTCCCGGTTCACCAGGCCGTACTGCAGCCAATCCCGGACGGCGTCCGCGACCGTGTAGTTGTGCGGCGCGACGGCTAGCCCGTCCTCGTGATCGCGGATGTTCTCCTTGAGCTTGTTCTTGGCCTCGGTCTTCGTCTGTCCGCTGCCCTTGCGGGTGATGCGCTTGCCTGCCGGCGTGTAGCCGATCGTGATCGTCGCGATCCAGCGCCGGCGCTTCTCGTCCCAGTGCAGCCCGCCGTCCCCGCGGCTCCGACGTTTTCCCTTGTTCTTCTTCGGCTTGTCGTCGTCGGGCTCTTCGGGGCCGGCCGACGCGGTCGTGGCCATCAGGCCACCTCACCCTCGGCCTCGCGCTCCAGGAGCTGGGTGTACTCGGTGAGGGCGGCGGCGGGGACCAGGCGGGTGCGGCCGCGGGTGACGGT
The DNA here is from genome assembly GCF_004349215.1 of Actinomadura rubrisoli. Classification (GTDB taxonomy): domain Bacteria; phylum Actinomycetota; class Actinomycetes; order Streptosporangiales; family Streptosporangiaceae; genus Spirillospora; species Spirillospora rubrisoli. The sequence goes on along the minus strand of NZ_SMKU01000351.1, from coordinate 8,235 downwards.
GCGGAGACGGCCGCTACGGATCTCCTCGTAGATGACGCTGCGGCTCAGGGACAGCAGGTCCATGGCTTCGACGACCCGGTAAAGCATCTTCTGCTGCTGCTGCGACTTGGGGTTGGCGGCGGTCATGATGGGCGGTGCCTCCTTCGTGGGGGTGCGGCCCGGTCGGATCCTCTTGGCGGTGGAGAGACCGGGTCGCTTGGCATCTGGTCGGACAGGTGGCCGTGGTTACGGTCGGTGAAGGGCAGCGGTGCCTGGGCGGGCTCTGCACGGCTGCACGCATGCACGGAATGCACAACAATTGATTTCTGTGCATTGTGTGCACGTGTGCAGGCGTGCAAGGCGCTCCTGAGCTCTGCCTTCCGGTGACGGTGTGTGAGTGCGCACGGAGGTCATGGTTTGACCTCCGGGGCAATGTCGGGGTGGACCTCGTAGACGACGGCAGGGGTGCGGCCGGCGCCATAGCCGCGCGGTGGTGTGGGCAGTCGGCGGATCCAGTTGTGGGCTTCCAGGACGCGCAGGCCGGGGTCGAGGTCGGCGACCTTGCGGAAGCGGGGCCGCAGGGCCTGGATCGCGTCGCGGGCGGTGAACCGGTGCGTGCCGGTGCGGGCGATCCAGTCGCGCAGGGCGCGGGCGTCGGCCAGGTCGGGGTCGGCGCCGATCAGGTCGTAGGCGGCTTGGGCGTGGGCGAGGAAGTAATCGCCGATCTGGCGGGCGGCGGTGAAGGTGGCTTCGGTGATCGGCTGGGTCCAGGTGCCGTGGTGGTGCTGGGCGATGTGGAGCAGTCCGGCGATGCGGACGACAGCGCCGGGATATTTGCCGCCCCAGTCGTGCATGTGGGCCAGGTCGTTGCCGGGCCGGTAGCGGGGTTCGGTGTCACGGAGCAGCGTTTTGACCGCGGTGTTCGCGGCCTTGTCGAAGGTCAGGGTGACCGGATCGGGCAGGGCGTGCAGCCGGGTGATAAGGCTGGTGAGGGTGGCGCCGTAGGCCTGGGCGAGGTGGTCCGGCACGAGTTCGGGATCGTGGTCGCGGTAGCCCAGCAGTGAGGCGGGGACGGCGTACAGGATCCGGCCGAGCAGGCCCTGCCCGCGGAACTCCGGTGTGGCGGCCAGCCCGGTGAGCACGTCCGGTTGGGTGCAAACCCCGAGGGTGACGTGCGCGGAGTCGATGGTCTCCGACGCACGGCCGACGCGGTCGATGCGCATCCCTTCGCCAGCGTGCCCGTGTTTGAGGACGGCGAAGTTGGGGGCGCCGCTGTAGCGGCCAGCGGCGATGGAGAACACCTCGCCTTCCGGGGACAGCACCGCCATGCGGCCGCCCTGCTGGGCCAGCAGGGAGGTGAGGACCTCGGGGGTGGCGTCGTCGGAGAACAGCCGCGGTTCGGCCGGGACGCGGAGCTCCTGCAGCTTCTGCGCGGCGATCTTGGCGTCGTCCATGTGCTGCTGGCGGACGATGCCGTCGATGGCGTTGATCGCGGCCTTCTCGGCCTTGTCCAGGTCCGCCTCGGCCACGCGGCGCTGCAGCGCGACGTCGTCGATGTGCGGCTGAGCCTGCTCGCGCAGCGCGGTCTCGGCCGTGCGGATCGGGGCGGTCATCACCTTGAACACCTCGGACTTGCGGTTGCCGGGGCCGAGCGCGATGACGATGAAGAGGTTGGTCGGCTCGCTCCATCCGCGGGGGCTGACCCAGACCTTGCCGCCGGCGGCGACCGCGAGCACCGCCAGCGCCAGGCACCCGGCCAGGTCGGCCGGGGTCTGGGTCTGCTCGGCCAGCCGGGCGGCGTACTCGCCGAGCCAGTCCGGCAGCTCCCACAGCGGGAAGGTCGGCAGTGTCCGGGCGACCTCCAGCGCGGTGGGCGGGGCCCAGCCGCGGGCGTCGGTGGCGGTGATCTGCTGGACGGCGGCGGCCACGGCGCCGCGCAGGTCGGCGGTGTCGCCGTCGGCGGCCTGGTGGCCGAGTTGGCTGAGGCGGATCCCGGTGGTGGCCACGTCGCGCGCGTAGGCCAGGTCGGCGAGCCTGTGGGCATAGAAGACGGCCTGGGTGGAGGACACCGTTCCCTCGATCAGGGTGTGCAGGTAAGGCCCGCCGCCGACCTTGTCGAGCTGGCGAGCTCCGAGTTCGGCGGCGACCGCGGTCGGCTCACACGGGTCACCGCGGTCGGCCAGCGCGCAGATCGCCTGCCAGATCACCTGATGGGCGGGCCGGTAGAACTCGGTGCCGTCCAGCAACTCGCGGACCTCGGCGACGGCACGTAGGGAGAGCATCATCGCCCCCAGCACCTGCTGCTCAGCGCCGATGTCATGGGGCAGAGGGCGGGAGAAGTCGGCGTTGTCATCCGGGTCGGCGACCACCGTGAGGTTGGCCATGCGAGTTCCCCCTTGAGTTCCGGCAGGCGGTGAATGTTCAGCGGGTAGGTGCGGGTGCTCGCGAGGCACCGGTCGAGCTGACGCGAACGGCGGCTGGCTCTGCTGGAGGCGGCCCTTGCCGCCGTGGTGACTGGCGTGGGCGTCTCCGTTCGTCTGCGTTCCGGCTGATCCATGTGCGGCTGCCGAACGCCCGGGGCGTCCAGCGGCGTCCGTACAGTGACCGACCGGACCCCTTAACGTCTCGTCCGCCCGTGCTCGCCAGTTGTGAGCCGCGTCACAGCTGTGCGAGGGGGCGTGGAGCGACGCGGAAGGCGGGACTCAAGCCGGACCGGTTGCCTACGGTCGGGCTTCGTGAGTGATGACATGCGAGGGTCTGGCCGACCCTTGAAACTGCTGGACGATGAACTCCGCGAGCGGCTGGTCGAGGCGATCGGCTACGGCACGACGATCGAGGACGCGGCCGTCGCGGCGGGGATCAGCCCCCGGACGTACTACCGGTGGATGCGCCGCGGCGAGACGGCAGCCCAGGCCGTGGTCAACGGCGAGGAACCGGAGCCTGCCGATGAACCGTTTTGGCAGTTTTGGCAGTCGGCCATGCGCGCGCACGCGCGTGGCGGTGTGATCAACGCGGCGCTGCTCCGCAAGATCGCCGAGGGCGGGTACGCGGTGAAGACCCGCACCCGCCGCTACCGCGATCCGGCCACCGGCCAGGTGGTCGAGGAGACCGAGACCGAGCTCGCGCCGCCGAACCTGCGCGCGGTGATCTTCTACCTGGAGCGTCGGCATCCCCAGACCTGGGGCCGTAACGCGTCCACGTTCTGGGGCCTGGACGGCGGCACACGAGAACAGTACGAAGCCGAACAGGCAGGCATGGGGGACGCCGGGCTCCACGAGCTGGCCCAGCGTGTGCACGAGAGCCTTGCCTACCTCGCGGACAACCCGGAAGTGGAGTCGGCACCAGAGGCCGGGCGTTGACGCCGGCGATGGGCTGCAGGGGGTAACGGGCCCCACCGGCTCCCCCGTAGTTACGAGCTCCTGGGGATGGGACGTGGGCGGATGCCGCACATGGGGCAGCGGCGGGAGGCGCCGCCTTGGCGTTTGATGGCGCGTTCGCGGTGGGGTCCGCCGGGCCACAGGCGCGCCAGCCGCCACTGGATCCCGGCGTTCGCGACGACCTGCAGCAGCCGGGCGCCGGTGCCGGTCTCATGCTGGGCGAGGCGGCCAGGCAGGTCACGGGTCCAGCCGACGTAATGCTGGGCGTGTTTAAGGTCGGCCCCTCGCAAACAACGCCTTCCGGCGGAGGGGTCCCGGCACGCAGAGCTTATAGTGCCCAGCAAATTCGGCACCTCGAGGGGAGCAGGTCGATGGTGGGATTCTTCTCAGCGATCACGCGGGCCTTCAAGCAATACTGGTCATTCCGGGGCCGCGCCTCTCGCAGTGAGTTCTGGTTCTTTGTTCTCTTCGCCGACCTCTGTTTCCTTCTGGTGGTGCTCGGGGCGATGTTGCCGGCATCCGACGTCGTTGCGGTCGTCGGGTCGGTGGGGATATTTGCCACCCTGGCCGTATTCCTTCCACTGGAGTCGGTCCTCGTCCGGCGGCTGCACGACAGCGGCCTCAGCGGCGCATGGTGGTGGCTCGAAATCGTGCCTTTCGTCGGGCCGCTGGTCCTTATCGTCTTGCTGTGCCGCCCCAGTTACCCGGGGATCAACCGGTACGGGCCCCATCCATCCGCGACCGAAGAGCAGCTCGCCCGGCAGTTGTTCGAGCAACGCAACAAGGGCGGCGAGCGCGTGAACACCATTGCCGACATCGCCGTCAAACTCGGCGTGAGCCGTGCGACGGTATTCCGCTGCCTTGACCCGGAGCAGCAACGCCAGGCGCGGGAAGCCCGAGCCAAGGATTGAGCCCGAGCCGCAGCGCGAGCAACGCGCAGTGCGGCGCCGGCGACCGCGTTGCCGACGATGGCCTGGCCGCCGGCGACGGCCCGGACGGCGTGCAACGGCAGCAACGTAACCCAGCCATCGGTGCCTGGCAGTGTCGGCACAGCGGGAACGGGTCGGGGGAGTAGCCGGCCAGCAGGGGTCAGCGCGGTGTCGCAGCCCAGCATGACCAGTCCTTGGTCGCAGGCAAGGCATACCTGGCGGGACGGCGCTCTCGACATCTTGGTGTGGGTCATCCTGCGTCCTCGGGCAGGATAATCTGCCCTCCGGAGGTGAGGACGAATTCGTGACCGTTGCCGCAGGTCCACAGGTCGCCGAGGGCGTCGGGGGCCAGTGCGGCCCAGGACGTGTCCTCGGTGAGGCAGTACGGACCGTCCTCGACCGGCCAGCGGGTGAGGGGAATGGGCCAGTCGTGGCGGCAGGCGCGGCAGTGCCAGGCGTTCACTTCGGCGCCGTCCCGGTAGGTGGCGGGCCCGATCCACACCACGTCGGTGGGGCGCTGGCAGAGGGGGCAGTCGGGCGGGGTGACCATCGGCCATTGCTCGACGGGTGGAAAGTCGTGCGGGTTGGACATGACGGCGCCTTCCTGGAGCCGGGGGCGAGATAGGGAGCCCCCGCCGGGCAGCTGGCAGGGGCTTCAGGGGCTGGTGGGACGTGGCGGGCATAAGAAGACCCGGACCGGCATGTGGCTGGTCCGGGTTCTGGCGCAGGTCAGGCCCGTTCGCTGGTCAGGTGCCCGGGGCGGTGGCGCGGTTGCGGAGGTCGGCGAGGTGGACGCGCACGCCTTCGTAGAGGGTTGCGGCCTGCTGATAGGCGGTCAGGGCGCGCCGGACCCGGTTGCTGTTGGTGGCCTTGTGCTCGGCGTCGGTCAGGACGAATTCGATCGGTGCGGCGTCCGGGCGGCCGGTGGCGCTGCGCAGTCCGGCAGCGGCGTGGCGGAGCCCGGCGACGGCGCACCACTGGTCGACCTTCGCGGCCTTCCACTCCTCCTCCAAGGCGGCCATGGTCGCCGGGTCCACCAGGCCGTGCAGGGCGTGGTCGTCGGGAATGAGTGGTTCGTCGAGGTCGAAGCGCATGCCGCTCATCGGCGGGGCGTCCCGTCAGGCCAGTGGCACTCCAGCAGCACTTCCTCGTGGTGGGCACAGTGCCCGAACGACGCGCCCGGCTTCGACCTCGCGCCGCATAGGTGATCGGTCTGCCCGAAGTACTGCACTCCCACGTCCCAGGAGCACAGGCCCCGGTCGAAGTAGTCCTTTTCCTCGTCGGTCCACCGGTCGGGGTCGGTGGACGGGGTGACGATGCGGGTCCGGTCACCCACGCCGCACCCATGCTTCGTGGGCACGCCGCAGGTCAGCGAAGAACGCTTCCCGGTTGGCGCGATCGCGTTCCACACCGATCTTGTGGAACGCGTAGGTGTGGAACGGGCGGGCGAGCAATTCATAGGCCAGACGGTTGTACAGCTCGTGTCGAAGCGAAGTGTTGTCCCAGCCTCCATCGGTGGCATTGGCGTTGAGTGGCGGGTTCTGGCTGAGCAGCCGCGCGATCAGGCGGCGGTCGACCTTGAACGGCACCACAGAAGACAGCGCGGACAGGGCTTCGTCGACTGGGGTCGGCATGACTTCCTTCTTTCGTAGGGTCGGTTCTGGTGTTCCGTGAGGCGGCCACCACGGGTGGCGGTGGCCGCCAGGACGCAGCACCAGACCAGGGGTGAGGCACGGTGTGCCAGTGGCTGGTATCGGTTGGTGGCGCGCATCTGGCCGCTGGCTGGTCATTGGAGTCGGCGGATGGTCCATCGCTGGTCATTGCGGGGTGCCAGGGGTGAGATTTTGACGACGTCGCCGGTTTGGGGTGCCTGCACCATCCGGCCGTCGCCGACGTAGATGCCGATGTGGGTGATGCCTTGGCCGTGGTCGAAACCGATCAGGTCCCCGGGCCGCATCGCCGACCGGGACACGGGTTTGCCGCGCCGGACCTGGTCGGCGGCGACGCGCGGCAGGATGATCCGGCCGCGAGATGCCTGGTAGACGGCGTATTGCACCAGGCCCGAGCAGTCGAACCCGACCGTTTCGCGGCCGTCGTATCCGCCGGGTGAGCAGCAGATCCCGCGGCTTTTGCCGCGGGTGCCGCCGCCGCCCCAGGAGTAGGGGACGCCGCGCTGGGTCTTGGCCTCGGCGACGATGCGCCGGCCGAGGTCTGCACCGGCCGCGGCGTGGGGGCGGGTGCCTTTGGTGTCGGCTCCGTTGGCGTCGTCGCGGGCGATGGTGCTGATGTAGTAGGCCAGCGAGCCGACCAGGGCGATGCGGACGAACCGGCCTGCGGCCTGGGCCACCGGGGTACCTCCTGAGCAGATTGGGGGGCGTGTATTCGCGCAGCGCGAGACCGGGGGCGCGCGTGTTGCTGTGCGCGCCCTCGGTCGGGTGTCGCCCCGGGTTAGGGGATCTCGTAGTGGTCTGCGGGTTTGACCAGGTAGCCGAACCGGGTGAGGTGGCTCAGCAGCTCATCGACCTGGCGCTCGGGCAGACCGGTGCGGGTCTGGATCTGGCCGGTGGTCGCCGGTCCCGCCCGGACCACTCGCATGACCTGTTCGTGGGATGCGGTCAGCGGGTCGGTGGCGGTCTGCGGGGTGGCCGGGTACTGGGATGTGGCGTGTTCGACGACCTGGATGATCTGGTCGCTGGTGATGAGTGCGCCTTGCAGGCGGATGTGCTGGCCGGCGCCGGCCGGTGCCAGCAGGGCATCCCCGGCGCCCAGCAGCTTTTCGGCGCCCGGCTGGTCGAGGATGACGCGGCTGTCGGTCAGTGAGGAGACCGCGAACGCCAGCCGGGACGGGACGTTGGCCTTGATCAGTCCGGTGACCACGTCCACGCTGGGCCGCTGGGTGGCCAGCACCAGGTGGATGCCGGCGGCGCGGGCGAGCTGGGTGATGCGCACGACCGAGTCCTCCACGTCGCGCGGCGCGATCATCATCAGGTCGGCCAGCTCGTCAACGATGACCAGCATGTACGGGTACGGGGTGTACATGCGGTCGCTCCCGGGCGGCGCGGACAGCCTGCCGGTCTTGACCGCCTGGTTGAAGTCGTCGATGTGCCGGTATCCGGATGCGGCCAGGTCGTCGTAGCGGCGGTCCATCTCGCCGACGACCCACGTCAGGGCCTCGGCGGCCTTCTTCGGGTCGGTGATGATCGGTGTGAGCAGGTGCGGGATGCCGGTGTAGGCGGCCAGTTCGACCCGTTTGGGGTCGATGAGCACCATGCGGACCTGCGCGGGGGCGGCGCGGACCAGGACCGAGGCGATGATGGCGTTGAGCGCGGTGGATTTGCCCGCGCCGGTGGCGCCCGCGATCAGGATGTGCGGCATCTTGGCCAGGTTGACCACCACCGGGCGGCCCTCGACGTCCTCACCCAACCCGACGATCAGCGGATGGTGCTCGCCGGTGGCGGCCGGTGAGCGCAGCACATCGGCCAGGCGCACGGGTCGCCGGTCGGGGTTGGGCACCTCCAGCCCGACCAGGCCAGGTTGTCCGGGCATGGGGGCGATGAGCCGCACCCGGTCGCGCCCGAGCGCGACGCCGAGGTTCTCCACCAGGGCGCGGACCTTGGAGATCTTGACGCCGTTGCCCAGTGCGAGGCTGTAGCGGATCACCTGCGGGCCTGCCGTCGCCCCCACCACGGTGGCGTGCACACCGTGCCGGCGCAGCTCATCGGCGATCACCCGGGCAGCGGCGTCATCACCGACCTCGCCATCGGCAGGCCCAGCGGCGGGCCCGGCGGGCCCAGCGGCGGGGCTGCCAGCGGGCTCCGGCAGGGCCGTATCGAGGTCGACGGTGGTACTCGCCTGCTGGATGGGCGGCGCGGCCGGACCGGGTGCTGGTTCGGGCGCCTGGTCCTGCTCGCCGATGCGGTCGCCGGCGGGGTGGGTGGTGTGGTGGGCGG